>CAZNMS010000749.1:0-3422 GCA_964573505.1 uncultured Planctomycetaceae bacterium | reverse complement strand
TTGGTCCCGACGGGACAAGCCCGCCGGAGACCGCGCTGGAATGCCGATTACACCCAGTGCAAATCAGGACGTACAAGATGTCGGTCCCACAAGGCGTGATGCATCGCGTTCGAATTCAGACCGTTGCGTGACCGTGCGTTGCGAGAAGCCGCGTAGCAGCGTTTCGCGGCCTTCATGTAGCGTTGCGTCCGTAGGCATTCTCTTCAGGCGGCGATGATTTGCAGTGAGGCGAACCTTCAGCGTGCCTCGCTCGAACATTGGCTCTTCGTCCGACAGCGACGCAGCACGGACGTAAGCGTCCATGCTACGAACTCGGGAAGTTCGCTCGCGGAATGAGTCGCCTCATCACCGCCGCTTTACGTTCTGACGCATCATGGAGGCAGTCATGTCAGTCGGCTCAGCCAGCAATTCCACTGCGGCGTCTACGACCGCAAAGAAGCCCGAGGAAAAGAAGAAAGGCTTTGAAGGGCTCACCGCAGATGACTTCTTCAAGCTGCTCATTGCTCAGTTGCAGTCTCAAGATCCGACCGAACCGGTCTCGAACGATCAACTGCTGAATCAGCTTTCGACGATGCGCGGCCTGCAATCCAACATCGAGATGAGCACGACGCTGAAGGATCTCGCGTCGTCGATCAAAGCAACGCAAGACACAACGAAGACGCCGTTCGCCGATTCAGTCGGGCAGAAGTTGTCGGTCGGCAACTCATTCATCGGGCAGCACGTGACGTTCGCGGACTCGACGACGGGCGTTGTCACTGCGGCTCATATGAAAGACGGAGCGGTGATGCTCGTCGCCAACAATCGCGAAATGGCGCTCGATAAATTGGTGTCGGTGAACTCGGCGCAGGCTCTCGTGAAGCAAGTGATTGAAGGCACCGGCACCGATGCTGATGGCAAGACGACGCGCCTGCTCGGACAAGCAACGAAGGTGATCAATCGCGACGGCAAAGAATTCCTCGAAGTCTCGCGCGTTGATGGCAAGGGCGACCTTCAAGTTGCTGGAGAAATTGCCTTCGAGAACGTCGAGAAGTTGATCTCTTACGACAACTTAATCGGGCGATATGTCGAAGCTCGAACTGAGAGCGGCGTCGATGTCGTCGGTGTCGCGACTGCTCCTGACGCAGGCCCGGGCGACAAACGCAAGATCATCGTCAACAAGAAGGCTGTGCCGATTCAGAACGTGCTTAGCTTCCCGAACCGAGTGGTCCCCACTGAGTAATAAAAGCTACTCGGACGAAGCAACGTGAGTGACTGCGGACAAATGAGTGAAGCGGCTCGCCCCCAACGGACTGCAGGTGTTAGCTCTCCACTGACCCCGTGTCAGTGGAAGCCGCGACTGGGCGGCTAAGGATTGTTCGATGAACCCCGCCGTCAGCGAACGACGACTTTCGGCCGCATCGCAAGAACTCTCACTTCGACATCGTTAGCGAATCAGTCGTTGCTCCCACCGACACGGGGTCGGTGGAGAGCGGGAACAACGAGGCTTGTGATCTGCGTCGTTAGCTCACCAGTCGTTGCTTCCACTGACGCGGGGTCAGTGGAGAGCGTGCCCTCGCCAATTCGATGGGGGCATGAAACTTCGAAGAAACCCGAATTGCCTCGTTTCGCAAGTTTCTGATATCACCCGCCGCCCTCACGGATAGGGAGTTCGTGAAGGTCGCCGAAGCCTACAAATTTCGGTGTTTTGGGAGCTTTCAAGGAGCTGTCGGTCACTGCCGATAGCCATCGAGGACATCGACCTGCGATTCATCACGAGTCACAGATCGCCTCAAGCAAGGATGCTTGAGGAAGACCATCAGGGAGTGGGCGGTTGAGTTCCTCAGCAAATCGTCTCCGAGTGCTCTTCGTCGATGACGAAGCGATGATCCGCGAAGTTGTGCGGATCGAATTACCCCGCATGGGCCATGAAGTCACGGTCTGTGATGGCGGTCAGGCGGCCATTGCGGCCATTGATCAAAACACCTTTGACGCAGCGATCGTCGATCTCCGCATGCCGGGCATCGATGGATGGCAAGTCGTCGATCACATCAAAGCAGTCTCGCCCGAGACGCAGATCATCATTCACACCGCTCACGGTGATGTGAGTGAAGCCATTCAAGCAGTGCGGCGCGGAGCGAACGACTTTCTGCAGAAGCCCTGCAAGTTGTTCGACATTCAGACGGCACTGAATCGCGTCGTCGAGAAGCGTCGGCTCACGAATAAGACGCTCGCGCTTGAGAGTCGTCTGAAAGTGGTTGAAGGACCGGCGGTGCTCATCGGCGATTCGGCGGCGATGCAACGCGTGAGGACGTTGATCGAGCGCATTGCTCCGACGAACTCAAATGTGCTGGTGCTCGGTGACACCGGGACCGGCAAAGAACTCGCGGCTCGGCGGATTCACGATCTCAGCACGCGAGCCGGTCAGCCATTCGTCGCCGTCAACTGCGGGGCATTGCCCGAGCACCTTGTTGAAAGCGAACTCTTCGGTCATCGCAAAGGTGCTTTCACCGGTGCCGACTCGAATCGCAAAGGGCTCATCGAAGTCGCGAACGGCGGCACGCTGTTCTTGGACGAACTGGGTGAGCTCGACAAGAACGTGCAGGTCAAGCTCTTGCGGTTCTTAGAGTCGGGCGAAGTACGCCGCATCGGAGAGAACGAAGCATTTCATGTCGACGTGCGCGTTGTCTGTGCGACCAATCGTCCGCTGCAAGAAATGGTCGACGAGAGCAAGTTCCGCGAAGACCTCTACTTCCGCGTCAACACCTTCGAGATCCGCATGCCGCGTCTGAAGGATCGGATTGACGATGTCGTGCCGCTTGCCGAGCACTTGATTCAACGCTGCACGCGGAAGCGCGGCACTCAGACGGCGAAGATCACAACGGAAGCCGCCGTCGCTCTGAAGGCACATGACTGGAAGGGCAACGTTCGCGAACTCGCGAACGCGATCGAGTACGCATTGGCCTTATGCGAAGGCCATCGCATCACCGCTCAGGACTTGCCGGACAGCGTTCGAGGTTCCGTCGAGAAAGCTCGCGAAGCCGCCCCAGAAGGCGATGTCTGGAGCCCGACCGTTCCAAAGACCCTGCGCGACATCGAGATGGACGTCATTCATCGCGTGCTCGAGAAGCATCACGGCGACAAACCAAAGACCGCGAACGAACTCGGGATCGCGCTAAAGACGCTCTACAACAAACTGAATCAGTACGACTTCCGCCTGCGCGTCGCATAGCCGTAGCTTGGGATTCCATCCCGAGCCTCAGCGGGTTCTCAGCGTCTCAATCAGTGCGGCACGCCGTCAAGAACGGCCCCCGCAGTCTTTCGGCTCGAGGTTGCGATCCTGAGCGAGTCGGGAACCCAGATTGAAGTGGCAGGCAAGAAGCCCCAAAGGCCAACGCCGTTAAGGATTTTCGGGCTATGCCTTTGTAAGTAGCCGAAATCGTCAG
>CAZNMS010000748.1:0-3431 GCA_964573505.1 uncultured Planctomycetaceae bacterium | reverse complement strand
GCGTTCGACTCGATCCGGCTGTCGTTCTTTTTGGGACCGAACAACGGAGCGGAGTTCATCAAGCAACAAGAAGCGGTCTTGGCGGATATCCGCGAGTACCTGCTGACGCTTGAAGCGCCGAAGTATCCGTTTCCGATCGACCGCGCGTTGGCCGCGCGAGGCGAGCCGCTCTTCGTCAAGAACTGCTCCGAGTGCCACGGAACTTACGGAGGCGACCGGCAGTACCCGAACCGAATTGTTCCGGTGGAAGAAGTTGGCACCGATCCCGCGCTCGCGACATTCGATGCCAATTCGGATCGCGACTACTACAAGGCGAGTTGGCTGTACCGCGACACCGGCCCCAACGGTGAGCCTTACCAAATGCTGAATCACGGCGGCTATCAGGCCCCTCCGCTCGACGGTGTCTGGGCCACCGCGCCGTACTTCCACAACGCCAGCGTCCCGACGATCGCCGACGTGCTCGACTCCCAGTCGCGCCCCTCGCTTTGTCACCAGATCATTCGAAACCGACGAGGCGGCTTACGACCAGCAACGAGTCGGCTGGAAGATCACCCGCCTCGAACCCGACGCCGCGAAGAAAACCGCCGCGCACGAGCAACGCCGCATCACCAACACCTCGCATCCCGGACGAAGCAATCAAGGTCACGCCTTCGGCGACAAGCTGACGCCGGATCAAAGGAAAGCCGTGGTGGAATACCTGAAGACGTTGTAGTCATCGCTGTCTAGAAGCCTGTATTCGTCGCATGGACTTCTACCGAGGCTCTGCCTCAGACCGACGAGGTGTATTAAGAGGGCTCCTGTCGAGCGTAGTTGGGTAAGCTGTTGCTCCCCGTTGTTGAGCCGCTTGGCGGCTGGTGATCCCGAAGGATCTGTGTCGACCGGAGCCCGTCATGAGCCTACCTCGATCTGCTGCGGATGTCCTTGCTCAGCATGTCACGATGCAACTCGAATGCATCGATCGCGTGTACCTCAACGTCTATCAGCCCAAGCTCCAGTACGCTGGCGGCGTTGCTGCGTTCTTTCGGTTTCATCGCGGCCATCAGTTCGCATCGTCGGCTCTCATGGAGCCGATTAGTGCCAACTTCATCGCTCGGATCGAGGACTTCGCGAAGACCAATCGCGTGCCGCTCATCTCGTTCAAGAAGGGCGAGCGGAAGGAAGATGTCGTCTTGCCGTTTCGCAAAACTAGCACGCAGGAGCGAGTGCTGCTCATTGGCAAGGCTCAGGAGAAGTCGCCGGCTTTTCGTACTGAGAAGCGGCGCAATCCCGAGACCGGGGCCACTTATCCGTGGATTGCGCGCAGTTCCGCGATGGTGAATCAGTATTACATCTACTTCTTCGACGACGACTTCGGGCCAGCGTTTCTCAAGTACGGCAGTTACTTTCCTTACAACGCCAAGCTCTGCATCAACGGGCATGAGTACTTAAAACGACAGCTCACCAAAGAAGGCATCGCGTTTACAGAACTCGATAACGGCATCTTGTCGTGCGAGAACCCGCAGCGCATGCAGGAGATCGCTGCTGGGCTCGACGACACCAAGATCGTGACGTTGTTGGCCAAGTGGCAGCAGAAGCTACCGCACCCCTTCACGCCCGAAGATCAGCAAGCTGGCTATCGCTACGATGTTTCGATCTTGCAGGCAGAGTTCTCGCTGACTCAGGTGCTGGATCGCCCGCTCGCAGGACGGGCTCTGTTCGAGGACATCATCCGCGAGAATTTGGATATGGGCCGTCCCGACCAGGTGCAATTAATCTTCCAGAGGCGTATCACAAAACGTACACCCAGCCGCTTTCGAACGAGAGTGCTGACGGAGGGCGTCTCGCCATCGCTGCACATCGACTACAAGCACTCCAAGATCAAGCAGTACCACAAGGAAGGCCGAGCGTTACGGACGGAGACGACCATTAATGACTCGTATGACTTCGGCATCGGCAAGCACATTTTTGATCGAGCCTCCGCGACGATGACGCGTGCTCGCGGATGAGTGCGCTGTGCCTGCTTCGAATTCGCCGCGTTCGAAAAATCTGAGCAAGCTCAAGGAGGTCGGCTTCGCAGCCAATCGACGTCTGTTGGACGTTCAACGCATCGGCTCAGATGGCGTGCTGGGAAAGGCGGAGTTCGACCGAGTCCACAGTGCGATCGAGACGGACGGTCAACGAGCAGGACCGTTGCGTTTCGGCGATGAGAAAGTGCAGACGTTGTTCGGCGCGTTGCTGAGCTTCGTGTTACTGGTTCGAGGATTTTCCAATCGCGACTTACGCGAACGGTGGGCACCCCTGTTGGGAACACAGCCCGACAACATCACCTCGGGACAGATGACGTATCAGCTTCGGCGTTTGAAATTACACGGTCTCATCGAGCGAATTCCTCGGACGAACCGCTACGAACTGACGGACTGGGGACGGCGCGTGATCGTGTTCTATCACCGCCTCTACGCGCGAGTCCTACGGCCGACAATGTCGGAACTAGGAGACCTCGCCACCAATCCCGAAGCCACCGGCCTGCGACTGCGCGTCGCTCAACTGGATCGCCAAATCGATCACCTACTACAGACCGCTCATGTGACCTCAAAAACTTGACACAGAATTCAAGAAGTCAAATCCCAAGTGACCTAGCGAGGCTCCGCCTCAGACCGGCGAGTTGTACGACGAACTGCCGCTCGCCGACGTTGAACGCGCCATCAATAAGTCAAGACTTAGTGATGAATAATGGAAATTAAAAAATGCAGAATGTGGAGGCTTGCGCTCGCTACGCCTGACATTCTGCATTTTTCATTCTCCAATACTCATTACTCATTCTCTCAGCCTAAAGGCTGTGCTTCTTGAGTCGTTCGGCGATCGGCATACGAGTTGTTGTCCGTAATACAAAACTTGACACAGAACTCGCGATCCTCGGACTCAAGTGACCTAGTCCGTGCTGTCTTTTGAGTTATGCGAAGCCGTCTGTCGGTGGCTGTTCCGCACCGACAGGAAGTCCATGCTACGAATTCTCGGACAAACTCATAAATAGGCACAAATAAGTCTCCGCATGAAACTGCTGATGCCCAAAACGAGGTTGTTTATTAATGCTCCGCCTGTGGATCTTACACGAGTCGATCTAGAGAGCGAAATCATGGCACGGTAGCCAAGCAAGTTCGTCAATAATCTGTCTGCAAGCGATATTGAGCAATTGGAAGTAGCCTCATTAGTGGGGGCCACTCCTCGCATTCGCCAGCGGGCGCAAGCAATTCTGTGGAGTCACTCAAATCGGTCCGTCAGCGAAATCGCTGATCTTCTCCAGCTACAGAATAGAACAATTTCCGCATGGATTGATCGCTGGCTCGAATCAGGAATTGATGGACTGGCTGACGCGGCTCGATCAGGGGCACCACGTAATCGTTCACGGGGCGGGAGGCGGAGAATTAGGGATTGCCGGCGGTCACACATGTTTT
>CAZNMS010000747.1:0-3439 GCA_964573505.1 uncultured Planctomycetaceae bacterium | reverse complement strand
ACGTGAAGGGCGAGCGGTTAGTCGCGCTTAAGTTCTTGCCGCCCGAACTGCTGGGCAATGACGACGAGATCGCGCGGATCAAGGCGACGTTCAAACTGGTCGAGCAGCTCGATCATCCGAGCATCTGCCGAGTGTTTGATTTGGATGAGCATCCGGCCTTTGGTTGGTATCAAGTGATGCGCTGGATCGAGGGCCAAACGCTCTCGGCCTATCGCCGCGACGAGCACGATCAGAACCGCTGCTTGAGTGTCGCTGAAGTCGCCGAACTGCTGCTGCCAGTCGCTGAAGCTCTCGACTACGCGCACAGCCGGAAGGTGCTGCATCGAGACATCAAACCGCAAAACATCATGCGCTCGTCGGACGGCTCAATCTCGGTGGTCGACTTCGGCCTCGCGGCCGAAGTGCGAAGCAGCCTGACTCGTGTGAGCAAAGGCGCGGTCGACCTCGCGGGCACGCAACCGTTCTTGGCACCGGAGTTATGGGAAGGCGGCTACGCCTCCCAGAAGTCGGACCAATACGCGTTGGGCATCACAGCCTATGAACTGTTGGCCGGCCGGTATCCCTTCAACGCCGACAACCCGTTGATTTTGATGCAAGCCGTGCTCAATAAGCCGATCCCCGTCATCGCCGACGTCTCCTCAGAGGCGATGTCGGCGTTGCAACGCGTGCTCTCGCGAACTGCTACCAATCGCTACACAACATGTCGTGAGTTTGTGCAAGCAGTAGTAATCCCATCGCGAACGAGCGGAGTATACACCGGAGCGCGCTTCGGATTCATCCACAGTTACGATCAGGGAAAAATCTTAAGTCCAAATTCTGGCGAACAAGTCACCCGAGTTGCAGATGTGATCGCGACCGATCTTGAGCAAGTCGCACCGCTAATTGCTATTCGCCCACTAAGCCACAACGAGCCTTGGTATGTGCAGGAAGTCTCTAGTAAAATCCAATATATTAACAAATTCTGGACCAGATGCATCTTCGGCTCCGAAACGACGTCAACAGGAACGATGTTCGAAATCGTGGCCTGCTATGCGCCCCCGGGTCATTTAATGAACCACCTAAGGGCCGGGGTCACATTGCGTAATCTTCCGAGCGAAATTCCACAGTCGAACGTGCATACTGTCTCACTTCGACAACAGCCGAAATCTTTTTGGGAAAAGGACATCGTCGCTGGCGACGAAAGAACTGTGATAATCAATTACACTAGCTTTCGCTTCAGATTTTGCCCTGTTAGCCGCAATGGCTGGTCCCTAATTATGGGTATGCCCTTGGAGCAGGTCGAACAAACCTCTGCTCGGGATTCATCGGGATATTGGTTTCTGGAAAGCCTGGTCACCCAATCTCAGTGGCGGGCAATTATGAAAACCGAACCATGGCAAATGAAAGATTTCGCGGATCCGCATCCCAATGCTCCCGCGACCTATGTCAACTGGAATGACTGCCGCCGTTTTTGTGAAGAGTTTCAGAGTCAACTCATTCAAGAGTCAGCCGTTGTAGACTTGCCGCACGAAGCCAAGTGGGCACACGCAATGCGTGCGGGAACCAATGTGAACATTCCCTTCGGAACGGATCTGCCAGGGTTCCTACTCGATGAGTATGGAATACATGGAATCATTCAGGATGAGATCGAGCCTGATTGCAACCCCGGACGTGCAAACGAATGGGGCATCCGAGATGTTCTGCCTCGCACGAATGAGTGGTGCCAGGAAATTGCACCTGTGGGTCATGACCACTACCTTTTCGCATCTTGGAAAGGAAAACCTAGAGTCGTTCGCGGACTGCAATCTGGCAATGCGGGAACTTATTCTGATCCAAAGATTTCGGCGCGCGCTTCATACCCAGAAGACTATGCAAATTACCATATTAGTTTCAGGGTTATTCTAACACCGAAAACCCCTTGATTGTGAAATCAAATTGTCATTGCCGGCCGGTGAGTGTCCGCCCGTAATATCGCCTTCGTCGCTCCGCGTGAAGTGAGTCGAGTGCGGGCAGAGGCGACATTGCCAATGACCGTTGCTCGTCACGAACGAAATCGTTGCTAGGGACTTCGCCACGATCACAGCGACGGCTTGAACAAGCTGCCGCGATCTCCGCTCGGCTTACGTCACGCGGAGCGATGACGGCTACATTGAGTCTCGATGCAAGCTGTGGTGCGGATTACGATCAAACTGTGTAATGCTAATTTCATCCTTTCTAAGGGAGACCATGCATGATTGTCACTTCGGATTATGTGCGGACCGACGAGCATGGCGTGATGCGTGTCGGGAATTCTCGGGTGATGCTGGATTCCGTCGTGGCGGCTTATCGGCAAGGTCATTCAGCGGAAACGATCCAGCAGCAGTTTCCGTCGCTCTCGTTGGGCGAGGTCTATGGCGCGATCGCTCATTACTTGGACCATCAGACGGCAGTCGATGATTACCTGCGACAGGAACAAGACCTGTGGCAGCAATCACGCGAGAATTGGAATGCGCGTTCGGGAGTGCTCGTGCAACGCCTGCGCGAAGAACAACGACTCGCGGCGGCTCAGCCATGAGCAGCATTCGCTTTCTCACCGACCATGATTTGAACGAGCACATTGTCGCCGGTGTGTACCGGTCCGAGCCGTCGATCTCGTTTCTGCATGGGCGAGATTTCGGCCTTCGAGATCGCTCTGATGAAGACGTGTTGGATTTCGCTCATCGCGAGCAGTGGCTCGTCGTTTCGCACGATGTCAACACCATGACTGCGGCAGCCGCTCGTCGTTTGGCGAGCCGACATGGACTGTGTGGGCTGCTGATGGTTCCGCAATCAGAGCCGGTTAGGAATGTGATCGAGTCTCTGGTCCTCATCTGGTCCACCACCGAGATGGAAGACTGGACGGATCAAATCGTGTTCCTGCCGCTCTAACGATCGGAAGTGAGTGTTGCTTTTCCGAATGTAGCCATCATCGCTCCGCGTGATGTCAGCCGTGTGCGGGCAGACGCGTCATAGGCATTAACCGTTGCTCGTCACGAACGAGATCGCCTCAAACGACATTGCCGCGATGACAGCGTCGGAGTTGACGGCAACAGCGATCATCACACGCCTTTTGCGAGGCGCTGCAGTAACGGCGACTTTGTTGACTGCTACACTTCGAACCCCACAGCAATTGCACCTTAACGACGGGCTATTCATGACCAAAGACGAAGCCGAACGATTGAAGGCACTCGTTCGCGAACGCTGGGCCAAAGGTGAGATCACCAAACACGAGTACGACAAGCTCGTCGGCGACATCGAAGCCGAGTACCGCGCCTTAAACCCTCAACCGCAGACGCCTCGGATGCGTCCAAGTTTGGGTGACGATGGTCCGAGCGAGCCCACAATCGTGCGGCCAGTCCTGCCGGCTCAGCCGCAGATCGGGATGATGATCGGCAAGTACAAGCTGCTGTCGCGCGTGCGCGGCGGGATGGGAGTGGTCTTC
>CAZNMS010000746.1:0-3454 GCA_964573505.1 uncultured Planctomycetaceae bacterium | reverse complement strand
TCCGTCGAAGACGAGGCCCGACGGACTGCAAGTCCGTCGTACAAAAATTCGCCGGTAAGTTCTCAACGGCCGGTCGCCTAACTGCATTCGAGAACAAACGAAAAAGCCTGCTGAGTAGTGCTCTCAGCAGGCTTTTGAATTTCACATCGCGGCAAGAAGGGACTTGAGGCAGAGCCTCTTACCGTTGCGTATGAAGGCTCGCTGTCGCGACGGCTTAGTTCGACAGCGCACCTTCGCGTTTTCGTAGCCGAGATCGTCAGATCTCGGACGCTTGAAATGCCTGAAATCTCACGATTTCAGCTACATGGTGCGCTGTAGAATTAGGCGAACTCGGGACGGCGACGATTCAGTTGATCCTTCAAGCGACCGACGATGCTTGAGTGCATCTGACTGACGCGAGACTCGGAAAGACCGAGCGTTGAGCCGATCTCCTTCATCGTCAGTTCCTCGTAGTAGTAGAGGATGATGATGAGCCGCTCGTTGCGATTCAGACCGCGCGTCACCAGTCGCATGATGTCGCGCTTCTGAATGCCGTTCGTCGGATCTTCGCCGCGTTCGTCTTCGATCACGTCGACTTCGCGAACGTCTTTGTAGCTGTCGGTCTCGTACCACTTCTTATTGAGGCTCACGAGATTGACGGCACTCGACTCGCTCTTGAGCTTGTCGTACTCCTCAATCGGGACGCCCAATTCAGCGGCCATTTCAACGTCGGTCGGCGGACGTCCGACTCGGGCTTCGACGCGTTTGCGAGCTTGTTCGTGCTTGCTGGCCTTGCTGCGGACAAGACGCGGAACCCAGTCCATCGTGCGGAGTTCGTCGAGCATTGCTCCGCGAATACGCGGGACGCAGTACGTCTCGAACTTCACGCCGCGTTCCATATCGAACGCTTCAATGGCATCCATCAAACCGAAGACGCCGGCGGAGATGAGATCGTTGAGATCAACGCCATCGGGCAACTTCTGCCAGACGCGCTCCGCGTTGTATTTCACGAGCGGCAAGTAGCGCTCAATGAGGATGTTCCTGAGATTTTGGTCTTCGATGTTCTCTTTGAAGTTGATCCAAACTTCCGCCAGAGCTTCATCGCTGAGCCGTGTTGTCATGAAACCCTCCATGGTTTTTCAGTAGCTCGGTTGTTCGCCAAATGTTGGTAAGTCCGTCTTAGGCGGTCTGAGCCGACGCCGAATGAAGACCTGCATCATCCAAATGCAGGACGTCCTGCAGGACCCGTTCCACTTCCATGCGAACGGTGTCCTCAATGAGTCGTCGAGCGAGATCCCCGAGGATCAGCCCGATAGGAAAGGCAATCGCACCCGTCAGAAGAGCCGCATTGAGCGTCGCTTCAAGACCGGCTCGATCAAGCACGCCGCGCATCGCGACCGTCGCAAAAGCGATCAACGTCAGACGATGTGCCACATGCAGAGCCACTCGACGACCTCCAAAAATTCGGGACTCAGAAAGCCTCGGTCGAACCACAATCGCATCGAGCATCATGCTGGAAAGCGACTGACAGACGACCGAGCTGAAACATCGACTTCAGTCTCGTTTCAGCCCGAATAGGTATCGGCAATCGAGAGGGCTCAAGGTCAGCGAATCTGGCAAAGTTCTCCTAATCGTCAAACTTTGACAGCCGCCAGAGAGAGCAAGGGAAAGGTTGAGGAAGGGGCAGCGAAGAGCAGCAAAAGTGCTTGCCGTCCTGCTGTTTTTGGAAGGATTTGCGAAGGGAGAGGGAGACTACTGACGCATTTTTGTGGTTGATAGACCAGTTTGGCCGAAAGGAATCCGGCGTCGTCGCTGATGGCGAAATTGCAAAGTTCGAGTCCCGAAAGGGCGGCGTAGCGGGGCGTTGACGTCGAACAGCGGCCTCTCGGTTTTGTAGGAATGACGCACGGAAGAACGCCGCCGCGACGGAGTCTGAAGTCCGGGACTTCAGCTACGGTTCGGTCGGCATCGTCATGACTGTGATCTTGCAAAGGAGACCTATGAAACTTCGATTACACCTTGCGGTTGTTGGTTGCGTGCTGAGCTTGC
The DNA here is from genome assembly GCA_964573505.1 of uncultured Planctomycetaceae bacterium. Classification (GTDB taxonomy): domain Bacteria; phylum Planctomycetota; class Planctomycetia; order Planctomycetales; family Planctomycetaceae; genus AM-0621. The sequence continues at coordinate 1,426 of CAZNMS010000746.1, read as the reverse complement.
TGAACGCGGGGCTTGATCACTCGGCGTTGCGGGCGGCTGAGAACGACACTGTGCCGGCTTATGGAAAGTTTCCGCAGCAGGGCGTCGGAGTCTATTTGGCGGGGGAATTGGTCTCGGTCGATCACGTCAATCGGCGCGGTGCGATTCGGCTCGTCGGAGACAACAACGACGACCGGTATCACTCGGCGCCGAGTCATCGCTTCGCACTGCTGCCCTATGGGACCGTTCGCTATCACGGTGCTCCTGCGGAGTTGCGAGATGTGCCGATCGGGACTGTCTTGCACGGGTACTTCGTCTTGCCTCCTGAGGGCGATACGTCGATCCCGCTGCCGGAGAAGAATGCGTCGCGCTATCTGCTGAAGCAGACGCATGCGGTGCAGCTCGAAGACGACTTCAGCTTCTATCAGCGGCAAGGCCGCGCATGGAAAGTGGCCTCGATCGAAGCCGAGCAGGGGAAGCTGAAGGTCAGCGCGACCGGGCAGCCGAGCAAAGACGGATTGCAGGGCGAGCAAGTGTTTGAGATCGACTCAAGCACGCGCGTTTGGAAGGGACGCGAGATCGCCGAACTGAAAGACGTCGCTGTCGAGCAAGTCGTGCAGTTGAATCTCACATGGGCTCCCGATTGGAAGAACGGGCAGTTTCATGTCGCCGATGTCTGGCTCGATGACGAGAGCCGTGCGGTCGCGGCTGAGGTGCAGCGGCGGATTCATGTGCGGCATCAGCGAACGCGCTGGCTCGCCGGTTGGGTCGATCACGTTGAGCATCTGCAAGCGGGGCGGGGCATCGTGACGGTCACTCTGTTCGGCGGAATGGATGCGTCGCTGTATGAGGCGGCGAAGGCTCAAGCAAAGCCCGGCGGCGGAGCATCAATCGCAGCGGGCGAGCCGACGTTGCGAACATGGTGGCAAGAGCACGATTCGAAGAACGGTCCGGTGCTCGACTTCAAACACGATCCGAATCCGCCGCTCGGCAGCAGCGGGCTGCAATTAAGAGTACAGATCGGCGAGTTGCTCGAAGGCTATCGACCGGGTCGCATCGTTCGGTTTCGGCCCAATGGCTTTCCGAACGTGAAGCTGCCGCCGGAAGAACGCGTGAAGAGTCTCGAAGATCGGTAGGGCGAGCGGAGAAACTCAAGAGCTTGCGGACATTGCACGATTGGAGGCTGCTCATGCCGGGACATGATTCGTCTGCGGTCGATATGTCGGAAGAGGCTGTTGCGGCACGACTGCGAGCGGTCTCGAACTTGTGCAAGCTGGGGCTCAGCATTCAACGCGCGCGGGCGATGTCTGACGCGCAAGCTCGCGATGCTGACGGCAGTTCGTCGCCGAGTCTGCAGGTTCCTGATGAAATGCAGGTCGATGCTGATCGGGCCGAACCGCAACATTGAAACAACGCGCGGCTCGCGATGAAGCGGGCTGCTTTTGAA
>CAZNMS010000745.1:0-3464 GCA_964573505.1 uncultured Planctomycetaceae bacterium | reverse complement strand
CCTGACGGCTGGCTATACAGCAACAAGCTATTCGCTTGGCACGGTCACGACCGGCTTCCGACTCGACGGCATTGACGCTTACGACTTCTCCGGCAATTCGGTGTCGAGCGCGGGTGACGTGAACGGCGACGGCTTCGACGACCTACTCATTGGGTCCTTTGGTGGCGATCCGAACGGGGACAGGGACGCGGGTGAGAGCTATGTGGTGTTTGGCGGGAACTTCACAGGTGGGGTGGAGACGCAGGTCGGGACCAATGGAGCGAACACACTGACGGCCAACCGAGGCAGCAGTGCGAAGGACGTGCTGATCGGTCAGCAGGGCAACGACGTGTTGATCGGCGATGGCGGACCGGACGTGCTGCTCGGGGGGCAGGGAGATGACCGGTTTGAAATTTCAGAATTCGGATTTCAGAAGATTGCAGGGGGCAGCGGACGCGATGCGGTGCGACTTCTCGGCAGCGGTTTGACGCTCGATCTCACGACGATCGCCGATAACAAGCTGACGGACATCGAAGTCATCGACATCACCGGCAGCGGCAACAACACGCTGACATTGAATCAACTGGAAGTCCTCAACCTCTCCTCGACCTCAAACACGCTGCTGGTCCGCCGCAACCTCGGCGACACCGTCAACAGAGGGACCGGCTGGACTCCGGGAGCCAACGAACTCATCGGCCTCGACACCTTCGAAGTCTTCACTCAAGGAACAGCCACGCTGAAGGTTCAGTCCCTCGATACGACTCCGCCGACGCTGACCGTCACTCCCAACAGCGGAGTGACGAACGCGAGTCCGATCACCTTCACGTTTCAGTTCAGCGAGACAGTCACCGGCTTCGTGGCCTCAGATGTCTCAGTGACGAACGGCACGAAGGGGACTTTCACGAAGGTCGATGGCGACACCTACACGCTGCTCGTCACTCCCACGACGGACGGCACCGTGACGGCCAGCGTCGCGGCGAATAGGGCTCAAGATGCGGCGACGAACGGCAACATCGCGGGCAGCGGTTCGGTCATCAGCGATCGCACGGCTCCGACGGTCTCGGTCACTCCGACGGTCGTGGTCACACCGAACAGCGGTGCGACGAACGCGAGTCAGTTCACCTTCACGTTCCAGTTCAGCGAGACGGTCAACGGCTTTGTGGCCTCGGATGTCTCAGTCACGAACGGCACGAAGGGGACTTTCACGAAGGTCGATGGCGACACCTACACGCTGCTCGTCACTCCCACGACGGACGGCACCGTGACGGCCAGCGTCGCGGCGAATCGGTCTCAAGATTTGGCGACGAACGGCAACACCGCAGGCAGCGGTTCGATCAGATCCGATCGCACGGCGCCGACGGTGACGGTCACTCCCAACAGCGGCGTGACGAACGCGAACCAGATCACTTTCACGTTCCAGTTCAGCGAAACCGTCTCGCAATTCCGTGCTAACGATGTGCGTGTCACTAATGGATCGAGAGATTTGTTTTCAGAGATTGATGGCGACACCTACACGATGCTGGTGACTCCGATCGCCGACGGCACGGTGACTGCCAGCGTCGGGGCGAGCAGGTCTCAGGATGCGGCGGCGAACGGCAACATCGCTGGCAGCGGTTCAGTGATCATCGATCGCGCTCGGCCCGTATTGAGCATTTCGCCAGCCTTCGCTCAGTCCAACGCGAACTCGCTGCTCTTCACGTTCCAATTCAGCGAAGTCGTCACGGGCTTTGAGACGAGCGATATCGCGGTGACCAATGGCACGGCGGGGACTTTGGCGGCGGTCGATGGTGATACCTACACGCTGACCGTCACTCCGACGGCGAACGGTGCTGTCGGCATCAGTGTGGCGAACAATGCCGCTCGCGACGCAGCCATGAACGGCAATCGCGCAGCCAACGCGACGGTCATCAGCGATCGCACGCTGCCAACGGCAGCGATCGGTGCTCCCTCGAAATCCAAGACGCAGCTCGGCCCGGTCAGCTTCCCGATCACCTTCGCCGATGCCAACTTCAATAACAGCACGCTGACGGCGAGCGATGTGATTCTGAACTCGACTGGAACGGCAACGGGTGTCGTCAGCGTTGATGCCGGAATCGGGGCGTCTCGCACTGTCACCATCAGCAACATCAGCGGCGAAGGGACATTGGGGATCTCGTTGAAGGCCGGAACGGCGAGCGACAAGGCCGGCAATCTGACTCTTGCATCGAGCCCCAGCGCAACGTTTGAAGTGCGATTGGGAACGACGATCACTCTCGATGTCGACGGCAATTTGGTGATCCGCGATACGAAGACGGCCAATGCCAATGACGCGCTCACGATCACCGCAGACAACGCGGCTCGGAAGTTGGTCATTCACGAACCCAATGGGCTCGTGACGACTTCGGTTCCGGGAGCGGTGATGATCGACGATCACACGGTCGAGGTGCCTTATCCCAGAATCACCGGCCCCAGCGTCATCATCAATGCGAACTTGGGTGATGACTCCATCTCGGTGAAGGGCATCAATCGAGGAGCCGCGTTTCCGAAAGCCTTTGTCATCAATGGCGGTGCTGGCCGAGACACAATCACGCTCGATGAATCACTTCGCACGCGCTTCACGGGGACAATGCTGCTGGATGGTGGCTCTGAGGATGATGTCATTTCTGCTACAGCGATCGTCGGTACCGGCAGCTTCGCAGTGACGGTGACAGGCGGCGCCGGCAACGACCTCATCACAAGCGGCGATGGCGCCGATGTGCTCCGAGGCGGCGACGGCAACGACACCTTAATCGGAGGCGGCGGTAACGATCGGCTGCTGGGCAATCTCGGCGATGATCAACTCACGGGAGGACTCGGTGACGACAGCCTCGACGGAGGCACGGGCTCGGACGTCGTTGTCGAGAGAGGCAACGTCAATCTGCTGCTGACGAGCACTTCGCTCACCGGACTGGGCACCGACTCATTGCAAAGCATTGAGCAAGCTCAATTAACCGGCGGCAGCGGAGACAATCGCTTCGACGCCTCGGCCTTCGTTGGCAGCGTCACGCTGGCCGGTGAAGCCGGTCGCGACACGCTGATCGGCGGCACGGCGAACGATGTCCTGCTGGGCGGAGCGGGCGACGACGAACTCATCGGCAACGCAGGCAACGATCGACTCGACGGAGCCGCTGGAAACGACAGTCTGAAGGGCGATCTCGGTCGAGACACGCTGACTGGCGGAGTCGGCTCGGACACGCTGAATGCGAACGACGGTCAAGTGGACCTCATCAGTCACGACCTGCTTGATCGAGTACTCGCCGATGCGCTCGATCTGCTCACGCTGTAATGCGTCTTACAAGTTGAGACATCGAGGTTGCATTCTCAGTCGCGGACCGACTTGAGGTAAGCAAGTCGGTTCGCAACTCGCATCACTCGTTGCTTGAGTCTCCTGACCGATTCGAATTGCAGTGGCGCACGCTCTCCACTGACCCCGCGTCAGTGGAAGCAACGACTGGTCGGCTAACAAC
>CAZNMS010000744.1:0-3466 GCA_964573505.1 uncultured Planctomycetaceae bacterium | reverse complement strand
ATGACCGCGTAGCCCAGTCGTCCGAGCAAGCGCGAGTAGGTGAAGATGAAGCTCGCGAAGATGGGGCCGGTCAGCAGGCCGCCGATCCAGGGGTAGAAGTAAAACGTCGTGCCGACGATGGCGACGGATGGCACCAGTATCGCGAAGGTCAGCGCGTAGAACTGTCCCCACAGACGGGGGATGTAACGCAGACTACCCAGCACGATGGATGAGAACGGAATGAGCACCGACTCCGCATCCATTGCCGAGAGCCAGATCACGGGAAACACAAAGAACTGCATGCAGACAAGCTGAGGACTTAGTGCTCCGACGGTGTCTTCCAACAACAGCGCGACCGGCATGCAGATGAATCCCGAGACGAGATAGAGCCATAACAGCAGCGCGAACTCGAAGAGCCAATCGCGCCAGCCGCCTTCGCCCCAGCCTTCGACGCGGTCCATTCCTGCGGCAGTCTCTGTGACAATTGCTACACCGATCGCGGCTGCGAAGGACATCGACCATAGGCCGACCCAAACAATGGCCATCAACAGAAAGCCCATTCCGAGCCATCCGGTGCGTCCCATCGTTTCGAGGAGCCAAAAGCACGACGCGAACAGCAATCCCTTGAAGGAGAGGCCGAGCGTCAGATAGCACCAGTTGGCGATCGCTCCGGGATACGACCATGAAAACTGGAAGACATTCGAGAAGAACAACGACGCTGGTGGCGGCGGTCGCTTTTCGCGCTTCACGTTCGAGAGTGCTTTGAAGACTTCGATCTTCTCCGGCGGTCGTTCGACCTTTGTGCCGATTGAATAGACCAATGCCTTCTCGGCCTCAGTCGAGCGTCCCGTTTTGGCGGCCAGTGAGAACGTCTCGGACGTTGCGGCTTCCTCTTCGAGGTCGTCCTCCTCTTTGACGACCGGCTTCACGGCGACAGGCGGCTTCACTGGTTTTGCATCGCCGGAGGATGCGATGCGGTATGAGTCCTCTCCCGCCTCGTCAGCAGTTGCAGAGTCTTCTTCAGCGATCGGCGGTGTCTCTGTCTTCGCGCTTTGTGGTTCATCATCGGACAACGACAACGGCATCGGAGCTTGCGCGGTCTCGGGCACAGCGATCGCGGCGAGACATGCGGGGCACGAGATCTCTTTGCCGACGAACTCGCGCGTCGCAGTGACTGGAATGCCGCAGTCAGGGCACGTCAGTTCGATTCCGACGCTCGAAGGTTCTGGCAAATTCACGATGGATGTCTTTCCGAGATGCGAGCAACGAATCGCCAACAGCGAACGCAGAGTGTTCCGGCAGCAGTGATCGAGCACGTCGTCAGTGTGCCCGTCTCGAATGAATTGAAGCGCGTTGAAGAGGTGCCTTCAGGCATTCAGCGCCGCTGCCGCAGACCTCAACGTAAAAGCGATCCGCTTCATCAACAGGAACTCTACTGAAGTCCGTATTCCCCGCGATGTCAGCTTCGCACGGCAGGGGTTAGAGCGTGCGATTGAATCGTCAGCGCGACCGGCTCGCATCTCGTAGATTGACTGTCAGAGCTTGTGACTAAATCGCCCCCGACCTTGAGTCGGGGGTTCAACGGCTTCTGCGCTACTATGATTTAAGGCAATTTCGAGTAGCGCAAAGGCCGCTAAACCCCCGACGCAAGGTCGGGGGCGATTTAATTACATCCTCGCAGGGTCAGGCTACGTCTTGCTGACTCGCTGCAACATCGTCTGCCCAGAGTTTGAGTTCGCGGCTACGGTACTGGCCCCATCGAAGAGGCTGTGACGCACGGCGGAGACTCGATGCGTTCTCGGCCTTGCAGCGACCTCGCACCTCATGAAAGGACTCGACATGACGACTCAAACAGCGGCATTGACTGAGTTTTCTTGGCAGCAGGAACCGGAAGCTGCGGGGCTCGTGATCGATCTTCTGACGCGGTTGAGGCAGTTCGAACCCATTGAGCAATTCGCAACTCGACTTCGCGAGCAGACTGGCACGCGCTTAATGGATTGGGTCGATCACATCGCGATGCCAGCAACCGACGAACTCATCGCGCGACTGCAAACGAGCGGCTTCAAACCGTCGGCCAATGACATCGCTGCGACTTACGACATCCCCGGCACAACGTTCCTACATCCGGGTGCGGTGCTGCCGCCGATCCGACTCAACACAACTGGCAGCCTTCAGCGGCTTGCGGTTCGAGCGGACTCGGTCATCGAGTTCCTCGCGGCCAATGGCGTGACGAATACGGAGTCTCTGCACGGCTTGCCGTTCTCGGTCATGCGCCGAGCGGTGATTGCAGAAAGTGGCACCCACCAATTTGTTGTCGTCGAACGGCACGGGGATCGAGGCGACCGTGACGAGCCCGCAAGCTCCGACACGATCATCAGTTGGCTCACGCACCTTGAACGCTTTCGTCTGCGAGCACGCGATCTCGACAACGACGAGCACGCCTTTGAACTGACCGAGTGGCTGATTGATTCCGCAGTGGCTGATCTCGGAGTCGATCAAACGTGCGAACTCTTCTTTCTCGCCGAGCGCGAGTATTGGCAGCGTCGCAACAAAGCCGCGCGGGTGCAGAAGTCATTGAATGACTCGCTCGGTCTCGGTTGGGCCAATCACGACCATCACACCTATCGGTGCAGTCGGCTCAACTTTCATCGCATCGTGCCGCTGTTGGAGAAGCTCGGAATGGAACGTCGCGAGCGGTTCTATGCGGGTAAAGACGCCGGTTGGGGCGCGCAGGTCTTAGAGCAGCCGCGCACGGGCATCATCGTTTTTGCTGATGTCGATCTCTCTGCCGAAGAGATTCACGGAGACATCGGGCACGAGCCGCTCAAGCCGCGTTCGTACTACGGCACGGTCGGGCTGTGGGTTGAATTACATGGCGAAGCCTTCTTGAAGGCCGGCATGCATCATCTGGAGTGCCAGTTCGAATTCGATGCGTCGCGCGATCTGCTCGCCGCGCACGGCATCAAAGCAATGAAGCCTTTCACCGACTTCCCGTTCTTGCGCCAAGCTTTCACGGAAGGCGAAGTTTGGCCCGTCTGTCCGCAGCGGATCGAACGACTGGTGCAAGCCGGAGCAATCTCTGCCGCTCAAGGTCAGCAGTTCCGAGAGAAGGGAGCGATCGGCTCGCATCTCGAAGTGCTCGAACGCAACGACGGCTACAAGGGATTCAATCAGACGGGCATTAACGAAATCATCCGCGACACAGATCCGAGGAAACTGACGGCCGCGTTGTGAGCGTCGGCTTTTGCTCCGCAAAAGCTGCCTTTCGCGGAGAGGCTGTGATCTTTTGAAGGGCGGCAACTCCTCGGATGTACGACGGACTTGCAGTCCGTCGCGCAAAAGCGTTTTTCGTCAGGAAGCGACGGACTGCAAGTCCGTCGTACCAAATTCATCACAGCCTCGGAGCGAAAGGCGACGATCGGTTGTGAGGCAGCCTAGGCCGCGCAAAACTTGGCCTTCTGTAAAGAATTCGCCGGGTTCAGAATCG
>CAZNMS010000743.1:0-3466 GCA_964573505.1 uncultured Planctomycetaceae bacterium | reverse complement strand
GAGACGTGCAGACCGCTGAGGCTCGGGATGGAATCCCAAGCTACTGATGCGCGTGTCGTTCGTATTACAGGCAGAGTCGAGCGGCCTTCGCGAGCGAAGCCGCTTAGTTGAGAAGCCGACCCCGGTGTTGCGCAATTCGAATTCGAACTGACTCGAACTTGTGCAAAGGCCGTCAAGCCCCCGGCACAAGGCCGGGGGCGAAGTTTTCATCACGCCACGGGCAGACCGCTCAGGCTCGGGATGGAATCCCAAGCTACTTTTAGAACCTTTGGATTAGCGAGAGTTGCAGTTCGCTGTCGAAGAAGCGGTCGTCTTCGTTGCCGAGCGGAACAACGAACGCGGCGCGGATCGACGTGTTCGTTGACCATTCAGAGTGCAGGCCGATGGTCATGTTCACGACGTCGAAACGGTTTGCGTTGTTGCCGACGGTGAAGAAGCCGGCGCCGCCGATGTCGGCGTTCTGTGCGTCGTTCAGCGCGGTCGTGTAGTGGAACTCAAGCAACGAGGCTAAGCCCGTCAGTCCCTCTTCGCCGGAAGCGCGATACAGCCAGTAGCCCATCGAGAGGTCGAGGTACATCAGCGTCTGGTCGATGACGTCTCCTCGGTATGTCGTTGCGAGAAGCGGCGAACTCAACGTGACCGTATTGGGATTCGCGGCGACATCGACCTGAGCGAAGGCATGCACGAACCAGTCGTCATCCGGAGTGAACTGCACTCCGAGGTACGGCAACAGATGAGTGGCTTCGTTCTCGATCGTGCCGCGAACCGCTCCGTCAGCGATGTTGAAATAAGTGTTGCTGCCAGTGGGAGCCGTTACCGCAAGACCAGCAGCGAGTGCCACGTCGTCCGTTCGATACAGCAAGCGCTTCAACGTCAGCGCGAGATTGCCGACAGACCCGCTATCGATCTTGAAGTCGGTGAGCGCCAGATCCGAATCGCCAGAGAAGGGCATGCGAGTCTCGATCGACCATAAGCCGTCGCCGAAGGTCTTTTCGAAGCCGATCGTGAACTGATCAACGTTTTCGACGTCGCTCTGCCTTCCCGCACCGGAAAAGCTCTTCAACTCAACCGCGTTGTGAAAGTGGTTGTAGATGAAGATGACGCGGTCGGTCGGCAACGCTCGTGTTTGCTCGTTCTTGAATCGCCGCGTGCCGGCACCGAGCGGCACAGTGGCTTCGTAGTTGCCATTCAAGTTCGCTGCCGAAGTGATTCCGAGGTTATCGAGATGCACCCCAGTCACTCCGACAGTCGTGCCAGAGAAGCTATCGCCAAACAGGTCCGGAGCACGGGACTGGCGGGCTAAGGTCGCTCGTCGATTCTGCATGTTCGCGAGCGGATTGGGCTGCGGCTGAGGATTCGGACGCAATGCAGGCGGCTGCTGCTGACCGGCTTGAGGCGCATTGCCCGCCTGATTCTGCAGCCATGAAACTTCGTGATAAGGCACATAGCCGGGCTGCAAGTCCTCAATCATTTGATCGAGCGTTGCAGGCTGCGCGACGGGCGGTTGAGGAACAACAAATGGATCTTGAGCGTTCGCGTAGTCGGCTTGTGCCGCTGCCAAAAGGAGCGCGGCCGCAAACGGGAGCTTCCACTTCATCACTGCGTCCTCATGTGAGCGATCGGGGCGCGAGCCGCTCTCTCAATGGGAGCGCAGCCGGCGCCTGAGTATCGGTCAGCAGCGAAGACAGCTTTGTCAGCAAACTTTCCGAGGCTGCGTTTGCAGTTCGATGAGTAGCGGTCAGCGAGACGCGGCAAACTTTGCGGGCGAACGATCACTGTCGCGCGGCGGCGAGGCGCGGGTCGTCGACATCGAGTCGATACATCATTTGGTTGTACTCGTAGCGCGGCGTCGGTTGCGTGCCGCCGGAGAACGTCAGCGTGTAGGTGCCCTCGAAGTAGATCCGTCGCCCGTTGTCCTCGTCGAAGAAGGCATGCTGCACCGGGTTGTAGAACGAGTACTTCTCGTGCGTTGCGATCTTGATGGCCTTGCGCCACGGGCCGCTGATGTGCTCGGCTTCGGCATACCAAACTTCGCCGAGAAACGATGTGCCGCCGATCTGCACGCAGATCAGCACCCAACGTTGGCGATGCTCGTTCCAGCGAATGGATCCTGCATGAGCGGTGACAGGCTTGCCTGAGTCAGCCGCAACAAGTTGCAGTTGCGGAGCGGGTCGGTCCTTCGCGGCTTGCTTGAGGGCGGCGGCTTCAGACTTCTGATCGATCGGCTCAATGGCCGACGAGAACGCATAGCTGCGCGTGCCGTCGGCTGCCGTCACGCTGCCGAATGCTTCATAGGACTCTGGGTTTTGGACGTCTGCCAAAGAGGCTTTGACGCGCGTCGTTGCGAACGGATGCGCGAAGTACCAATAGCCCGCATGCAACGTCGCTTGCCCTCGCGGATGGCGCCAGGAGTTCTTCTCGTCGAGCACCTTCAACTTCTCGAAGCGATCGTGCTCGTCGTTGTAGCGCATGAGTCCGTGCTCCAACTGGGTCTCAAGGCTCTTGCGGCGCGAGTAATGCGCGATGAGCACTTCCCGTCCCGCGTCATCAGGCACGGTCAGCACGCCGTCGATCCAAACAAGGCCGCCTTCCGCCAGTGGCGCCATTGGGCGACTGAACCCGTCCTCGCGCGTGAAGTATGTCAGATCGATTCCAACGCTCGGCTTGAGCCCGCCGTCTTGCGGTAACAGCGACGTTGCTCCGGCCGTTTGAAAGTGGCCGAGCGGATGAGCGGGACGATTGGTGTCGCCCCAGAACCAGCGCACCTTCCCGCGATACGGCACGGCTAGCGTTGAGTCTTGTCCCATCACAAGCGCGTTGATGACCGGCTGCTTGAGCGGTGCTTCAAGCCCGAGTTTGAGGGTGTCGGAATAAATACCCTGTCCGGTGATGCGATAGAGCCGCTCGGCAATGTTGAGCCGCTTGATCTTCACATCCGCGCGACCGCCGGGTGATGTCTTGAGGGCGAAGCCCACTGCACCGAAGGCATCCTTTGGAATCTCGTAACCGTGACTCTTCATTTCGAAGAAGACGCGCTGCCCGAGCAGTCCCGGCTCATCAAAGGCGACTCGTCCCGCGCTGTCGGTCACGTACTTGATGCGATTGGTCGTCTCGACTTCGACAAGCGGCACGCCTCGGCCCGTCTCGGCATCAAGCACCCGCAATTCGAACGGTCGCTCGCCCGCCCATGCCGATGTGAGACAGAGGGCGAGATAACAGCAAACCGCGAGGCTGAATCGCATGAGGTGTCCCCGACGCAAGACGGATTGGCAGTGGAATTGAGGCAGGGGAAAGACGTTTGGCGCGAGGAAGAAGCTGTCGAGGAAACATCCCGAAACAAACTCGGTGCGTCAGCGAGTGCATGTAGTTCGAGAAACGCCGATAGGACGCACTCGCAGGCACTCCTGATGCAGACCAGTCGATGTCTTCGCGCTGAAGGAGCCCCGGATATCAGCCTCGGGCAATC
>CAZNMS010000742.1:0-3503 GCA_964573505.1 uncultured Planctomycetaceae bacterium | reverse complement strand
GATCAATCGGGTTGCTCGGCTGCATGATCGCAAAGCCGAAGTCGACGTCGGTGATCGCGAGGCCGACGGAATTGGGATTGGTCTCGCCGGGGTCAACGTTGCCGTTGTGATTGCTGTCGGTCCAATACGGCGCGTTCTGACCAAAGAAGGCGGTGAGGTTCGCTCCGCCGATCGTCATGAATTCAAGGTTCGCGGTTTGACCATTCGTCAGCACAACTTCCTGAGTATCGCCCTTCGAAAACGCGAGGCTGCCGCTGACTTCAATGACGTTCGCAATGTTGAGCTTCGCGTTGCCGACCTTCGCCTGAATGAGCTGATCGCCGTCGAAGTCGATGATGATGGGCTCGGTCGTTGTACCAGTTCTGACACTGAGCCCGGCAGGAGTCGCTCCATTCGCCGGGAAGCTGCCTGCGAAATCAACGGCCGTGCGAGGCAAGCCGCCGTAGTTCAGATTGACCTCGATCTGATCCGCGCTCAGCGAAAAGTCCTGAATGCCGACGAGCGCGACTTTGTTAGCCGTCGCCTTCATGCCGAAAAACTTCGAGCCGACGTCCACTCCCGCCACTTGCGGCTGCAAGATCGCGATGCCGAATTCGAGATCATCAATCACGAGCCCGACGGCTTTCGAATTGATCGGATCAGAAGAGTCGAGCCGCAAGTCTCCATTGGCATCGGTGCGATAAGGCCCGTCTTGTCCGAAGAAGGCTGAGACGTCGCGACCGCCAATCGTCAGCGTCTCCATCGCAACGTCCTGAGTCGTGCCGAGCGGCGAATCGACATCGGCGAGCACCGACGGTCCCTTCGAGAACGCGAACGCGCCGGAGACATGCACGAAGTTGCTGATCTGCAAGATGGCCGCATCGGTGCTGGCTGCGATCCGCTCGTCGCCGTCGAAGTCGAGGTAGATCGGAGCGGTCGTTGTTCCCGTCCTGATCGGCATGCCGACGGGAGTGTTCGTCGCCGGATTGCCGGGGAAGGTCGCAGCAAAGTCGACGATCGCGCCGACCGAGCTGCTGCTCGTATTGATGTCGACTTCGAGGTTGTTGAGTTCGAGCTTGAAGTCATCGCCGAAGCCGACAAAGCCGACCTTTGTGGCCGTCGCCTTCAGCCCAATGAAGTCGGTGCTCAGCAACTGCGGATCAAGTTCCAGTGGCGCCCGCTGCATGACCGTCAGACCGAAGTTGAGATCATCAATCACGAAGCCTTTCGCGTCCTCGTTGATCGGATCGCTGCTGTCCCACTTCAAGTCGTGATTGGTGTCTTCGCGATACGGCCCGCCGACGCCGACGAACGCCTGCAAGTTTGTCGCGCCAATCGTCATCGACTCGAGATTCGCATCTGTAATCGTTCCGACATCCGTCTCGACCGTCGCGCTGATCTCCGGTCCCTTCACGAACGCGAACGAACCGCTGACGTGCAGGAACTCGCTGATCTGCAAGATGGCCGCGTCGGTGCTGACCATGATGCGTTCGTCGCCATTGAAGTCGATGTAGATCGGGTCGGTCGTTGTGCCCGTCTTGATTGGCAGCCCGGCAGGAGTCGCTCCATTGGCCGGGAACGAGTCCGCGAAGTTCACGATCGGATTGAGCGTCTCATTGCCGACGCTGGTGTTAATCGCGAGAGCGACGTTGTTCGCTTCGAGCTTGAAGTCGTCTCCGAAGCCGACGAAGCCAATCTTCGAGGCATCCGCCTTCACGGCGATAAACGTTGTGCCCGTCGCGACCGGGTTCGCTTCCAGTGGAGCGCGCGTCAGGATCGATAGGCCGAAGTTGAGATCATCAATCGCGAAGCCCTTCGCATCGGGATTGATGGGGTCGGACGAGTCCCAAACGAGATCGCCGTTGTTGTCCTTGCGATACGGCCCGCCGAGACCCGCGAAGGCTTGCACGTTCGTCGCGCCAATCGTCATCGACTCAATCGCAACGTCTGTCGCCGGTCCCGTCACAGCCTCGACCGTCGCGCTGACTTCCGGCCCCTTCTCAAACGCGAACGAGCCGCTGACATGTAAGAATTCACTCACCTGTAAGATGGCCTGATCGACGCTGACTCCGATCCGCGTCTGACCATCAAAGTCGATCACGACTGGCGCACCGCTCGTCGGAATCGAAAGCCCGGCAGGCTGACCGCCACTGGCCGGGAAGCTCGCTGCAAAATCAACCGCCGCGCTATCGGGCCCTTCATGCCCGTCATTGAGATCGAACTCAACTCCATGAGCAGCGAGCGTGAGCGAATCGACGCCGACGAATTCCGCGGAATCAGCAGTCGCTTTGGCCGCGTAGTAAGTGCCGGTGGCGCTGACCATCAGCGTCAAACCAAAGCGGCCTCCTGTCACCGAAACTCCCTGCGCCTCGGGATTCGTTTCGGACGGGTCGACCATCCCGTTGTTGTTCGCATCACCATTCCAATAAGGCCCGCCAGGACCCGCGAAGAGCGTGATGTCATTGCCCGCGACATTGAGAATCCCGACGAAGCGATCGACCGAACCAACATCGGTCTGCACCGAAACGGTCTGCGGCGTCGAGACCGAGAACGTGAAATCTCCGCTCGCCGAAACGAAGTTGCTCAGCGCCAACTCGCCATGAATGGTGACGCTGCTCGCCGCGAAGTAGTCGCTGTAGTACTCACCGAGGAAGTTGTTGATCGCCTCGGTGTCAGTCATCACCAGCGGCGCAGCAGGCAGCTCTTTGACAACAAGCTGCAACCGATCGGACTGCTCAACGACATCGAAGTACCGCGTCCCATCTCCGAACCCATAGAGATGCTCTCCGACCGCAAAGCTTCCCGTCCGCGAGCCGAACGTCAGAAAATCAACCGTCGCGCCAACATCGGGGACATACCCATTCTGCAAATCAATCCGCAGAGTCCCATCAAGCACCGCGCTGCCCGAGACATTGATCTGATCAAAGCTCGTCGCCGAACCAATCTCGATCTCAAGCGTGCCGCCGGCCTGCAGCGAAAATGAGTCTGCCGTTTCATGCAGAAAGGCTCCGTCATCGCCGTGAACCGAGCCGGCACTGACATCAATGGCCGACAGCAAGAGCAGTGCTTCGAGCGACTCAACGTGAGGTGCAATCGTTGTTGCACCGGTCTTCAAGACCGCCGCGTGATCTCGTCGCTATCGTGTCCCGAGTCGTTGCTGACGTGCGCGAGAAGTGGGTTGTCGAAGAGAACGAATCGCCGCGAGCCAATTGCGCCAAATCATTTGCGAAGTCCTGCGCGAACGTGTTGTCAGTTCGCAGCAGGAACTCCTGACCCCCGCAAAAGACGAAGTGCGATGTCATCAATCTTCTCATCGCGCCGAGCCTGCGACGTTGACCCGACGCGGCGATTGAAACAACGCGGCCAATGACGCCGATTGGAGAAATGATTGAGGAGAAGCGCAATCGGCTTTTCAGTCCCGTTAGCCGCAAGAGTGTCGTGAGAATGTACGGTCACGACTGACAGTGGCTGCGGCGCTAAGCAAGTTCCGATGACCGCGTAAGGCAGGCGAGTCCGATGAGGAA
>CAZNMS010000741.1:0-3520 GCA_964573505.1 uncultured Planctomycetaceae bacterium | reverse complement strand
CTAATTCAATCCACTTGGAAGCGCACTAGCATGGACTTCCAGTCCGTGCTTCTTCAGTCGTCGTTGCGGTCGTTCGACTCATGCCGCGCTGCAAGTTTTACTACATCTTCAAGCCCGAGTTGCAGACTCAGCGTCCTTTGCGTCCCGGCTTGCCGACGGCCTTCTTCGCGCGACCCGGTTTGACCGCTCCCGGATGTCGCTTCGAAGTACTGCCAGCGCGGAACTTCGGAGCGACCGGAATCTCATTGTCCCGACCGCTGCGAATGAGCGACTTGCTGCCAGCCGGTCGTTTGTCAGTTCTCGGAGCAACCGGCCGTCCGCCGAATGCCGGATGCCGACTCAGATCCTGCATTGGTCCATCAACATCGCTATCGAACTCGTCGTGAAAACGTTGAGGAGTCACGGTCTGACCGAAGCGATCGAGTCGCCGTCCCGTCATGTCTGCTCGACCGCGACGCTGCACGGCAGAGACTTCGACAAGCGACGGGCCTTTCTCAACCGGCATTGGCTTCGGTTTTGGCTTCGGCGGCGGCATCGGCAATTCATCCGGGATCAGCCGCTTGTGTTGCGACGGATCTTGAGCCGCATACTTCAACAGGATCATTCGCTCTTGAGGTGTCAGCGAGCGGAAGCGACCGGGCAAAACATCCTTCAGTCGCAGCGGCCCGAAGCCCACTCGTTCAAGCTGCATGACCTTATGCCCGACTCGAGCAAACAAACGTCGGACTTCGCGGTTCTGGCCTTCGAGCAAGATGACTTCGAGTATCGAACTGCGTCCCTTTGTCTTCACACTACGAATGCCTTCGATCTTGAACTTGCCGTCGCTGAAGTGAACTCCGCGCCGCAGTTGCACGAGCGTCTCTTGAGTCGGCGTTCCCGCTACTTGCACTCGATAGATCTTCGGCACTTCGAACTTCGGATGAGCGAGCCGATGCGCCAATTCGCCGTCATTCGTAACGAGGATCAGCCCGATGCTGTTCTCGTCGAGCCGACCGACGGTGAAGAGTCGCCCCGAGTTCTTCGGGAACATGT
Source organism: uncultured Planctomycetaceae bacterium (assembly GCA_964573505.1). Lineage (GTDB taxonomy): Bacteria > Planctomycetota > Planctomycetia > Planctomycetales > Planctomycetaceae > AM-0621. Next base: position 2,488 of record CAZNMS010000741.1, on the reverse strand, counting down.
CGACGACGCACGGTCGACCTTGAGGATCCTCATTGGTGCAGATCAAGCCTTTCGGCTTGTTGACCATGTAATACATTTTCCTCTCAGGACGCAGATTCTGGCCGTCGACTTTGATCTTCTGATCGGGCCGAACGCTCGCGCCGAGTTCCGTGATGACTTTGTTGTCGACGGCCACCCGGCCTTCGGTGATGAGTTCTTCGCAGTCGCGGCGCGAGCCCACTCCGCAGCGTGCTAACACAACATGCAGACGCACGAGCTTTACGTCGCCGCTGTCGTCATCCGCTTTCTTCGCATTCTCTTCACGAGCCTTCGCCATGAGGCACAAGCCTTTCCTGCTAGTAGCAAACGCGGCGAACGACACGCGAAACGCCAGAACCATCAAACAAGCGGAGAGCAGGGCACTCTTGCTCCGCGCTCCCAAACTTCGACGCGCCGAGTCGGCTCGCGTCGCGATCAAGCATGTGCTCGACCGAACTGCGTCATGCCTGTCGTCGCAGGCAACAAACGCTGTAATAAATCCGACAATCGAGCCGTGCTACGACTCGTCGTCACGCAGCTTCGCGAGCACGGCGTAATCTTCGAGCGTTGTTGTATCGCCCGCTGACTCGCGCCCGGCGGCGATGTCTCTCAGTAACCGTCGCATGATCTTGCCGCTGCGAGTCTTCGGCAGAGACGCCGTGAAGCGAATCTGATCGGGAGTCGCGACCGCACCAATCTGCTTGCGAACGTGATTCGTCAAATCCTTCTTCAATGAGTCATCGCCCGCGCCTTGCTTGAGCGACACGAAGCAGCAGATGCCTTCGCCCTTGATCTCATGCGGGTATCCGACAACTGCGGACTCAGCAACGCTCGGATGCGAGACCAATGCGCTCTCGACTTCCATCGTGCTGAGACGATGACCGGCAACGTTGAGCACATCGTCCACTCGGCCCATCACCCAGTAATAGCCGTCTTCATCGCGGCGTGCTCCGTCACCGGCGAAATAGAGCCCCGGCAGCTTGCCAAAGTAGACGTCCTTGAAACGCTGATGATCGCCGTAGAGCGTCCGCAGCATGCTCGGCCACGGTTGCGTCATCACGAGCAAACCGCCTTGATTGGCCTCAAGCGGCTCGCCTTTGTCACTCACGATCGCGGGCACAATTCCCGGCAGAGGACGAGTGCAGCTACCCGGCTTCGTCGCCGTGATGCCCGGCAGCGGGCTGATCATGATCGAGCCCGTTTCGGTCTGCCACCAGGTATCAACGATCGGACATCGCTCGCCGCCAATCACGCGGTGATACCACATCCAAGCTTCGGGATTGATAGGCTCACCGACGCTGCCCAACAGTCGCAAGCTCGAAAGGTCGTACTTGTTCGGCCACTCGTCGCCCCACTTGATGAAGGCGCGAATCGCCGTTGGTGCCGTATAGAAAATGCTGACGCGGTACTTCTCAATGAGCTCCCAGAAGCGGCCTTCATGCGGCCAATTCGGAGCACCCTCAAACATGACCGATGTCGCACCATTCGAGAGCGGGCCATAGACGACATAGCTATGCCCCGTCACCCAACCAATGTCGGCGGTACACCAATAAGTGTCTTCGTCCTTGAGATCGAAGACCCAGCGCGACGTCATCGTTGCGCCGAGCAGATAGCCGCCGGTCGTATGCAGCACGCCTTTCGGCTTACCTGTTGAGCCCGACGTATAGAGGATGAAGAGCGGATGCTCGGAATCGAGTTCCGCTGCCGGGCAGTCCGCTGACTCGTTCTCCATCAAGTCGTGCCACCAATAATCGCGATCGGGCACCATCGTCACATCAGAGCCCGTGCGCTTCACGACGACGGTCTTCTCGACAGTCGGAGACTTCTTGATGGCCTCATCGACAGCGGGCTTGAGCGGCACTTCTTTGCCGCGGCGCCATCCGCCATCAGCGGTGATCATGATCTTCGCTTGAGCGTCATTGTTTCGATCCGCCACTGCGTCGGATGAAAAGCCGCCGAAGATGATCGAGTGAGTCGCACCAATGCGGCTGCAGGCCAACATCGCGATCGCGAGTTCGGGGATCATCGGCATGTAGAGCGTGACGCGATCTCCGGCGACGACGCCGAGCTTCTTTAGCACGTTGGCGAACTTGCAGACTTCGCGATGCAACTCTTGATAAGTCAGAGTGCGTGAGTCGCCGGGTTCGCCTTCCCAAATGATCGCGGCTTTGTTCTTGCGCCACGTTGTGAGATGCCGGTCGAGACAGTTGTAAGAGACATTCAACTTGCCGCCGACAAACCACTTTGTTTCCGGCATCTCGCCTTCGAGCACCTTCGTGAATGGCTGAAACCAATCGAGGTTCTTTGCGATCTCGCCCCAGAAGCCTGCCGGGTCGTCCTTCGCTTGATTCCACATGCGCTCGTATTGCTCTTCCGAGCTGATATGAGCCGCCGCCGTGAACTCGGCTGGCGCCGGAAACTTGCGAGTTTCTTGAAGGACACTGGTAATCGCATTCGTCATGAAGCAGCT
>CAZNMS010000740.1:0-3538 GCA_964573505.1 uncultured Planctomycetaceae bacterium | reverse complement strand
AGCCCTATAGCACCCGCGATGACATCATCGTCGTCTCGGACGAGGCGCACCGGACGCAGGCGGGCAAGTTCGCGCGCAGTATGCGTCTGGCGCTTCCCAATGCAGCGTTTATCGGCTTCACGGGTACGCCGATCGAAACGACCGACGCCAACACGCGAGCGGTCTTCGGCGAGTACGTCTCGATCTATGACATTCAACGCGCGGTCTCCGATGGTGCGACCGTGCCGATCTACTACGAAAGCCGCATTGCGAAGCTGTCTCTCAACGAGCCTGAGCTGAAGGCGATCGACTCGGAGTTTGAAGAACTCACCGAAGGCGAAGAGGTCGATCACAAAGAGAAGCTGAAGTCGAAGTGGGCAGCACTCGAAGCACTGGTCGGTAACGAGAACCGCATTCGGCTCATCGCTGAAGACCTCGTTCAACACTATGAACGACGCAGCTCGGCAATTGATGGCAAAGCGATGGTCGTCTGCATGAGCCGTCGGATTTGTGTGGACCTCTACAACGAGCTGATTCGTCTGCGTCCCGATTGGGTCAGTGCTCGCGATGACGACATCGACGCTGAGAAGAAGAAGTCGTGCGTCGTGAAGATCGTGATGACCGGCTCGGCCAGCGACGAACCGGACTGGCAGCAGCACATCCGCAACAAGCCGCGCCGCAAGGCTCTGGCAACTAGGTTCAAAGATCCGAGCGATCCGTTTCGCATCGTCATCGTCCGCGACATGTGGCTGACCGGGTTCGATGCGCCGTGCCTCAACACGATGTACGTCGACAAGCCGATGCGCGGTCACGGACTGATGCAGGCCATTGCTCGTGTGAATCGAGTCTTCCGCGACAAGAACGGCGGGCTCGTCGTCGACTATCTGGGGCTGGCCGATCAGCTCAAAGCAGCAATGGCGACTTACACGCAAAGTGGAGGGCAGGGAACTCCCAGCATCGACACCGCTCAAGCTGTGGCCGTCATGTTGGAGAAGCACGAGATTTGTTGCGACGTGATGCACGGCTTCGATTGGTCCGTGTGGTCGAGCGGAACTCCGACCGAGCGTCTGCAACTGCTGCCTGCCGCTCAAGAGCATGTACTGCAACAAGAGGACGGCAAGCCGATCTTCATGAAGGCCGTGCCGGATCTCTCGAAGGCATTCGCGTTGTGTGCGTCACACCCGGAGGCGTTACGCATCCGCGACGACATTGCATTCTTCCAACACGTGCGCGTGGCACTGGCGAAGTCATCCTCGACAGGCGGCGGCGCGCCGACGGGAGAAGACCTCGAACATGCCATTCGGCAGCTCGTCGCGAAAGCCGTGATGACCGAGGACGAAGTCATCGACGTCTTCTCCGCAGCCGGATTGAAGAGGCCGGACATCTCGATCTTGTCCGACCAGTTCTTGGCCGAGGTGCAAGGACTCAAGCACAAGAACGTTGCCGCAGAGCTGTTGGCCAAGCTGCTCAAGGATGAATTGAAGACGCGAGCCAAACGCAACGTCGTGCAGTCGCGGACCTTCACCGAGATGCTGCAACAAACATTACATGCCTATCACAACCGAGCGATCGCCACGCATGAGATCATCGAGGAACTCATCAAGTTGGCGAAGGAGATGCGTGACGCGACGCAGCGCGGCGAAGACTTAGGACTCACCGACGATGAGCTTGCCTTCTATGACGCACTGGCCGCCAACGACAGCGCCGTGCAAGCAATGGGCATCGACGAACTCAAGGTCTTGGCCGCCGAGTTGGTCACCAACGTCCGCAAGAGCGTGACTGTGGATTGGACTGCTCGCGAATCCGCCCGTGCTCAGATTCGAGTCATGGTCCGCCGCATCCTGCGCAAGTACGGCTACCCGCCCGATCTCCAAGAAGCGGCAACGAGACTGGTCCTCGAACAAGCCGAAGCGCTGTGTGCTGATTGGGTTGTCTGATAGTGACTACGGACGTCGTCGCAACTCCGCGTGGACCGCTTACGAGCGGCGATTGTCGCCGCGATGCTCAGGATGCCGCGCAGTCATCCTCAAACTTCGACTCCGAGCTTTGCCGCAATGAGACCGCGCATCCGACCGAAGCTGGTCTTCATTGCGACATCCGCTCGTTCGTCGTTGATGACGCTTTGCAGTCGTTGGACATACTTCAGCAGGATTTCTTCTTGGCTTAGTCCAGCCACGCGAAATGTCAGCAGTTGAACGTGCCACGGCCGTTCGTCGCGAGGCAGGCTACCTTCCAGCCGCGCGAGTCGTTGTTGGTTTCTCATCAGTCTGCCTTTCGTGCTTCAGTGACTCGGGTTTCGAGAAGGTTCAAGCGATGCTCGAACTCAATGGCATCGCGCAGCTTGCCCCCCAGTTCAAGCACCGCCTTACAAGCCGACAACTGCACGGCCTCGGACTCAGCCTTGTCGATGAGTACCGCCAATCGTTCGACCGCTCGGCTGGATGCGTCCGTCAGCTTGCCCAGTGCGGCATTCCAAAGTTCGCTGCGAACGCGATTGAGTTCCGTCACGAAGCCCGAATCTCGCAACCGACGAAACGCAGTCGCCTCGGAGACGCCTGCCTGCTCAGCAGCACTCCGCACGGTCGAGCCTTTAGCCAGCGCCAAGAGCAGCAAGTCATCGCCGGGAAGTCTCTCAAAGTCTGTCATTGTCGATCAGCCTTTCCGTCTTGAGGTCGCCTTCTGTCAGTGCCCCGCCGGGACCATCGAGCGATCCAATGCCCGCTCCGCAAACGCGAGCAACTGAGCCTTCGAGTCGTCATCGAGTCGCTGCCAAAGAGCGATCAGCTTCAGCAACTCCGGCGAAGTGGCAGCGCTTTTGGCAGCGCGCCGAGTCTCGTTTTCATGAATGCCTGAAAAACAAGGCTCTTTTTCGGCACGTTCGATTCCCCCCGCCTCCACTGAACGACAAAGCCTTGTTCGCGGTTAATGCGAACAAGGCTTTGTTCGTTTTCAGAGGCTTCTTTGATCCAACTCGCCAGTTGCTCGGCTCGCGTTCGATCCTGTGTGAGTTGCGAACCCGGTTTGAGCCGGTCTGCCTTTGGCGGTTGCTGCGTGCCGAATTGTGACGGCGGTTTCGTACCTTGTTTGAGAACCTCATCCCGCTGACGCTCGGGATGGAATCCCAAGCTACTTGTCCGGACGAGTTCCCGATGAGTTGCCCCGAGTCGGCAGCGCGGTCTTGAGCGGTCTGTCTTGGCGGGTAAGGAACAGTCGAGGAACAACTTCGTGGTTTGGCGTCGCGTAGGTCGGACGCCTACTTCTGACAGCGACGCAGCACGGACGCGGGCGTCCATGCGACGAGCTTCGGGGTTACTCAATGACGATCCCTCTCGGCATCCGAACCAACGATCGGCCATCGTCCTACTTCGCTCGGCGGAGTTGTTCGACTTCCAGTTCCAGCAGCTCTGCTGGGAGTTGGCTGCGGATCAGGCGGACGAAGAGCGGAACTCGATAGACGTAGCGGTCGGAACTCCGGGCCAGCACGAAGGAGAGTTCCAGCCTTCTTAGCTGGACAGCGCCAAGTTTGGGACGTCAGGTCTTGTTCTTGAGCGGGACGGAT
>CAZNMS010000739.1:0-3540 GCA_964573505.1 uncultured Planctomycetaceae bacterium | reverse complement strand
AACACCGGGGTCGGGTCTACGAGATTTCGAAATTGGGCGGCGTAAGAGCGTCATCGCGGAAGAGGCGTCCTCCGCCCAAATTCGAAATGTCGTAGCCCCGACCCCTCGCTGTTTAGGCCGCTGCCGAGAGTCCGCCCGAGCAATGCGTATTACATCTCGCTTGACGCGGATCGCCCGTCTCATCGGCGGCTGTTTCAGAAGGCAGACGAGCAATCGCAAAGACCGCACGGACTGGAAGTCCATGCTACTTAGACTGGCTCCGAGCGGGTCTCAGTCAGTTCGAACACCCGCAGCAGTTCGCCCAACGACCATGCTTGAAACGGACAACCGCGCGGAATGTGAGGAGCATCGCCGTTAGCCACTTCGGAAACGTGACCTAAGCCCGCCTCGTTGAGATGCGCCATGAGCGGCGCGATGAATCGACGACGGGCTTCTTCTTTGGCATCAGGCGAGTGTCCTCGAACTCGCAGCCATGCATCGACGAAGGGGCCGAGCAAGAACGGCCAAACGGTGCCTTGATGATAGGCGCCGTCGCGCGCGTGAATGCTGCCTTCAAAGCGACCGTGATAATGCGAGTCCGTGCGATTGAGCGTCCTGAGTCCCATTGGTGTGAGCAGCAACGACTCCGCGATGTCGACCACTCGTCGTGCTCGATCGAGATCAAGCAAGCAGACCGGCAAGCCGCCGATAGCAAACAACTGATTGGGGCGAATGCTCGCGTCGACTCGTCCCGGCACGTGATCGGCATCGATCACATCGAACAAGCAATTGGCCGACTCATTCCAAAACCGCTCGCGAAACGTTGCCGTTCCGAGTGCGAGCAAATGGCCCCAGCGCGACGAGTCGCAGAACTCCGCGCCAACATGCAACGCGTTCAACCAGAGAGCTTGAATCTCGACCGGCTTACCGATGCGAGGAGTCACGACCCAGTCTCCGACCTTTGCGTCCATCCATGTGAGCTGCACTCCCGACTGCCCAGCTTGCAGCAAGCCGTCGGGAGTGGCGCGGATACCGAACCGCGTCCCGGCGGCATAGCCGCTGAGAATCGCTTCAACGGCCGTCAGCAAGATGCGGCGACTGTCTTCGCTGACGGGCTGCTCGCGCCCTTGAGTCGCGATCAAGAAGTCATGCACCGCGATGATGAACCACAACGACGCGTCGACCGAGTTGAACTCGGGCTCGCTGCCGTAGTCCGGGAAGCGATTGGGGAGCATGCCTTCTGAAACAGTGCCGGCCCAATCAACGAGGATGCGTTCGGCGTCGGCAAAGCGACCGGTACTCAGACACAAACCGCGCAGCGAGATGAAGGTGTCTCGTCCCCAATCGGTGAACCAGGGATAGCCGGCGATGATCGTTCGCCCCGCGCCACGCTCGACGATGTAGGCATCCGCCGCGCGATGCAGCTCGGAAGCAAACGACGCGCGCCGCCGTCGCTCCGCAAGCACGAGTTGATGCGCCCAATCTCGAACCGCCGCGCCCTCTGGCAACGCGACTCCGCGCGGACCATTCGTCGTCAGGACGCAAATGGCATCGGTATCTCCGAGATCCCAATGCAACTCGCCGGGAGACGCGAGATCTTCATCGCAGTCCAATCCGCGTTCGGCTTCGATCGCATAGCGGAAGTTGTAGAACCACAACGGACGATGCTCGTACTTGCCATTGAAGTAAGCGACGACGCTCGGCACATCGGGATAAGGCTGCCATTCAATGCGTTCGACATCGGACTCAGCCGCAAAGCGAAACGCCGGATTCGCAAGATGCAGGCAGTGATAGTCGCGTCCCGAAAGCAGCGGTCGCACGATGAGCTTTGTCTCCGCCGCTCCGGCATCCATGCGCCATCTCAGCACGAGCGCCGATGAACCATGTGGAATAAAGACGTCATGCACGATCTGCGTGCCGTCGGGCAGTCGATAAGTCCATGTGGGCCATGGCGCGCGATTGAAGTCGACAATGAACCGTTGCCCGTCGGGATGCACGATGTTCGGAGCGTAAAGCTGACTCGAAAGAGGAAACGAGCCGCTCGGAGTCACGACCTGCACCTCAGCGCCATTGACGAGCACCATTCGTCCGGTCGGCGGCGTCTTCGCATTCAAGAGCAAAGCGTGATAGCGCCGCGTCCGTTGTCCGCCGACGGTCCCCGAAGAGAACCCGCCGAGTCCATCTGTTTCGAGCCATTCCGCCGATTGAGCTTGTTGATCCAAAAACATCGTCGCCGCCTTCCCTGCAAAAGTAGATTGGGATTCCATCCCGATCATCAGCGGGATGTCGCCCTCTGCAACGCTGGGTCTCGTCGTCAAATAGGAGCCGACGAGTTGTCGCAACTCTTCAGCGTGCCGCCCGAAAATCAAGGACTGAAGACACCGTAGATTGGGATTCCATCCCGATCATCAGCGGGATGTCGCCCTCTCCAACACCGCGTCTCGTCGTCAAATAAGAGCCGACGAGTTGTCGCAACTCTCCGTGAATGAACCGGGTTGTCGCCAAAGTTACATCCCGATCATGCGCGGGATCTCGCCCTCTCGGACACAGTGACCCGTCGTCAGAAAAGTGCCAACCATTTCTTCATACCGTATTGCATCGCAGAGCGTGCCCTCGACAGTTCGATCCGGTCAGCGGATCGTCAATGTGCAGGTTGCTCGCTGACGCGCGACGAGTTCGCTGACAGACTTCACTTAGAGGGTCCCAATTGGCACCGGAGTTTCGACAACGAGCAACAGCGTGCGACTGACAGATCGCCGCACTGACTATCAATGCAAACGCCTCGTCCGAGCAGCACTGCTCTCGGACGAGGCGCTTGATTGATCAAATAAGAACAGCGTTGCGAATTCGTTCTATGAAGGCGGTGCGACGGCAATCGACCGTTGCGAAAATCGTCAGATTTCGGAGTCGCAGTGACTGCGTCTGATGTCTCACGACTTCGGCGACAACGATGCGCACGACGTGCGGTAAGGAGTTAGTTCGCTGCGGCGAGTGCTTCGATGAAGCCCTGCAAGTGAGTGCTGCGGACGGGATGCTGCAACTTCCTCACGGCCTTCGCTTCGATCTGTCGAACACGCTCGCGCGTCACTTTGAAGATGCGACCCACTTCTTCGAGCGTGTAGGTGTAGCCGTCGCCCAGTCCGTATCTCAGCTTGATGATCTCGCGCTCGCGGAACGTCAGCGTGCCGAGCACGTCGTCGATCTTGTCCTTCAACATGTCGTGAGCAGCCGACATCACCGGAGTGTCTTTGCCGGAGTCGCGAAGGAAGTCGCCGAAGGATGCGTCGCCGCGTTCGCCGACGGGACGATCAAGACTGACCGGCTGCCGGCCGATCTCCATCACTCGCTGAGCTTCTTCAATCGTCATCTCGGCAGCGCGAGCAATCTCTTCGACCGTCGGTTCGCGACCGAGATCATGCACGAGATCGAGCGACACGCTGCGAATTCTCGACATCGCTTCGATCATGTGAACCGGGATGCGAATCGTTCGCGCTTGATCGGAGATCGCTCGCGTAATCGCCTGCCGAATCCACCATGTGGCATAAGTCGAGAACTTATAGC
>CAZNMS010000738.1:0-3542 GCA_964573505.1 uncultured Planctomycetaceae bacterium | reverse complement strand
TGGAAGTTTGGCGCGCGGTCCCAATTTGTTAGGGTCGACGTCGGCCTAACTCGGTTGGGGCCGACGTCGGGCTAATTCATTAGGAACTGCATGCTTGAGGGGTGAATATGGAGAAACAGCAAGAGTTGGCAAGCGTGGGGAGTAATGAGAAGGCAGCAGTGAGTCGGGATCGAACACCGTTCGAGAAGGCTAGATCAATTGCGGAAGGGCAGGCGAAGTCTGAGAAAGACGCTCATTGGATTGGGGTGCGAATGCAGAATTTTGAGCGTGCCTTTCAGGGAAGAGTGGGGCAGGTCACGCTGGCAGAGGTTTGTGGTTATTTAGAGGTGCTCGTCAAGAATGGGTTAGCCGATTGGCAGATGCGACAAGCGTAGGATGTCATCGGACTGCTGATGAGTTATGGGTATCAACGTCTCGATCTGTGGATTCCTCAGTTGCGGCAAGGCTGGGGCGAGTATTGCAATCGGCAAGTTGGGTATTAAGTCATCGGCGGCGTTGGCGAAGTCGGCAAATGTGGTGGAACGACTGACGCGGCCGATTGGTTATCTGCCTCATCTGTGCCTGACGTAGCCATGAGGCAGATGACCATCGGGACAAGCCCGATGGGGGATTTCGTTTTGAGCGACTGTGTTATGCAATCGTAATATGGCGTTTTGAGTCATGTCAGTTATTCGGGACGCCGGTGTTGATCCAATCTCGGCTTGCACGCGCTCGCCAGAGGCTCGCGGTTAAACGTGTTAATTCAACAGCGCATCATGTAGCTGAAATCGTGAGATTTCAGGCATTTTCAGCGTCCGAAATCTGACGATTTCGGCTACGGAAAGGCGAACGTGCCCTGTCGAATTAACTCAGACTGCAAGCTGCATATTGCTGCCTGGCGGGTATTATTACTCATATACGAGTTGGGCGGTTGCCTGACAGTCGCGGGGGGCGGTGACTCGGAGCCAGTAGGCGGTGAAGGCGGCGGGGAATTCGTGTGTGAGCGGCTTGTTAGGGGAGACTTCGAAGTCTCGATAGAGCACCCATTGGCCCGTGCCGGAGAGGTCGCATTCCACTCGCAGGGTGATTGGTGTCGGGGCGTCGGTTGCGAGCGTCAGCGTTTTCTTGTCGTAGCCGGTGAGCAGGTAAGGATCGCTCGGGATGTTGGCCTTTACGTGAGTGTCGCGCCAGGGGCCGCCGACGCCGCGCGGTTTGCCGAGTTTCCACACGTCGTCGATCGCTCCGGCCCATAAGGCCGTTTTGCCGTCGTCACTCTTGATGATGTGCGCGTTCGAAGACGGTGCTTCTGCCGCGATGCCGCTGACGATGAAGAGTCCTCGATAGGAGCAGTAGTCGCTGATTTGCCGATTGTGAGTAGCCACTGCTCGCACCTTCGCGAAGCCGCCAGCGTTCTCGGCAGGTAGTTCGAAGAACGTGCTGCCGGCATTGAAGAGGTCTCGTTCGGTCGCCACTTCTCGACAAACGCGCGAGGGAAGCGGACGAAGCTTTGATGCCGGGTCGACATCAGATTCCGCACCGCGCGGTAAGCGCCAGCGTTGATTCTGCTCGTCCACAAAGATCAGCGAGGCCGCGTCTTCTTGAATGACTCCCAGTGGAATCGCGGCGTTCTTCTTTTGGTACTCGTGCGCGGCAGCGTCCTCGACACGCTTCAGTGCCAGCTTCTCATCGAGTTCATAGAGACCGAGATCTCGCGGTCCGTCTTCGGTCGGCTCGATCGCGCTGAAGTGCAACGTGCGTTTGTTCTGAGCACGAGCCCGCACAATGCCGCCCGTCAGCTTGCGATCGTTCGTCGTCGCGAGTCCGTCGAACATTGCATCCGCTTTGTCTGTGCGACGATCGCCGTTCGACAACGAGAACCATGCGGTTGCTTGTTCGAGATCTCGATCACTCGTCAGTCGCAGCCAAACGGCTTTCGGAGCGTCGCTCAGATTGAGCCAAACATGACCGCGCGCGGGCACGATGACTTCGCTCCACTTCTGCCATTTGCCGTTACCGACTTCATCAAACTCGACAGTGACCGTCGCTTCTGAGTCCGTGCGATGCGTCAGATTTAGACTCCGTCGCTCGAAGCCGCTGATGAGGAACGGTTCGCTCGGCGCGGCGCCTTCAACGTTGTCTTGCAGCCAAACAGCACCGCGACCGATGACCGGTCCGAGTTCATTCAGTCGCTGCGGTTCGACGAACCACAAGTTCGATTGCGACTGAGGAGCAGCGATCTCGCCCTTCGCGCGGCGCTTGTTGAGGAACTCGTTCTTCGCGGTGTCATCGCAGCCGAAGACGACTCGCTCGTCCCAGCGGCAGAAGTCGCCGATCACTTTGAGATACGTGCTGCGCGGCGCGATTCCGGCTGAACTCTTTGACGAGAACGACTTCGGGAACTTCCACAACATGCCGTGCATCGTCATCAACAGAGACTCTTCACCGATGTCGCGAATGCGCGGCCATTCGGTGTTCCAGCCATGAGCCCCGTCGTAGCTGTGCGAGGCTTTCGGCAAGCGGAAAGAGTGCCAACCATCATTCTCGCGCGACATCAAGATGAGCGAGCGATGATCCCAGCCAATGCTCCAAACGGGATCGCCCGGCTTGCTCTCGCCGGTGATGCCGCCCGGACCGGTGACCTCCGTGAATTGATTGCGTCGGACGATCGTCCATTCCGCCGCGCGACCGTCCCATTCGGCGAGCACACCGCTCGGCACATCGGGCTTCTTCAGTGCGAGTGCTCCGTGCTCACCATTGTTCGCATAGATGATGCGCCCCTGAGCGGCGAAGAGTCCCTTGCCGTGATAGCCCGGCAAGCTCGCGTGCCGTCCGTCTTTCTTCTGCTCGTCCGCCCAAAGCTCGGTGACAGCGAGCGTCTGCACGTCGACCTCATAGAGGCCCTCTTCCATCGTTGCGTAATAAATCTTACCCGCCGGATCACTGAGGTGCCGAGCGTTGCCCGTCGGGCGTCCGAACATGCGGGCATAAGGAATCGCTCGCACGCTGCCTTTGCTGTCGATCGCATAGGGGCCGATGAAGAGCTGATTCGACTCGCGATGCAGCAGGCGATTCGCGGGAGTGCCGCCGATGCTTTCAGGTCTGACGATCTGCTGCAGTTCGGGAGTGATCTCATAGAGCTTGTCGCTCGACCCCTTCGGCGAATGCGGGGCATAAGTGACGACCCACAAGCGATTGGCGAAAGGCACGACCGCTCCGGTGCCGCACTCACCTTCGTCATTGAACATCGCGAGCTGCGGATAGATCCCCGACAACTCAGCCGGTCGATCAGCCGCCAATAACAAGCTCGGCCACAACGCCGCAGCCACAACGAGCAAACAAGTTCGCAACACTCCGAGCACTCCTCACAGAAACCCCGTCGAACGCCAATACGCTCGGCGATCGTAGCAACTCGCTGGCGCACTCGTTGCCAAGCTGTCCCTAATGCCCGAAGGACGTTGTGTGGGATGAAAGCGAGACTGCGAATTCCCTCGTGACGGCAAACTCAACGGGTGAAAGTGAACGTCGTCCCGCTGCGGCTCGGGATGGAATCCCAAGCTACTTTT
>CAZNMS010000737.1:0-3545 GCA_964573505.1 uncultured Planctomycetaceae bacterium | reverse complement strand
TCGTCAGATTTCGGGGCCGCAGCGACTGCGTCCGAAGTCTCACGACTTCGGCTACAAAGATGCGCAATGCGCGCTGAAGCTACGCAGGAAGAAACGACATGAGGACGATGTCCGCGAGCTTGTTGTTCTGCAGGATTGAAGAGCGGCCAATTGGCACTCACCTCAATCGTTGTCTGCGGGGACTCGGAAGCTGACGAAGCAACGTCAACTGAGGGAAGATCACTTGAGCGACGAAGCCCGTTCTCGTTCGCTCAAAGACACGTTCCCGAAACTCGGCGATTTGCCTAAGAGTGCTCGCTCCCGGAATTCAATGTCGCCTGCCGCTCGCCTGACGGCCCCCGGAGATTCAAGGAAGAGTCCGTAGTTCGAGTCGTCCCCCTATGAACAATCTCAAACGCGCCGCCATTGTCATGCTGAGCCTCGATAAGCCGCTCGCGGCAAAGCTGATGGGCATGCTCCCGAAGGATCAAGTGGAGCGGCTCACTCAGGAGATCTCGCAGACAACCGATGTCGAAAGTGATGAGCAAGAGTCGGTCATCACAGAGTTCCGCGAGAAGCTCGGCAACCGCACTCCGATCGAACGAGGCAGCCTCGACTTCGCGACCGAACTGCTCAAAGAGTCGCTCGGTGCCGATGCCGCATCGTCGATCGTCGACAGCGTGCGCAAATCAATGGAGTCCGTGCCGTTCGGTTTTCTGCAACGCGTGAAGGGCGACGACCTCTTCAACTTCCTCGCGGATGAGCACCCGCAAACGATCGCGCTGATCCTCTCTTATCTACCGACGAGCCTTGCCGCCGATGTGCTCGGGGAATTGGAAACTGATAAGCAACTCGATGTCGTGCGTCGCATCGCGAACATGGAGCAGACGAATCCCGAGATCGTGCGCGAAGTCGAAAACAGCTTGAAGGCGCGCATGGCCTCGCTGTTCAGCGAAGAGTCCGAACGCAGCGGCGGAGTGCCGCTTGTCGCTCAGATCTTGAACGTCTCAGATCGCAAGACGAGCAAAGGCATTCTCGACGCGCTGGGGCAAGACTCGTCGGACCTCGCGACCGAGATTCAACGCTTGATGTTCGTGTTCGACGACATCGTGAAGCTCGACAAGAAGTCGATTCAGGCCGTGCTCAAAGAAGTCGAAACGAGCCAATGGGCATTGGCGCTTAAGGGCGTCTCGGAAGACCTCAAGCAGAAGATCTTCGGGAACTTGTCATCGCGCGCTGCTGAGAATCTGAAAGAAGAAATCAACATGCTCGGCACAGTGAAGCTGAGCGAAGTCGAAGCGCGCCAGCAGGAAATCGTCGACGTCATCCGCCGCCTCGAAAACGCCGGTCAAGTCGTCGTGTCGTCGGGCGAAGGCGAACGAATGGTGAATTAATTTTACACCGTTCGATGTAGCTGAAATCGTGAGATTTCAGGCATTTCAACAAGACCCTTCACGAAGTCGCGGCCGAGTATCGGAACGACACCGACCGCGAACGAACGACGCAGCGACATGCCTGCTTTCGGTCGGATAAGAAGCTGTCCGAGTAGCATGGACTTCCAGTCCGTGCAGACTTTTGGAGGTTCACAATCGTTTGACGGGCGCCCTTGAGCACGGGCTAGAAGCCCATGCTACGACTACTCGGACAAGCCCTTATGTCGCTTGAGTCCGAGAATCGTGAGTTGTGTGTCACGTTTTGACGGACGGCCATCTTGTCCGTCTGATGCGAGCGCCTCGCTCTCAGGTCCGAAGTAACGAAACGCTCCGAATCGGCTGCGTTGTCTTCTCGGTCTTTCTTCCACTGCGTTCTCTGCGATCTCCTGTTCAATGTCTTAATTGTCTTCCGTCTGTCGGCAGCGAAGGCCTGCGGGACTCGTTCGCATTGGCGGTGTAAGAAATTGAACATGAGCCCGCAGAGAGCGCAGAGGAAGAAGGACCAAGAGGCTGCAGTCCTCTTTGATCGAGATCGTTCGAGCCCTTCGGCGGTCACTTCGTGCGTCAATTTGGCGCCAGAATTTGTGGATGCGATGCACCTGCTGCGAAACGACGAGCCCCGTTTCGCTCATTGGCAAACTTTGCCGGTTATTCGGACGACGACGGGGTTAAGTGCCAGAGCTGCGAGTCCTCAAAGACCTTCCGTCACCGACATCTTCCGCATCGTCGATAGAAACCGCATGCCCCTCTCTCTCGCAACGGAATGCGATCATGCGGATGAGTCGTCCGAAGGTTCTCGTCATCGCCAATCATTCGGTCTACTTGCCGTATTGGCCCGTGCGGTTTCTCAGCGATGCTGGGGCTGAAGTCACATTGCTCGCACCTCAGCAACAGCCGCTGCGCTGGTCGCGGCATGTCGATCACTTCGAAGAGATCGACTTCGATGCCGTCAAAGCAACTGGGCAAGTAGCCGACTTCTATCAGCGGCATCCCGATTCGTTTTCGCTCGTCGTGCATTGCCGTGAAACCGTCATTCAAACGCTCGCTCGCGATCCCGAGACTCCCGCCGGGCTGCTCAACATGCCGCGTGAATCGGCTGCGGCATGTCAGTCGAAGAGCGCTTTCTCGCGCTTTGCCAAAGGTCGAATCGACCGACCTGCATCCGGCGTCTTTCAGGATCTCGCCAGTGGAATGGGATGGATCGACCATCACGGCCCGTCTCTGATCAAGATCAACAACACTTCGGGCGGAGCAGGAGTAAGAATTGTGACAGAGGCAAGCTCGCTTACCGCAGCTTGGCGCGAGCTACAAAGTCCGCAGGAGTTCTTGCTCGAAGAGTTTGAGTCAGGCTCAACGGGCGTGACCGAATTGCTGTTAGACAACGGCCGCATTCTGTCTGCGTTCGCATCGTTCAAAGCGAGTCATGTCGGCGGACCACTCGGGCCTTCAGCATCGCGCCAATTCGTCAGCGATCCACAACTCGATCGATTGGCTCAGCAAGTCGCGACGACCGTCGGGTATCACGGCTTTTGCGGCTTCGATTGGGTTTGGGACCGCGAAAACTCAGCACCGAAACTCATCGAGTTTCATCCGCGCGCGTCATCCGGCTACGGCCTCGGCCGCTGGTGCGGAGTCGATCTCGTCGCAGCCTTGCGCGACCTCTTGAAGATCGAGAGCAATGCTAAGTCCTCTGAGGATCGAACGGCCTATCCGTCCGATGTCTTCAGCGGCGAGTACTGCCACTTTCCGACGCATCTCGATCACGCGATTCGCGCTCGCGACTGGAACGCTTTCAAGAAATGGTTGCCCGGCAGCGGTACTGTGAGTTGGGCGAATGTCCCATGGGACGATCCCGGCTTACTCGCCGCAATGGCTTTGCGATGTCTCAGCAGATCGACGGCTCCGCAATCAACAAAACGCGTCGAACCGCAGCAGGTCGAAACGCTGCCCCCGCAAGTCGCAAAGGCGGCATGAGATCGACAGCAACTTCGACAAGCAGCGTTCTGCGGTCGGTCCCTCTATCGTGCTCGGCCTCAAAGAGATGCTCGCGATCCGGCACGCGGTGAAACGACGCTGCGAATGTGGCCCGACGCTCCGCGTCGGGAGTCGCGACGCGGAGCGTCGCACCACACT
>CAZNMS010000736.1:0-3557 GCA_964573505.1 uncultured Planctomycetaceae bacterium | reverse complement strand
GCGACCGTTGATTGAGTCAGCGTGAGCACCGCAGCGGCATTGACTAGTAAGCCGCGGCCATTCGCCGCGTTGTTCGATGCGATCTCAGCAGCGCGGATCTCAACGTTTCCGCCCGAGACTCGAATGCCGCCGCCGTTTCCACTGGTCGAGATGTTTCCGGTGATCGTGACACCGACCAGTTGCGACGTGCCGTTAAGCGAAAGGCCGGCACCGCCTGCTTGCGATTCATTGACGTTGATCGTTGAGCGCGCGAGTTGAACCGACGCTTTGTCGGAATGAATTCCGCCGCCCTCTGCCTTCGCACGATTGCCGCGCACTAGCAAGTCCGAAGCGATGATGCTGGCACCGGGAGAGATCGCGATGCCGCCGCCACTCCCGTCCGCTTCGTTACTTCGAATCGTGCCGCCAAAGATCGTGACACTGCTCGAGGAAGCAAGACCGCCGCCATCAACTCCGGCAGTGTTGTCTTCAATGACAACGTTGCGCAGCGTGAGCGACTTCGTTGCACCGATACCGCCGCCTTTCCCCGCAGCCATATTCTCAAAGATGCGACTGTTCTCGACGATCAAATTCTCGGACGTGCTCGCGATGCCGCCGCCCGCGCCATCGGCAACGTTGTTCTCGACGAAGACGTCGCGCAGAACGTTGTTGTCTCCTCGATTGAGTAAGCCGCCGCCGTCCGCACCGCCAACAGCCGCTCCGCCCGCGATCGTCAGCCCGGAGATCGAGATGTCGGCACCGAGCAGATCGAACACTCGATCGGTCCCTTTGCCGTCGATGTAAGTCGATGTCGCGTTGAAGCCGTAGAGATCCATTTCTCCGAAGAGGTCGAGGTCGCCCGTCGCTCCGCCGTTCTCATCGGCCCCCGTTCGAGTGAGCGCGTAGTAACCCGGATTGATGACGATGCCCTGCTTACCGGCGAGTGCGTTCGCTTCCATGATCGCTGCGCGTAGCGATGTCTTGCCCGCAGCGTCGACAGCAACTCCGTCGCCCGGATTGACGTCGACAGTGTCATCAAAGGTGTTGACGAAGAAGCCCGCGAAACCGGTCTCGACAGCGCCGATGTCAATCGTCGGAACGCTGATGCCATTCAGTCGATTGGCACCGCGCTGATCGCGGACTGGAAATGGCGTGCTGCTCAGCCCGCCTGCATCAATGACTGGGCTACCGGACTGAGGCAGATACGAGTCCGTCGGCCCGCCGTTGTTTTGCAGACCGCCCAATTGAGGATCGAGCGGCGTTGAGTTGCTGCCAACTTGATCGAGCTTCACCCCGTTGACGAAGCCGCTTGAACCCGACCCATCTCCAATGAAGTTGCTGCCGTCCGAAACGAAGTTGCCCGACACATCGGGAAACATGCCGGACGAAGAAGTGTTGCCGGCAATGATCGTGAAGCTGACCGTAGCACTGGCCGATCCACTGAATGGCATGCCGAGCGAAACACCGCCGGTATCTCCGCTCGATGAATCGTTCCCGAAGATCGTCGAATGGCGAATGACGAGCGTGCCGTCTTCGGCGCGAATCGCGCCACCAATTGAGCCGGCCGAGAAGTTCCCGCCGATCGTCGAATTCACGATTTCGAGCGTGCCGCTCTGCAATCCGATCGCAGCGCCTTCGTCGGCGTCGTTGACCGAGAAGCTCGAACTGTCGATCAACGTCGAGCCCGAAATCACTGCGATACCGCCGCCGAACGGAGCGAATTGATTGATGAAGTTCGAAGAGCGAATCGTCGCTTGCCCGAAATTGCGAATGCCGCCGCCGCTGCCTGAGTCGGTGAGGACGTTGTTATCGAAGAGGCTCGTCACGATCGTCAGTTCGCCGGACGAGAAGTTGTCGATCGCACCGCCGCCAAACGGAGCTTGATTCGAGTCGAACTTGCCATTCGTGATGCTGAGCTTCGCGTTGTTTGAGATTGCTCCGCCGACCGTCTGAGATTTGTTGTTCGAGAACGTGACGTTCTCGAACAGAGTCTCTGACGTCCCGACCGTCAGCACCGCGCCGCCGTCTTCGCTCGCTTCATTGTTGGTGAAGCTCAAGTTGTAGCCCTGCAACGAACCCGCATTGAGCAGCGCGCCTGCTTGCTTATTCGTCGCGGTCGTCGCACGGCCATTCGTGATCGTGACATTCTCAAGCGTGAGCATCGCGTCCGGCAGGATGTGCAAAGCGCGATCGAGCATGTTGGCATCGAGCGTCGTTCCGCCGCCGTCTGCACCGCGAATGGTGATGCGATGCTCGGTGTTCGTGATGTCGAGATCGCCCGTCGCCGCTTGATCTTCGCCTTCACCCGCGCGCGTCAGTGTGTAGGTATTGTTACCCAACACAATAATGACATGCGCATTGGTCGTCGCATTGGCCTCTTGAATGGCCGCACGCAGCGACGTGTTGCCCGAACCGTCAGCGGCATTCCCGTCACCCGGCGAGACATCAACGGTGTCAGCGAGCGTATTGACCGTGAAAGTGACCGTCGGCACATGCGTCAGCACGCGCCGCGATTCGAACTCTTCGACGTACTTCGCAAACTTGCGACCGCGCTCCTGCACCGGAACTTCAACCGCAGTGCGTCGAGAAGCCTGCAACCGAGACCGTCGCGGTCCCTGCCGTAACTTCGAAAGCCAAGAGAACAGAATCATCCGATAGTTTCCGTTCGAAGTGAAAACTGATGTGAGTGCTCGTTCGAAAGTCTGTCACTCGCTGCGACTCGCTCTCGAACTCTGTTCGCTGCGACTCGTCCGCAAACTCAGTTGAGGAACGCTCCGCATCCAATTTCTGCTAGCAAAAAGCTGACCTCAGAGACGCTGCACGAAGACCGTCAGTTTCGAGGAACAGCAAGCAACGCTGACCGCTCCTGCATCTCCGACGTAGCTCCGTGAACGAGGTGACGACCGATGTCCGTCACCGACCTGACGCCGACTCAACGATGTAACTCAAAGTGGCTGTGCGAGTTCCGCTATTCAGGCAAAGTTTGCCGATTGCGCAAGCAAGAGAGCGTACTCAAACCGAAAAACCGGCGGAACGCGGAACTCAGGCGCGGCGGTAAACCGAGAGCACAAACGAAGTTGCAGCCGAGGCCAATAAAGCCGCTCGTCAAAATCGAATGCACGCTGCGGAAAAAGCGGGGCCTGCCAGCAATCGTCGGTCGCATCGAGTCCTACAACGTTCCCTCGGAGGACATCGAGCGTTCGAAGAGTAGCGCGCGGGTGAGAGCGATTGACAGCACCGCTTTTGGAAATGGCAAACCCCGATCCGACGCGAAAGCGAAACCGTCCCTTCGAGAACTCGCATCATGGAGAGCTCCGGCTCGACGGAGCCCTCCGACTCAGCGGCGCGCCGCTCAACGAGTCCCCCCGTTGCGCCGTCGGAAGCGACGCTCGATCCGACATCTTCCTGTCTGTAACTTTCCTGTCATCCCCCGACCGTGACGGTGTCATCGGCATTGCATGACGAATGACATGCTCGCCTTGAGTCACCGTGAGCTGCGTAGCGAGACATCGCACGCGCTGAGCAGAGTTGTTTAACGGCAAGCTGCGACCATTGTGGCCCGACGCTCCGCGTCGGGA
>CAZNMS010000735.1:0-3558 GCA_964573505.1 uncultured Planctomycetaceae bacterium | reverse complement strand
CATCTTTCCTCTCTGCCTGCCCTCGATTGGAGAACTCTCATGCTCGAGCTGATGACCAGTTTGTCGCGGACGTGCGAAGGTGTGTCTCGCCGAAGTTTCTTGCAGATCGGGGCGTTGGGAGGGCTCGGCGTTAGTTTGCCTGCGGTGCTCGATCAAAGGGCCAATGCCGCTGACTCCGGTTTGAACGACGTCAACTGTGTGTTGGTCTGGTCTCAAGGAGGAGTTTCGCATCACGACACGCTGGATCCAAAGCCGCAGGCGCCGGTGAGTATTCGCGGTGAGTACGGCGTGATCGACACCGCTGTCCCCGGAGTGCAGTTCACAGAGATCTGCCCGACGCTCGCTCGGGAACTCAATCGCTTCGCGGTCTTGCGCGGATGGAACCCGGAAAATGGCAGTCACGGCACGGCGGATCAATTTGTGATGTCGGGGCGAAAGTTCAATCCGGCGGTGCATTACCCGACCTACGGGTCAGTCGTCAGCTACTTCAAAGGCTTTAAGAGCGCCTTGCCGCCGTTCGTTCAATTGGGAACGAACATTGATCGGCGCTTCGGCGGCGGTCAGCCGGGAGTGCTCGGACTTGAGCACGGCGCGTTCGAGATGAATGCCGATCCGAGTGCCAAAGACTTTGTCGTCCGCGACATCACTCCCCCGAACGGGATCAAGATGGATCGAGTGAGCCGCCGGCAGCAGGCATTGGCGAAGCTCGATCAACTGCAACGCAAAGCCGACCTGCAGCCGGATAAGTTCGCAGCGCTCGACGAGAGCTATCAGGCCGCGTTCAACATGATCACCTCGCCGGCGACGAAGAAGGCGTTTGCGATTGAGGAAGAGTCCGAAGGCCTCCGTGATCGGTATGGTCGGAACAAGTTCGGACAGAGTTGCTTGCTCGCTCGTCGGTTGTTGCAAGCGGGCGTTCGGTTTGTGACCGTGACTTCGGGCGGTTGGGACACTCACGCCAACAACTTTAAGTCGCTGAAAGACAACCTCATTCCGCCAGTCGACAAGGCCCTGCCGGTGCTCCTTGAGGATTTGGAGCAGCAAGGCATGCTCGGCAACACGCTCGTGCTTTGGCTGAGCGACTTTGGCCGCACGCCGAAGATCAATTCTGCAAGCGGTCGCGATCACTGGTCGACGTCGGGCTTTGCCATCATGGCCGGAGCGGGCGTGCCGGGCGGCAGTGTCCTCGGTGCGACCGACGATGAAGGCGGCGTTGTGATTCGAAACCAGTACACATCGAGCGATATCGCCGCGACGGTCTATGCGAAGCTCGGCATTCCGCATGACGCAACGGCGCAAGCTCCGGACGGTCGTCCGGTTCGCTTGAACGAAGGCCATCCGATCCGCGAGTGGATGTAGCTTTAACGACACACAGACGATGTTTCTCACGGCTTCGGAGTATCTGCTCCGAAGCCGTGCTGCTTTCTGGGTACTGAGAATGCCGCTCGAACTGAGAAGCGGTCGCTAGGAGCTTGTCCGAGAAGTCGTAGCATGGGCTTCTAGCCCGTGCTGTATTTACTCCTACAAGCAGCTTCGAACCGCCAGTCAGCCTGCACGGACTGGAAGTCCATGCTACTCGGACTGGCTGCTCAGTTCCGTGACTGGTTTCAGTTCAGACCGGGCGACGAAAGACAGCCAACTACGGTTGAGCGAGTCATGATTCTGCACGTTCTCGGAGGTGTCATGCGAGTTACATATCGCGTCGGCGTTTGCGTGATCGGGTTGTTGCTCTTGATGGACGCGGTGTTCGCAGCAGAGGGCGATCGTCCGAGTGGGCTCATTGGTTACACCGAAGGACGGAATGATCTGCCCGACGGACAGTTCGCCAATTGGAGCACCAATCGAGCGTGCGTCGTGCGCGGGGACGGAACTAGTCGGCGGTTGATCGCCGAGGACCTCGCGACGAAGAAAGAAAACTGTTGGACGCAGTTTGCTGGATGGTCGCCCGATGGGACGCAGGCCATCGTGACAAGCTTGTGGGAGAGTCCCGAGAACGCCGCTTGGGAACGTGCCAACAAGACCTTTCGCATGACCGAGGGATGGCTCGTCGATGCGTGTTTGGTCGATCTCGACAAAGGCGCGGCGAGGAATCTCACCGAGGTTGATCGCGTCAGCATCTACAACACGGGGTTGTTTTTCTTACCCAATGGCAAAGGCTTCGGGTTCACGCCGCTCATCAATGGAGTGTCGAAGCCGTTCGTGATGGATCGAGACGGACGCAACAAACGCGATGTCTCGGGACAGAGCGGCGGATTTGCGTATGGGTACTCGGCGTCTCCCGATGGCAAACGCATTTGCTATCACGAGAACTATCAAATCTTCGTCTCAAACGCCGACGGCACCGAGAAGCAGAAGATCGAAACGGGGAACTCGTTCAACTTCGGGCCGCAGTGGTCGCGCGACGGCGAATGGCTGCTGTTCGTTTCGGGGCAGCATTACGACTGCCATCCGCATGTCGTGCGTAAGGATGGTTCGGGGTTGAAGAAGCTCGCGGATCGCGGCGGTTATCGAGGCGTCGTCGAACGTCTGAAGCATCCCGACTTTCACAGTGAGAGCAGCGATATCCCCGTCTGGGCGAACGATGGTAAGTCGGTCTATTTCACGGCGAAGGTCGGCGAGAGCATCGAGTTGATGCAGTCGAAACTGGATGGCTCGGTGAAGCAGCTCACGAAGTCGAAGCCCGGAGTGCGTCACTATCACCCGAGTCCTTCGGCCGACGGAAAGTGGTTGCTGTTCGGGTCGGATCGCAGTGGCTCGATGCAGTTGTATGTCGCTCGCAGCAACGGGGCGGATGTGCGAAGTATTACAGACGTGCCCGAAGGATCGTGCGCCATGCACGGACATTGGCAGCCGATCGTCAAAGACCCGATCCCGCCGTCGCCCGCGCCGCTGCTCACTGATGCAGAAAAAGCCGCCGGATGGAAGCTGCTGTTCGACGGCGAAAGCATGAGCGGTTGGCGCGGGCTCGGGCGCGAGGACGTTCCCAATTGCTGGGTTGTCGACGGTCACCATTTGCGATGTCTCGGCGGTTACAAGGACGCGTGCGATTTGGTCGCGATCGATGCCTATGAGAACTTCGAATTCTCCTTCGAGTGGCGGTTCCCGAAGACAAAGGGCAACAGCGGAGTGAAGTACCGCGTGCAAGAAACGCCGGGCAAAGGCTACGCGTTTGGGCCCGAGTATCAGTTGATGAATGATCCTGACGGCTCCGATCGGCACGCGAGCGGTTCGCTGTACGACTTGATGGAACCGCAAGGCAAGCAGCTCGTGCCGCAGGGTGAGTTCAATCAATCGAAGATCGTCGTTCAGGGACAACGCTTAGAGCATTGGCTTAACGGCGTGAAAGTGGTCGAAGCCGAATTCGGCAGCGAGGCCCTGCAAGGTCTGCTCGCGAAGAGCTACTTCAAGAAGAGCGATTGGGGTCAACAACGTCGCGGCTTAATCGCACTGCAGAATCATCACAGCGACGTGCTGTTTCGGAACTTGAAGATCCGCGTTCTGGAAGAAAAGTGACATTGTAGGAAGAGTTGCAGCGTCCCGGCCACTTCGGGAACTCCT
>CAZNMS010000734.1:0-3560 GCA_964573505.1 uncultured Planctomycetaceae bacterium | reverse complement strand
GGCGACCACAAAACTTGACACAGAATTCGAGATCCTCGGACTCAAGTGACCTAGTCGACCTGACGGACGAACTCTTCCACCACTGGCATCTCTTCCGAGGCGGAACGATCTCGCGATCGGAACTGCAAACTCTGCTGACCGACCTGCGACTTCGAGTGGAAGACGCATTACACTAGGATTGGCGAGTGCCAACAAACTGACTGCCGGTCGCTGCCGCAGTCTCTTAACTCGGCCCGATGCCATGTGGGTGTTCGCCTCGAAAGAGGGCGTCGAACCCACGAACAGCGCGGCCGCACCCAGAGGGTACCCGGCAATTCGTCCGTTGGTGATCCTGCGGTGTCTGACGTACCGAACGAAGAGTCCTGCCGACAGTCGCTTCGTGGAGACGCTTGAAACCATCGTGGAAACATGCTGGCAACAAGGCCGCGACGCGATCGAGTTCATCACAAAAGCCATCAAACAAGCCCGCCTCCGCCAACCCCTGCACTCACTCACCGCTGCAACGTTAACGGCAATGCACTGCTCATGGAGTTTCCCGCTCGTTGGCCGGATTCGTTGGCTGGCTTGCAAGCCGCTAAGGTTCCAAGTCCAGAAACGAAGCCTTAATTCCAAACGGCGAGTTCTACATTCCAGAAGAAATGATATTCACACCATGAAGCTTGCCGCCGTGAAACCTATGTCAGGAATTCTCATCAATTGGGTATTGCGAGTATTGCCAATAATAATTGCGATAATAACGGCGGCGGCACCGTTCGCGCACGGAGTTGATCGCATTCCTCAGACCGTGGATGAACTCTGGGCGGATTTCCCGGCGCTCGACAAGGAGACGCCGCTCGATACGGAGATTCTCAAGACCTGGGATGAGGATGGCGTGGTGATGAGCATCGTGCGTTTCAACGTCGGCAAGTTCGACGGGCAGATGCTGAAGGTCGCGGGCTACTACGCTTATCCCAAAGACGGGAAGAATCTGCCGGCGCTCGTACAGTGCAATGGTGGCGGGCAGAAGGCGAGTGCATCGGGACCGCTCAAATGGGCGCGCGATGGCTACGCTTGTTTCAATCCCAACAACGGTGCGCAGCCGTGGGACAAGGATGGGCAGGGCCTGCCGAATACCGACTGGGGCTCATTCAATCCCGGCATTAGCAAGCCCGATAAGCGCGATGGCAAGGGGACGCTCGCTCCGGGGCCAGGCACGGTGGATAAGGTCGTCAGCCCTCGAAATCAGGAGTGGTATCTGCGTATCGTCGGCATGCGTCGCGCGTTGACGTTTCTGCAGAGCCGGTCTGAAGTGAATCCGGAAAAGCTCGGCGTGCGCGGCCATTCCACCGGCGGCGTGATGACCGTTTACACCGCCGTTGATCCCCGCGTGAAAGCCGCAGTGCCTTCGGTCGGCGGCTGCGGGTTCTGGTGGGACGATGCTCCCTTCGGCGAGAAGTATCCCTTCGTGACGGGAAATCTCCGTCCCACAGGCGGCATGGATGCTGTCGAGCGGAAACTGTTCCTGAACACGATCAGTTGTGATGCGCATTGGAAGATCATGAAGTGCCCGGTGCTGTTCCTCGGCGCGTCGGACGACTTCAATTCGCCGACAGACAACGTCGTGCGATCGCTGAATGCGGTGCCGCACGACGAGAAGCGACTCGTGCTCGCACCACACTACAACCACTCGTTCGATCCGGCGTCCGCCATCGCCGATGTGATGTGGTTTGAGGATCACTTGAAGGGCGCGTTCAAGTTTCCGAAGACGCCGGAATCGACGCTGCAACTCAAGACCGCCGACGGCGTTCCTACACTGCAAGTGAAGCCCGATCCGAACTGCAAGCTGCCGATCGCCGCCGTGGATATTTTCTACAGCTACGAGCGTCATCCGTTGCTGCGGTTCTGGGCCGATGCGGGTGCGGTCGCGAAAGACGGTGTGTGGCAGGGTCGCTGCCCGACTTTCTTCGCCGACGAACCGCTCTTTGTCTTCGCCAACGTCACCTACAAAATCGATCCGAAGCTGCCGGGTGAAACGGCCACGGAACTGAACGTGACGAGCGCGTATCACTCGGCGACCCCTGATCAACTCGCCGCCAGCGGAGTAAAGCATTCTGAAAAGCCGCAGCGTCTCGTCGATGACTTCAGCCGCGGACTCCACGACTGGACCGGCAATCTCGACAAACCGCGCGGCTGGGAGATTCAGACGCACAAGCTCTGCGATCCGCGCTGGGCCGGGCCGAAGGATGGCGAACTCGTGTTCGAGTTCTTCTCGCCTGCGGAGAAGAATCACGTCGGGATCATGGTGAACCGGCGCTTTCGGAATCAGAACAATGGTGCGTTCAGTTACTACGCGATCGCCGGGCTGCCGAAGAAAGGCTGGAACACCGTCCGCCTGAAGCCGGAGCATCTCGTGAACATCTTCGGCGAGAAACTCGACGACTGGAACAAGGTCATTCTGCTCGGCATCGGCGACCCTGCGAATTACGTCAAGAAGATGGAGAAGAAAGGCGGCAAGGATGCGGCGGCGTTGCCTGCGACATCGAGCTCCTGGAGCAGTAGCTACTACCAGTCCTCTGACGACGCCTACACGAAGGACAACATCGAGGGTAAATCCAGCAACGTCACCAAGCATATCCGTAACGTCCGCTGGGAAGGCGGCGAATACGTCCCGCGCTCGAAACCGTGGCTGCCAGAAGGTGCGGACAAGAAAGGGGACGCTGCGAAGAAATGACGTTCTGCTGATCAACGCGTCGCGATCGGACTCCCGAATCAACGCCTTTGAAAAAGCACTCCGCGTGCTCCAAACTCCGCTCGCGATCTTTCAGTCGTAACGATGATTGATAACTCATTTGTCTATATTGAAGCGATCTGGTCCCTGAAAGACATATCCTTAATGAATCATTCGAAATGGCTGTTCGTGTTGTGCCTCATGTTGTTCTTCAACCCGCTGGTGGCCGAGGAGAAGAAAAGCAAATCTTCTGCGGAAGAATCTTGGGTAAGCATCGGTAAAGATGGACGATTGAAGTACCGCACGGATTCGCTCGGCAATCGTATTCCCGACTTCAGCATGGTCGGATACGAGTCCGGCAATGTCCCGCTCCCTGGAATGCCGGGTGGAATTGTTGTTCCAACAAAGGTCACGCTCGGACCGAGTGACGGGGATCAAACCAAGCGGATTCAGGACGCGATCGATGAACTCGCAAAACTGCCCGTGCAGGCCAATGGATATCGCGGAGCTTTGCTGCTGAAACGCGGCGACTATCCCTGCAGCGGCACGATTCGGCTGAATGCAAGCGGCGTCGTCCTGCGCGGCGAAGGCGATGATCTCAAGACCGGGACAGTGCTGCGGGACTCTGGCGCAAAGCGAGATCCGTTCGTGTTGGTCGCGGGCAGCGGCAAGATGGAGTTCGACAAATCGTCCGAACAACAAGTCGTCGACAGCTACGTTCCCGTCGGATCTTTCACATTGAAGCTGAACAGCGCGGCGGGATTCAAAGTCGGCGATACGGTAGTCGTGGAACGAGCCAGCACGAACGAGTGGCTCAAGCTGATTCAGGCGGATCGAGCTGGAGTTGATTGGC
>CAZNMS010000733.1:0-3571 GCA_964573505.1 uncultured Planctomycetaceae bacterium | reverse complement strand
GAGCGATCGTCGGGGCGCAGTTACTCGTTCAACAGCGCGACGGAACGTTTTATGTCTGGCCAGTTGAATTTGAGAAATCGTTCGCACGCTCATCACAAGCAGCGGCCGCGCGGAAGCAACTCTACGAGCTTGCAGATCAGCGGTTTCGCGCGAGCGGTTCTTGGATCGCGCAGACGCTGCTCGAACTCGATCGCAAGAAGCAGTCGGCGGAAATGACCCAGTACGGATTCCCTTACCTCACCGACCTCTTGTTCTTAGGTCGGCCTCTGATTGAAGCGGATCCAATTCCCGAATCCCCGCTCGTCCTGCCGTCAGTCAGCTTTGACGACCTCAACAACAGCGAGCGATTTGCGCGCGTGCTCGAAGCGACCTACGAAGGCACGCTCGATTGCCCCGAACTCAATGCCGGCGAACGCACGGGCCACAACGCGCTTGAGGGGCACAAACTCGCCGGACAGTTCGACTCACGCGGCTGGCGCCTCTTTCAACAAGACGGCGAAGACGTCGGCATCGTGCTACTGACCCAACACGCGCCCGACCCAATTTGGGAAGTGGTATATATCGGCGTGATACCCGCAGCACGCGGTCGAGGACTCGGACGAGTATTACTCATCGACTCGCTGCGTTATGCATTAGCAAATGGAGCATGGGAAGTAGTACTCGGAGTCGACTTGCGAAATTACCCGGCAATTGCGACCTATGAGCAACTCGGCTTCACCCCAATCGAACGCCGATTAGTACATGCCCGCCTTAGGCCGACTTCATCATAGACCTCGCGGGAATGATCGGTCTGACTCTGACAACCCCCTCAGGATGGTGTCGAGGTACGCGTCAATGCGTGAGTCCGGTGACGCGAAAGAGGAAGTCGCGATGACGATCTGTCGTCGACTCTTGCGGAACCTGTGATTGACGCCTTGCCGTTCAAAGTTGGCTCGCCGTTCACGGGCCGGAAGGCAATCCGTGTAATAGAGACGACATCCTGCTGGCACCTTCCGCGACGTCGTCTATGTGTATCGAAAGGTGAAGTTCTTGTTCCTGTTCTTCAGCAGCGGGCTGCTGAAGTCAAAGCGGCAGCAGGCTGCCGCAGTCCGAAGGTGATGCTGGCGGTGGTATTCAAAAGCGAAAGGCCGCCTCGGGGAGGCGGCCTTTTTTGACGGCGGAGCGCGGGGGTTGTGAGGCCGCGGGGCCGCTGATGATCGGGATGGAATCCCGAGCTACTTGCGCGGGGCTCGGCCGGCGGTGTTGGCTGCTTGAAACAGTTTGAAGAAGCCCGCAACGGTGCCCGAGGGAATCTCGGTTCGCAGTCGCACGCCTTGCGGTTCCGTGCCGGCGGCGAACGTGATGTAGCTCGGGTCGATCTTCACGGCCTTGATTTGCTCAAGCGGGACGGGCACTGGCAGCGGCGGAATTTTGCCGGACGAAGCCAGTTCATCCGCGATCTTCAATCCCTGCACGGCGAAGTTCGGCAAGTCGATCATCATGAGGACATTGGCCTTCTCGAGTTGACGAACGCGGCTCTTGCTGACGGCAGTCGGAGCTGAAGCCGGAGTGGCTTGCAGCGCAGTCAGCGCGGCTTTCATGGCTTCGGAGCCGCCGCCGATCGTCTGCACGTAGTGGTCCTTCAAAGCCGCCATGCGCTGAGTGATGCCGTTCTTCCCATAAGCCACTTCAATGATCTGCTTCTGTGCGTCGGCTCCCGGCAAGTTCTCGTCGAACTCTTGTTTGATCTGATAGAGGTCAACGCTGACGTCTCCGACTTTCTCGGCATCCACTGTGATCTTGATGTCCTGCTTCACTCCGGGGACTTCGAACTTCAAGTCCTTAGTCGCACGACGTCCGACTTCGCGCATCGTCGCGGCAGGGCTCGCTTCAGCGATGATCGTTCCGTTGACGATGCCTTCATCGCTCGGCGAAGTCAGTCCGAACGAACCTGTGAAGGCGCCGAACTTCACTCCTTTGAGTTCCTTCTGAATTGCTTCGAGCTTTGCCTTCATGTCTTCCTTCTGGTCGAAGAACGACGTGCTGGCCTGCAAGCCCCACTTCATGACGCTTTCCATGTTGCCATGAGCTGCGAAGTAGACGGGCTTTGCTGGCGGGAGCTTTGCGAGCAAGGCGAGATCGTTCGTCGGATGTGACTGCAAGAACTTGTCGGTCCCCGAGTCCTTCGCAACGACGAGCAGTTCGTCGATCGTCAACGCATCGTTTGTGGCTTTGATGCCGAGCGAGAAGCTCTCGGAGTCGCGCGCACCTTGAATGAGGTCGTGCCCGAGCTTGCCGTACATGTTCCAAATGGCGTCGAGGTTCATGCCGGGAGTCTGTGCCGCTCCGGCCATCAGCGCCTTGATGCCTTCAATGCCGTCGTCGATTTGCTTGTCGACCTTTTCGAACTCTTCGGCATACGTGCCGCGCAGCTTCGCGACGTTCACATAGATCGAGATGTCGGAGTCGCCGACGAGCGCACTGGCGCGTTTGTCGATGCCTGTTGTGATCGACTTGCTCTTGCCCTCTTTGCAGGCGGCGATGAGTTGAGCCGCAGCAGCGTCTTCCGAGTAGGCGACCCACTTGTCGCTCGTCACGAAGGTGAAGTTTTTGCCGACCGCTTCCTTCAAATCCTTCTCGTCCGTTGCGGGCACGATGAAGACGACTGATGGCGGCGCGTTCTTTTCGATGAAGGCGGCGAAGTACCAATCTTCTTTGAGATCGACTCCGCCGAGCGTTGTGTTCGAGATCAACGCTCCCAATTGATTGGCTTGACCGAGCACAAAGAAACCGAAGCCGGGGGCTCCCGCGTTCACGAATCCGCCGACCTTTTCGAGCGTCGTTTGCGGAGCTTTCAGCTTGCCGACGATGGCAGCGTCTTGCGGAATCAGGTCGAGCGGACCGGCGGCGAAGACGAGTGTGTTGCCGAAAAGCAACGTTCCGGCGAGCACTCCTCCAAAGAAGCGGCGCAGTGAAATCATGCTGTTTTCCTAATCGTGTTGAGGGCGAGGCACGAGAAACGACGCGAACCGTTGTCACGGGTCAACAAGGCGTTGCTCTCCGCTCGCTCGGTGTGAAAGTCACGGGACGGAGTCGATTGCGAATGCTTGAGCTACCGCAATTTGACTCATTGGGTTTCGGATCTATGTTTGGGCGTCGCAGTTCAGCGACCAATCGCAAGCAGTGCCTGCGGGACTGCGAGCAACTAACGATTGCTTTTTGGACGCGGCGGGGAGAGCTGGGAGCTTTGAGGGGACCCCGTCGCGTCTTTTCTTATTTGAAGGCTTGCGAGTCACAGACTGTGACGAGAGCCGGTTCGCGGATGTGAGTAATTCGCAATTAGTAATTGGTAGTTAGTAATTAGAGGGTCATGTTGAGCCGCAGGGTTCGACATGACCCTCTTTGCATTTCTGGAGTCGTAGCATGGGCTTCTTGCCCGTGCTGTCTGGCGACCGTCGAATGATGACTGCGAGGACGAAAGACAGCACGGTTCACGATGAGGTTGCAGAGCCGCGCCCTTCAGGAGTTCCCCAACCAGGGGCGGCCACAATGGGTGAGGAACACTGGTACGACGGACTTGTAGTCCGTCGAA
>CAZNMS010000732.1:0-3575 GCA_964573505.1 uncultured Planctomycetaceae bacterium | reverse complement strand
GTTTCCCGCCCGTACCCGTCGAGCAGTTCAAAGAAATTTGGAAGGTCGAGAAGCTCAATCGCTCGGTGCAATTGACGATCTCCGGCTGCTTAGGGCCGTGCGATTTGGCAAACGTCGCCGTCATCAATGATGCATTCGGATCGCAATGGCTCGGAGAACTCGGCACCTCGGCGGACTACGAGCAACTTCTGTTGTGGGCTCGACAGACTCACGGCAGCGGCCAGCAAACCTCGCTTCCAGCAAAGTTTGCGCAGCAACGCTTCCAGCCATTTCGTTCGTGACAATGTCGCACGAGCATCGTTCGCAGTTGCGGAGGGGCGGTGAGTAAATCGCCACTCGGGCCTGTCCCACTGGTTCAACGGCTTTTGCGCTAGTCTGACTGCCGTTGATTTTAAGTAGCGCAAAAGCCGTTAAACCCCCGACACAAGGTCGGGGGCGAATTAGTTCGACAGCGCACCATGTAGCTGAAATCGTGAGATTTCAGGCATTTCCAGCGTCCGAAATCTGACGATTTCGGCTACGGAAACGCGAAGGTGCGCTGTCGAATCAATCATAGCCCCTGCGCGAGAGGCACCTCCTCAGACAGCCTCTAATGGCACCCGCAACCGGTGCCGCAGGACTTTGCCATCGGCAGAGATGCCGGAGTTCCGCTGCCGCTCTTTGACGATGGCATCGCCAAGCCGCCGCTGATGACTCGCTCGACCGGGGACGTTGCGGACGTCGCTCCGACATCGCACTCGGCCTTCGAGCACAGTTCGCCCCATGTCTGTAATCGTTCTGACATGCCGTGATAGACCTCAAGCGTGCGGCCATTTTCCGGGCAGTGGTATTCGTAGTGCGGCATCAGTTTGCTCCTTGATGAGGTGTCGTTGTGTTTGAGTCCATGTCATCGTGTCATTTCAACCGTCCGAAATCTGACGATTTCGGCTACGGAAACACGTCGATTTGCTGGCGAATTAATCGAATCGCTCGCCGGTCACGTCGGCTAAGCAGGACAGTAGCTCGCGTTCGATGCGGCTCCAGTCGAGCAGTGTGTCCGCGATGATCTCAACGCGACTGTCGCGTCGATAGGCCGTCTGTTGCACCGAGAAGTCTTGGTCGACTCGATTGAAGGACCACCAATTTTCTTCACAGTGAAAGACGCCCTTCACCCGTTTGATCGAATCAATTCGACCGAGGTAATCCAGCAGGGCGTCCTTCAGGAAGACATCGCCGGCGACGAAGATCCATCCGCAGGCCCATTGATCGAGTCCCGAGTTCTCTAATCGAACCGGGCGACTCGCTCGTGGCGGGATGTTGAGCGTGAGTAGGTCAGACTCAGCGCCGTGCGCGTGTTGATGAGAATGCTCGGTTGAGTTCGCTTCCTTCGTCGGCAGTTCGTGCGCATGAAGAAAGCGCGGCGGCCTTGTGACAGTGGCATTCAGGTCGAGCCACTCTGGCAGCAACTCTCCAAACCGAGTCTCCCCAACAAGCAACTTCGGTGGATCAAACTCATTCAACCAATCGCGGCAGCGCTGCACTTGAGATGGCTCCCGCTTATCGAGCCAGTTCAAGACAACGATGTCTGCCATTTGAATCTGATCGTGAAACGACGGATGCCGAGTGACGCGCGGGTTGTCGAAGTCTTTCGGGTCTAGCAGCGTGATCGAGGCCCGCAGGTCGATCTTGTGCCGAAACGCATCGCTCCGCAGGAGATCAATCACGCGCGCCGGATGTCCGGCTCCGCTGGGCTCGATGATGAGTCGATCGGGCTTCGTCTTCTCGATGAAGACATGCAGCATCGGTTCAAGCAGATCGTTCGTCGTACAACAAAAGCAACCGCCGCCCAATTCCTCGACCCGCACTTCGGGCGACCGAGCTTCGACCAACGTGTGATCGATCGACACCAAACCGTACTCATTGATGAAGATCGACCATTTCTGGCCTGCCGTCCGCTTTTGTAGGAGCGTGCGAATGGCGGTAGTTTTTCCGACACCCAGAAATCCCGTGATCAGATTGGTCGGGATGGGCTGCTTGATCTGAGTCATTCACATCTTTCGTAATGTTGGGTCGGCATCAAAACCGGTCACTGTTGTCGTCGGGCACACTGACATTGGCGAGCTTTGAATCGGCATGGTCGACGACTTCCGCAATAGCGAAGGACTCGTCGGTCTCCCATACGCTGATGCGACGGACTCGGACGGACGTCTGGGCGAGGAGATCGGGCGCGACGACATCGGCCAAATAGCGAGCCATGTTTTCTGCCGTCGGGTTGTAGGGCAGCACGAAGTACTTCGTCGGCTCGACCATTCGAATCGCGGCAAGTGCGTTCTCATCGGCTTCGTAGAGCAAGAAGCCATGATCCCAATTTTCGTCGAGCCACGTTTGAAAGCGGCGTTTCAAGACCGAGAAGTCGATCAGACGACCGACCTGATCGACATCATCGCCGGTGACCTCAATGTCGACCCGATAATTGTGCCCGTGAAAGAAAGCGCATTTGCCCTCGTGTCCGAGCAACCGATGGCCCGCGCAAAACTTGAGTTGTCGCACAAGACCTAGTCGCGTTGTCGTCACGCTCTTCGTCATTCCAATCGTTCCTTTCGCGGGGACGGAGTCCCGATCCTGACTTCACAGACCTGACGTCGCCGACAAAACCGTAGCTGAAGTCATCAGACTTCAGAGGCACGGTCTCATGCGTCCGAATTCTGACGAATCCGGCTACGACGAATTTGGTTCCCGAGACTTTTGGCGGAAACGACAGACTTCACACTGCCGGGGATACGCACGACACCACACGCGGTTGTTCGAGATAGTGCGAGTCGACCGCGTAGTTGTTGAACTGAATCGTGTAGTGCTGCTCGAACCACTCTTTGATGCCGAGGAGTGCTTGCTGGTCATAACCCGGTTCGACGAACAGCGTTTGTCCGAAGACTTGCGATCGAATGTCGCCATCTTCAGCCGCGATGACTCCGCCTTTGATGACCCAGCGCGGTCGTTCAAACATGCGACGGATGTCGGAATCCGGCGCATAGATGGTGATGTCGGCATCCGCTCCGACCCCGAGATGCCCTTTGTGTTTGAGCCCGAGAATCCGAGCCGGTGCGGCGCGCGTGATGATCGCAATTTCGAACAACGTGTATTCGCGATCGATGTCCTTGAGCACCGTGCGTTCCGCGAGCTGATGCGGCAGACGTGCCATCGTGTCGCGACGTAACTCGCGATCCATCAGCAACGCGATGATCTCGGGGTAGCGATAGAAAGCGCCGCCATTGGGATGATCGCTCGTCATCGCACAGCGCCACGGATCGTCCATCAGCAGATACCACTCCAGCGCGATCGCCCACTGCACGGCATGAATCAAACTCGACTGCGGGCGGTACTCGATCGGAATAACGCCGCAACTACTCTCTTGCTCGCAATCCGCAGCGAACCACTTGTTGTTGGTCAGTCGTTGCAGATGAAAGCTGAAAGGCGCATCGCCGGTCATTGATAACGTCTTGCCGGGATTCACATGTCCGACATCCACAGTGATCTCTGGATGCGCCAGGGCTAGCGCGCACTTTGGGATAACCTGGAAGGCTGGGTAATTAGCGCGA
>CAZNMS010000731.1:0-3577 GCA_964573505.1 uncultured Planctomycetaceae bacterium | reverse complement strand
CGCACGATCGGCGGCGTGCCTTCATCCCACTCAACCTTCGTCACGACATGCTTGCTCGAGCCGCGCGGCTGAAAGTCCTGCCAAACCTTTTTGAGCGACTTCGGCACGGCGTCATACAGCGACGAATCGATCGGCGCGTCCTTTGTGTCGACCGTCAGATCGAGCCGCCCCGGCATCCCCTTCGGTTTGCGAAACGCTCCGTTCGCCGCCAATACCGCGCCGCCATGCAGACCTTTGAGGTCCGAGAACTTCCATGTTGTGCCGTCGAACTCGAGCTTCCCCGTGAGCGCATCAACTCGGTACGGAAACGGCTCATAGATCATGCTGCCGTCGTGCAGATAACCGACGAGGTCCGGCTTAAACGGCTTGCCTTCACCGGGCTCTTTTTCGAGATGCCACTTCCCGTCAACGAGTCCTTTGAGTTGCATCGCGACGAGCGTCTTTTGCATGCCGGCCGGGCAGGCTCGCAGAAACTGCTCGTCGAGCGGCAAGTTCGCGACTTCGATATCGAAGATGATGTGAGCTTGAGGACCGGGATTCTTGACCGTTCCTTTGAGCGTGATCGGCTGCCGTCCCGCATAGCCGCGAACGTCGATTACGAGATCCTTTCCGACCTGCTTGATCGAGCCGACGGCATCCTCAATCGGATAAGGGAAGACGTCATGCCGCACCGAGCACTTATTCGCGGAGACAACGAACGACTCCGGCTTCCATTGCCCCTCAGCGGTTGTTGCAACGACGGCTTCCATATCGAGCAAGCCTTCGGGGTGATGCGCGTCATAGATGCGACCGAAGCCGACTGAGAGCCGATCGCGCAGGCGTTGATCGCACGCGATGTTGTTGATCTTCAAGCCGATGCGGCCGCGCGGCTTTGTTTCGGTGAGCAGCACTTCGCCGCGAATGCCGACTTCAGTCGGTCCGTTCGTTGCGCCGAGCCTCTTGATGGCGATCCGCTCGCGCGTCAGTTCGACGTGCCCACTGAGATCAGTCAGAGGAAAAGCAAGCGCCGTATTCGTCACGTTGCCGTTGCTGATGTCGCACGTCAGCAGCACTTGCGGCGACGCATCCGGCTGGGAGCGTTCGATCTGAAAACCGAGCTGCAAATCAGCCGTCAGTCCGAGAATCGAATCGGCGGCACCGATCGCTTCGATCGGGATCGCATGCGCGAAAGATCGCCGCTCGCCATCAGAGGTTTGCTCAGCGTTCGTCCGCTTGCGCAGCGTCTCTGCCGTTGCTGTAGTTTGTATGACATCCGCTCGGCGGTCCTTCTTCGCAATGCCTTGAATCGAGAAAGGCGATGCCGTTGCCGGATCGGAGTCGCGGAAGAACTCATCGCGCAGCTTCTGCTCGATGCTCGCAACTTGCGTTTTGACGTTCGGTTCAAAGAACGCGGCGTACTCCATCAATTGCCGGTTCATGCGCAAGCCCGATAGCGAGCCTTTCAAGCTGCCCGTGAGCGCGTCGACATTCAGCTTGCCGTCGGCATTCACTCGTCCGATGTGCTCAACATCCGCCGACGCGAGCACTTCGACAATGCGTTTGCTCGTCGGCTTCATGCTGATGTTCGCGGCCGAGATCTGCACAACGCCCGGCGCGGAACTCGTCGACTGAGCGACTTCAACGCGCACGTTGGCTTGATCAATGCGAACTTCCGGCAGTGCTCCCTTCTTGCCCGCAGGCAGCGGCGGAAGCTTTTGAAAGTTCCACTTGCCGTCAGCGGTGCGCACCAACTGCAACTGAGGTCGCCCGAGTTCAACGTTCTGCACAACAACTTCTTGCCGCTGCAAGAACGCGTCGCGATCGAGATCAATGATCGCTTCCGGCAGCACGACAAACGGCGACGCGTCGCCGGGCAGAGTCAGCGAGAACTCATCGAGATGCACTCGTCCTAAGAGATCAACGCGGCAGCGTCCGAGTTGCGGCTTCGCATCGGGAGCCCACTTCTGAATGCCATCAAGCAAAGCCGTGCGCAGCAGTTCGTCACTGTGATTCCAGAAGTAGACGGCTCCGACTCCCCCTGCCGCAGTCAGCAGCAGAAGCAGCAGCAGCAACCACTTCGTCGTTTTCCACAGAGTACTAAGCACGATGGGCATCCTTGCCAGAGTGCGGAGCAAGACTCGAATTCAATAGGACACATAGGACGAATAAGACCGATAGGACCAATCTGCCTTACTAACGTCCCATTTATTCGTCCTATGGGTCCTCTAAGTCCTATTTGCCCGATCGACCGGCGCTCGCGCATCGCCGCTCGTACCAATTCACAATCCCCGCCGCCGTCAGCACCAACAACGGATATTCCGCCGGTAGCCGATATCGAACCGATCCGACAAACAAACAATGGATCGCGCCGAAGTACAGCACCGGCCCCGCTGTCAGCAGCAGCAACGTGCCGCGCGCTCTCCACTGCCATGCGGCTCGCAGCGCGAACGTCATCGTGACCACGAAGAACGCGCCGATCGGCAGACTCAACAACCAGTGGCGAAACTGTGAAGCATTCGGCGTAGGGCTCCAATACCGACTTAATTTGATGAGCCCGAGTTCAACGGCTCGACCGGGATGCTCGGCGGCAAAGGCCCATGCTCGGCGTCGGTACTCGCGATCCATCTGATACTCGGACATGCCTGCTGCCATCAGCCGATCGTCTTCGAAGAACTGCATGTTGCTATCGCCCGTCGCACCGGGATGTAATCCGTCATACAGACTCGGCCCGACCCACAAAGTGGTCGGCACAAGATGCCCGTCGGCGCAGTCTCGATTTCTGATCGCCCATGGCGCGATCAGCACCGCGCAGCCGACGCAGATCAGAGCAGCATCGACGAGTGCGCGTTTCACATTGCCGCCTCGTCGCCACTCGATCGCGATCAGCCATAGCCCAAACAGCGGCGCAATCAGCAGCCATGTCGGGCGCAGATGAGTGGCAACCGCGATCAACAGTCCGGCAAGTAGCCCGACGACTCGCCGATCAATGACCGATCGTCGCTCAAGCCGCGCCAGCAACAGCAGACTCGCAGTCAGCGCCGCTGCGAACGGAGTCTCGCTCAAGATCTCGACGCTGAAGCCGATCAACGTCGGAGACACTGCCGCCAGCAACGCGGCGACGAGTGCGACTCGTTCGCTGAAGAACTCTCGCGCGAGCCAATAAACGAACGCGCAAGCGGCTGCCCCACAAACCGCGATGACGCAGCGCGCAAAGAAGAGGCTCTCGCCGCCGACTGAGATCGCGCCGGCCAATAGCAGAGGAAAGCCCGGCATGCGCATGACGCGCCGCGGCGGTTCATAGATCTCGAACGCTTCGCCGTGAGCGAGTTTGCGACCGAGTTCCCAATACCCATTGGCATCGCCGGGAATGAGGAACTCGCGCTGCGCGACGTTGTCGAGATAGTGCTGCACCGCGACCGCCGCACCGAGACGCAGCAGCAACGCGAGCAGCAAAATCCATTTCAACTTCGCCGTCACAACGATCCTCTTTTTCAATCCG
Organism: uncultured Planctomycetaceae bacterium; assembly: GCA_964573505.1. Taxonomy (GTDB): domain Bacteria; phylum Planctomycetota; class Planctomycetia; order Planctomycetales; family Planctomycetaceae; genus AM-0621. The sequence goes on along the minus strand of CAZNMS010000731.1, from coordinate 99 downwards.
ACGTCTTCAGGGACACGCCCGTTTTGGGTACGACGGACTTGCAGTCCGTCGCTCCTCACGACGATCGACGGACTACAAGTCCGTCTTACCCGTGCTCCT
>CAZNMS010000730.1:0-3595 GCA_964573505.1 uncultured Planctomycetaceae bacterium | reverse complement strand
CCTCTTGCCGCCCAAGAGGAAACCGCCGAAAACCTGAAGCGGACAGTCGAAGTAGGCGAAGTCGCTTAGCCGATGCGCGGTCCGCCTAAGCCGGTCATCACGCAGGATGCGGCAATAACAAACGTCGCGACCATTTGAGCGATGGCTGAGAGTTCGAATTCACCGAGAATCGAAAACATGATTGCGGTCCTTTCCGAAGTGACTTCGGAGCTGCAATGGCGATTGACCGAGACAGAAAGTAAGCCAGCACGCTGTCACAGATTGCTCTGCGGCATCGGCTGGCTTTCTGAAGACTCACACTGGCGGAATCACGCAGAGTGCGTGAGCGTCGCCTTCGCGAGGTGTATTTCTTGTGACGCAAGCACGGCCCGCTGACGTCGGCTCAACGTGTTACGAACCGCCGCTGAGTGCGGTGTCGACCTGACCGAAACGCGCGTTCGCGTTAGTGCCGATCGAGGTGATCGTGCCGATGCAGACGACGATGATCAGAGCCATCATCACGGCATATTCGACAGCAGTTGGGCCATCTTCAGAAACCAGAAACTTCTTCACGCTGTTGAGCAACTTCATGGCAGTACCCTTTTTCGTTGAGGTGCATCTTCTGAGTGACGGAATGAGCCGAGGTGAGTGAGCTCGCACCTTCGCACTAAGACGACCTGCCGCTGAGCAACCAATTGACTGCTCTCTGCCGCACGTCGTCCATCGCCAGAACTGGCTCAGGTTTCTGACGAACCCCCTCATCCGACTCGTCATCGGATGAGGGTGATTCACGCTCTCGCCGACGGCGGAATTAAGTCGTCGTCGCGAGGTGTTGATCGTTGCCAGAAGGCATTACGAACCGCCGCTGAGGGCTGTATTCACTTGGCCGAAGCGAGCATTGGCGTTGTTACCGATCGAGGTAATCGTGCCGATGCAGACGACGATGATCAGAGCCATCATGACTGCGTACTCAACCGCGGTTGGGCCATCTTCAGAAACCAGAAACTTCTTCACGCTGTTGACGAAACTCATTGCATGTCCCTCTCAAAAGGTGCCCCGTTGGGAGCGGTCTCAAACATGTCGCAGCACGTGCTTTCGCACTCCCCAAACTGCAACGTTGGATTGACGGCGAAACGGTTGACCGCGTCACCGATCGACGCGGCCACCGGTTGGCGGCTGACGTTCGCGTCGTCATCTCAAACCTACGCTCTGAATCCCGAGGGGCAAATTTCTGCGAGAAAGGTTTGCAGACTGAGGGAGGCAGTTAGTCCAACGTCACGAGGTTGCTATGTCGTTCCGCTTGTGCCGGCATGATGCGAATCGGCAACACGACTCAGGCGGGCCGCTCAGGAAGTGTTCCGCCCGCACGAGGATGCAATAAGAAGTGCAGCCTCAAAGATGCACTCGAAGGCTCTTCGAAGAGTCGATCGTCGTGGTTCGCTCCAGCAGCGTCTCAGTCGCATGGACTTCCAGTCCGTGCTGTCTTTCGGGATGTCCGCATGCGGTTGCTCGTTGGACTGCGCCAAGTTCGACATTTCGTTTAACCGCGTGCCCAACGGGCCGCGCTTTGCGGATTCAAACTCACGCTCCGCCAACAAACAGTCGCCAGCCTTAAGCCATGCTTCCAACTTGCCTGATTTGCAGCAAAACAGGCACATTGGAAGCTGAATTTGAAATTGGCGTTCCTCTGATGTCGGAACGTGAGCTTGACACCGAGCAGCGCGGGCCGATGGCCACGCGGTTAAACGAGCGAAGGACATAGCGCTGTCCAGCTAGGAGTTTGTCCGAGTCGCATGGGCTTCCATTCCCGTGCAGGCTGACTGGTGGTTCGAAGCTGTTTGTAGGAGAAAATACAGCTCGGGCTAGAAGCCCATGCTACGACGACTCACGCGAGCTTCTCGCTCCGTGTCGCAGGCTTATTTCCCCGGTTGGCGATTGAGCCGATAGATGAAGCTCAAGATGCGGGCGACGGCGGTGTAGAGCGCGGGCGGGATTTGTTGGTCGAGATCGAGTGTCGAGAGCACTTGCACGAGCGGTTTGTTTTTCTCGATCGGAATGCCGTGCTCTCTTGCGGTCTGCACGATGCGATCAGCGAACGCTCCCGTGCCCTTCGCGGTGACGACCGGCGATTCGTCTCCATCATCCGGCGCATAACGCAGCGCGACTGCGAGCTTCTGATCGGAGCGAGGACGACGAACGCGAGCCATAAGGCACTTTCCACTTGCGGCGATATCGGATGATGCGGCTAAGCCTCACTGAGCGTGAGCAGCGAGAGGCATAGCTCAGCGCCGCCAGTCGGCCAATAGGCAGTGACAGCGAGCGGGTCGACAAATTGTTGTCGCTGCGCCGGGTCGCTGTAGCGCGGATGCCTCAGCGCGAGAGCGACCCGCACGGATCTGCAACCAACGGGAAGCACGGACGTAGGCGTCCTTGCAACGACTGCGGCGCAGGTGACTCATCAACCCGCACGGCGAACGAAGAGGCGATCGGTGCGAGCACGATCACACGGAGATTGCGACGGTTATGCGGAGGGGATTCGCCGACGCCTTCGTTGCGCTGATCGATGTCTGCGTTGCTTCCGGCATGACTGCGACATCGCTTTGCACGTGTCACTCAGTTTGCACGAGACAAATTCATCTCAACTCGAATGCTGGCGCCGTTCGCTTTCACGAATGCGCTCATGCAGCGATTGGGATGACTCACATCATCGCCTGACTGGTTTGCTGACGATCAAACCCTGCCGCGCAGGCCGTGAAAGCTCTGACCGTACTTCTTCGAGCAGGGCTTTTTTCATGACCACTTCTCATTGGTTGGCCGCGTTTAAGCATCGTTTGACTGCAAGTTGGAAAGCTTCCGGTTCGGAGACTCGACGCACTCGCAACGCGGCTTTGCGGCGGGCGCTGGTCTCGCAGCAGCGAGCTGTGCAGCGCGGGGAAGTGCTCGAAGATCGAGCCCTGCTTTCGACCATCACTGTGACCAGTCTCAATGACAACACCGATGACGATGATCTCGTCACTCTGCGCGAGGCCATTCAAGCGGCTGAGGATGATGTCTCGGTCGATGGCTCGGTCGCCGGTAGCGGGGCGGACATCATCGTGTTTGATGACTCGCTGACGACGTCCGGTTTCGGTCAGCTCGCGCTGTCTCAGTTTTCAACGACTGACTTCGGTGCTTCGGCGTTTGTGATCGACTCGGAGATCACGCTGCGAGGACCGCTCGGCGAGAGTGGAATCTACATTACACGCGACAACTCGGCCTCCGAGTTTCGGCTGTTTGAAGTCACGGAGAATGGGTCGCTCAGGATTGAGAACCTGACACTCAGCGGCGGAGCGATTCGCGGCGGTGATGGCGGTGACGGTGCGTTTGGCGGCGGCGGTGGCGCGGGATTGGGCGGGGCGATCTTCAGTCGCGGAGAACTGACGCTGAATCGTTCGAGCGTCGTCGGCAATGTGGCCCTCGGCGGGAACGGCGGAAACGGGTCGAACGATCCGAACTCGGGGGGCGGCGGCGGCGGCGGGTTGTCGAGCGGCGGCTTCGACAACTTCATGGCCATTGGCGGATATGGCGGGGGCTTTGGCGGCGGAGTCGGCGGCAATCCGGGTGACTTCAATGGAGG
>CAZNMS010000729.1:0-3598 GCA_964573505.1 uncultured Planctomycetaceae bacterium | reverse complement strand
ACGGACTTGTAGTCCGTCGAACGTCGTGAGAAGCGACGGACTGCAAGTCCGTCGAACCCAAAAACGGATGTGTTCCTCAAGAGGTTGCGCGAGGCGATGACGTTGAGGACCATTGCGGACTCGATCGTTGCAGTCCCTTGATCGGCGTTAGCCCCCAATCACACTCCGCCGCGTCTTTCAGCCCCTTCGTTTAACGATTCGGTCTTTGCTCATGTTGCCTCTTCGACTTTCTGTTGCGACTCGTCATCTCAATTTGCCGCTTCCTCAAGCGTTACGCACCGTTGCCGAAGCCGGAGCACGCGGCGTGCAATTGGATGTTCGCAACGAACTCAAACCTCAAGATCTCGGTGAGACCGCGCGGTCAGATTTCTTACATCAGATCGGCGAGCAGTTGCTGAGCATCTCGGCCTTCGAATTTCCGACGCGCCGCGCCTTCTACGATCAGGACGCGCTCGATGGGCGAGTCTCGGCTCTCAAGGCTGCAATGGACTTTGCCTATCTCATGAAGGTGAAGACCGTTGTCGGGAGACTGGGACGCATCCCCGAAGATCCTGTGTCAGAACAATTCCAGTTGCTCGTGCACGTGCTCAACGACATCGCCCGGCACTCGAATCGGTGCGGAGCGACGTTTGCGATCACTCCGACCGTCGACTCGCCTGAAACGGTGAAGCGACTCTTCGAGCAGATCGTTGAAGGGCCGATCGGTTTGAATCTCGATGTCGGCGGGCTCGCGATGCTCGGACAGAACCCGATGGAGATGTACCGGGCTCACTTCGATCGGGTGCTCGCCGTGCAAGTGCGAGACGGTTTGCGCGACATCGACGGACAAGGGCAAGAAGTGCCACTCGGTCGCGGCGAGGTCATGTGGGACGAAGTGCTCGCGCTCCTGCATGAAGGCGGCTACCGCAACTGGCTGACGATCAGTCGCTCAGCCGGAGACGACAAACTCGGCGACTCGATCCGAGCAATGCGCTTCCTGCAAAAAGTGGCGCTGGGGCAATAACTCGTACTACCAGTTCGCGATTTTTTGTCGCTTGCGCTTAGTGTGGTGCGACGCTCCGCGTCGCGACTCCCGACGCGGAGCGTCGGGCCACAATGTCGTTTAACCGCTTCCCCAACGGGGATCGCTTACTCGGCGGGCGAGCACCTTCTTGAGAGTTGCCGCCCCGCCGTCGCCATTGACTCGATAGGGCTAGCAGCAAGTCGCCCCTCACGAGAATTAGCAGTCCCGATCGCGGACACGATGTCCGCGTGCAATAACTCTTCCACTCATCACGAAAGACGTTTCATGTTCGACCTCCAACGAGTTCAAGCGGCTTTGACGGAACTGAAGCTCGATGCATGGCTGCTGTTCGACTTCCGAGGCAGCAACATTCTCGCGCGCCGCGTGCTTAATCTTGCTCCCGACCAAATGGGCTCGCGCCGGTTTCTGTATCTCGTGCCGCGAACGGGCGAGCCTTTGAAACTCGTGCATCGCATCGAGTCGGGGGCTCTCGATCATCTGCCGGGCTCGAAGACGATCTATCTCAAGTGGCAAGAACTCGAAGCCGGCATCAAGCATCTCGTCGCCGGTCAGAAGCGCGTTGCAATGGAGTACGCGCCCGGAGTTTCGAACCCGTACATCTCGCGCGTTGACGGCGGAACGATCGAGTTCGTGCGGAGTCTCGGCGTTGAGGTCGTCCCGTCGGGCGACTTGATTCAAGCGTTCGAAGCAACATGGGACGACGAGCAAGTGCAGTCTCACTTCGAGGCTGCGGTGCATACGAACTCGGCTTACGACGTTGCATGGGGGCACATTGCCGAGCAGGTGCGGTCGAAAGGTTTCACGACAGAAGTTGCGGTCCGCGATGCGATCATGGACCACTTCGCGAAGAACAAACTGACGACCTATCACCCGCCGATCGTCGGCGTCGGTCCCAATGGCGGTGATCCTCATTACGAGACGGGTACGGGGGCTCGCACTGAGATCCGCGAAGGCGACTTTGTGCTCGTCGATTTGTGGGCAAAGTGCGATCGGCCGCGCGCGGTCTACAGCGATCTCACGCGCACGGGCTTCGTCGGTACGTCGGTGCCGGAGAAGTTCACGAAGGTCTTCAACGTCGTCGCTGCCGCGCGCGACGCTGCGATTGCGACCGTTAGAGCAGCCTATGCCTCCGGCCGCGCGTTGCGCGGATGGGAAGTCGACGATGCTTGCCGCAAAGTGATCGACGACGCGGGCTACGGCTCGTACTTCGTGCATCGCACCGGTCACAGCATCGGGCAAGAGGTGCACGGCAACGGCGCCAACATGGACAACCTCGAAACGCGCGAAGAGCGCCTTGTCATGAAAAATACATGCTTCTCCGTCGAGCCCGGCATCTATCTGCCCGAGTTCGGAGTTCGCAGCGAGATCAACGTCTTCGTTGACGGAGCGGGCGCAGTGCATGTCACCGGCGGCGAATTGCAGACGGAGATCATGCCGATCTTGGCGCGGTATTAATTGTTTCACGCGCTCGTCGCGTATGCGTACTCAAGCACTCGTTCCCAAGCTCCGCTTGGGAACGCCGCATCGGGAAGCTCCTGCTTCCCGTCCGGTTCTGATTCCGTCAGCGAATCGACGCGCGGCCTCGGAATGTGTCGCCTGCGTCCTATCGGTCCTCTCAGTCCTATTCGTCCTATCGCACTCGAAGACGAGCGATTTCTCCGGCGTTTGAGCGACCTTTCAAAATCCTGCGCATCGGACTGAAAAGAGATAACTCTTCAAACTCGGACTGCCGATTAATGAGATATCTCTTACGCAAGGATGCGAAGAAAGGATCGCCGATGGCAGGAAGCACAAACACGGATGTGACGTCAGAACCGGGGCTCATCCCGAAGCTCATACGTTGGCCCGCCGATTGGGTGGCGCGCATTGACGCGGTACGCGGAGACGAATCGTTCTCTGACTTCGTACGCAACACGGTTCGGTCGGCGATCGATGTTGAAGGTCAACTCTCGGATGTCCCGCAATGGGGGCAGGGCCGCCCCAAAGTGCCGTCAGCGGAGGACGTCATCGACGAGATCCGTCGGTTGACCGAGCACGAACTCAATCGTCACGCCAAACCCCGAAAACGCAGTGCCTGACGTCGCGCGGTCTCCGCGCCGGCGGGCCAAAGGAGATCGCGATGCAACTCAATCAACTGATCGACGTCTTGTCCCGCGCCACGAAGGCTCATGCTCAAGAGGCGCAGACCTTCGAACGACTCACTGAGCAGGCTCATGACTATCTCGAGAGCGCCTTCGGTCAGAAGTATCACGAAGGTGCCTTCGACGCATATCGCACGATGCTGACGACACTGCGTCGCGTGCTCGAAAACGACGAGCCGATCGAAGCCGCATTCGCGACTGCCGCGTGCTCGCCGGAAGACGCCGCGGAAGAGGTCGCAGCCGACTGGCATCAAGTCGCTGGACCGTGCATCGCTTAAGGACGGTCTGCGTAGCATGGACTTCCAGTCCGTGCTGTCTTCGGCAAGTTCGCGTCCGTCTGACGATTGCCGATAGTCGCCTTTCGCTCCGCGAAAGGGAGCGTCGGCTTTTGCTTCGCAAAAGCTTCCTTTCGCAGAGCGAAAGGCGACTATCA
>CAZNMS010000728.1:0-3609 GCA_964573505.1 uncultured Planctomycetaceae bacterium | reverse complement strand
AAGAGCCGAAGGCCGAGCCAGCTAAGGAAGAAGCCAAGAAGGAAGAGCCGAAGGCTGAGCCAGCTAAGGAAGAGAAGAAAGAAGAGAGCAAGTAAGCCTGCTCTCGCGAGTGCTCCGGTACTCGCTTCGACTGATGATTTCAGAGCCTTGAGTGCCCCGTGCCTCAAGGCTCTGTTCGTTTCTTGGTCATAAGCGGTGCTCTGAGCTGCCGCGAAACCGCGCGATCAAATTCACTCAGCATGCCGATGATGCCCTGATGCTGCTTGTCGATGAGGTCATGCACGGCGTTTCTGCTTTCGAGTCGAGAAGGGAATTCAACACCGTTGCGCCCTGCTCGCTCAAAGTTCCGCCACCAACCGGCCAGCACAGAGGGTGACAATGAGAGACTGTGCAATTCGCATTACATCTTTCCGTCGCCCCATCTTTTTGTCGTCGGTCCTCAGAAAGACGAGATGACAAAAAGATGGGGGGCGAAAAGATGAAGAGCATGCAAGCGTTGCATTGCGCCACTCGGGCGCCGCCCATTCGGCGAACGGCAGATGAGTTTCGACCAGTACGACGGACTTGTAGTCCGTCGAAGACAAGGCCCGACGGACTACAAGTCCGTCGTACAAGAATTTGCTGGTAGGTTCTCAACTGCCGCTTGCCTTAAGTCACAAGAGCTGCAGACCGGTCGCGAAAATCGGATCCTCAAAACGCCTCTGCAGTGATGCCGTTGAACCTTTCACTCATCTGCCGTCCGGTCTTGCTGCCGACATATCAGAGGGCAAGAATCTGTGTCCTCTTGGGCGGTCGCATTTTTCCCGCCTGCCGAATGCTTCTGTCCTCAAGTTGAGTGGCTGCTACTTCTTAATGAGCGGCGCTCGCCATCAGCGAAATCCCCCCGCATTCCTCACAACAGCCTGCCTGAAACGAGGTCATCATGTTCCGAATCGATGCCGGACTCGCTTCCCGATATTGCGATGGGATGAATCGTCGCAGCTTCGTTCAATTGGGCGCTGCCGGGCTCGCGACGATGGGGCTGTCGGGGATGTTTCGCCAAAAGGCAATGGCCGCGCAGGCCGGTCGCGAAGTGAAGAATACTTCCGCGATCCTACTGTGGCTTGATGGAGGACCATCGCACTTAGACCTCTACGATTTGAAGCCAAAAGCTCCCGTTGAGTACCGAGGATTTTGGAATCCGATCCCGACGAATGTGCCCGGCTTCGACATCGGCGAGCTCTTTCCGAAGCAGGCTCAGATTGCCGACAAGTTCTCGATCGTCCGCTCACTGCATCATGACACCGGCGATCACTTTGCCGGCGGGCACCGCATGCTCACGACCAAAGACATGAATGTGAGCGGTGCGTTGACGGCGGGTCGCTTCCCGTCGCTCGGTTCGGTCATCGCACGCGAGAGAGGAGCCCGAGTTCCCGGCATGCCTGCTTACGTCGGCGTGCCTTATGCGATGAGCATCGGACTGCGTCCCGGTTACTTCGGAGCCAATTTCATGGGCGTCGAATACGACCCCTTCGAGACCAATGGCGATCCGAACGCGACGAACTTTCAAGTTCAGAATTTAAATCTCGCGCAGGGACTGACGGTCAATCGACTCTCTGATCGTCGCTCGTTGTTGCAGCACTTCGACACGTTGCGTCGTGAGGCTGATCGCGGCGGAGTGTTTCAAGCGATGGACCGCTTCGATCAAGAAGCCTTCAACTTTGTGACCGGAGCGCAAGCCCGCCGCGCGTTCGACATCAGCCTCGAAGATCCGCGCACGCGCGATGCTTACGGTCGGCACACATGGGGACAAAGCACACTCTTGGCGCGACGACTCGTCGAAGCCGGTTCGACGTTCGTGACGGTCCACTTTGGCGGATGGGATCATCACTGGGATCTGAAGCCGGGTATGGAACGATACTTACCTATGGTCGACAGCGCGGTCTCGGCGCTCTTCAGCGATCTTGATCAGCGCGGACTGCTCGATTCGACGCTCGTGATTCTCTGCGGCGAATTCAGTCGGACGCCGCGCATGAACGACGGCGGCAACGGCGGAGCGCCGCTCAGCATGGGGCAACCGGGCCGCGATCACTGGGGCAACGCGATGTTTTGCTTGCTCGGCGGCGGCGGAGTGAAAGGCGGACAGATCGTCGGTTCGACCGACGCAAAGGGCGAGCGACCTCACAGCCGCCCCGTGCGTCCGACTCACATTCACTCGACGATCTATCGCTGCCTCGGCATTGACCCGACGCTGATGCTGATCGACCACAACGGCCGGCCGAACAAGATCCTCGAAGATCACGACGCGATCGAAGAGTTGCTGTAGGCACCTGCGACCAACGCACTCATCGCGCTGGCGGCGCCGTCGCCCGACACTCGTTCCCAAGCTCCGCTTGGGAACGCACCTTCGGGAAGCTCCTGTTTCCCGTCCTCTTCTGAGAGCCTGTCCGAAAAGTCGTGGGATAGGCTTCTAGCCTGTCAGAATTGTTGCAGGCTCGAGTCCTATGCCGACAGGCAAGATGCCTATCCCACTTCTCGGACAGGCTCTGACTGCGTCGGTGAGTCAACTGCGATTGCATGAGTGCGGAACTCTAGCAACTGCCGCGCAGCGCCCCTGAGTTCTGAGACCAGTGCTCGGACTTGTGGAGTTTTCGATATCGCTGCCCAATCAAATTGCAGTGGGCGCGTTCTCCTCTGCCCCGCGTCAGTGGAAGCAACGACTGGCGAGTTATGCTTCGCAGGGAGTGATTTCGTTTAACGGCAAGGCGTCGGCGTAGGACGGCTTGCGATCAAGGCATACGCCAACGCCTTCGGCTTGCCGTTAAGCAACTCAGTCTGCACTGCGTGCCGTATAACGGCGCCGCCTCATCAGCCGAAATCGGCCTTTTTCGAAAGGCTCAGATCGACCTGCCTGTCACTCAACCCTCGTGACAACATCCCGCGGAGAATCCTTCCTCAAGAGTGCCCATAAGGTCGACTTGAGGCACCGAGAACCATTCCCTACAAAACCGCCCGCATTACGGCTTACCCGATGGTGTAATCGGCAACACAGCAGATTTTGGTTCTGCTATTCCAGGTTCGAGTCCTGGTCGGGTAACTCTTGTTCACTGCAACGCGAAGCAAAGCCTCGCAATCCTCGGAAGATTGCGAGGCTTTTTCGTTTTCGGTGTTCACCGCTTACGAGTCGTTTCGAGGCGATTCGGACGGTTGCTGCACCGGATTCTGCAGCGCGCTTTCTTGCTCTTCAGGTGCTTCCTCAATGGCAATCGTTGATGTGCTCGCAGCGGCTTTGAAGTGGGAATCGGTCACTTGCAGATAGTGCCGCGACGCGACCGGCTGAGAATTTCCAATCCACTCGCAAACAACGTGCATCGGGAAGTGCTCCGCAAGTTCGGTTTCCCGAGTGCTCCTCAGGTTCTGAAAGAGCTTCGGCCACGGTTTGAGCCCCGCTCGAACGATGATCTTCTCAAAGGTTGTTCGTAGGTTCTGCTTCGCGTCCCGATACCGATTGACGACGAACTCGGTTCCTTCCGCCGCTTCATCGAACAATGCTTCGAGGTGCGGTCGCAGCTCGGGGAACAACGGCAACCAACGCGACTCGCCGCCGATATGATGTTCGCTCTATGGGCT
>CAZNMS010000727.1:0-3632 GCA_964573505.1 uncultured Planctomycetaceae bacterium | reverse complement strand
CGGTTCGAAGAGCAAGCAGATCGGTCCCGCAACGGCGACTCAAGCAGCCGCCGGACAGAAGCGGGCTCATGCTCAGAAGCTCTTGTCCGATGCAAAGCTCGCGATGGCTCAAGGCGATCTCAATCGCGCTCATGCTCTCGCGTCGGAAGCGCAGAAATACGAGTCGACCTTCGAACTCTTCGACGAGCGACCTGAAGTCGTGCTCGCCGACATCGAACGACTCAGCAGCAAAGCCACTCAAGCTCCGACCGGTTCAGCAGCGAATGACGAGAATCCCTTCTCGACTCAGCTAGCAGACTCCGCACCGGCTCTGCCTGATGTCGCGAGTACCGTGCGCAACAAAGTGGAAGCCGGCGGTGCGGCAACGAAGCAACGCATGCAGCAAGCCGCGCAACTCACTGCGGAAGCTCGTCAGTTACTGAAGCAAGGCAACCTCGCGGGAGCGAAGGCAAAGGCTGAAGCAGCAGAGCAACTCAATGTCACCTTTGATCTCTTTGCAGATCAGCCCAGTCACATCATCTCTGAAATCGCTCGTCTCGAACGCAATGCAAAGAGTTCGCTCGATGAGGACATGCAACTCGTCAACAGCGCTCTCGCTCCCGTCGAACCGGCAACCGGTCCGTCCTCTAAGGCTCGCCCCGGACAGACCGTTGCTAATCGTCAGAGCAACTCAGCCGACAACTTGCCGGTTGCCGGTTTTGAAGATGAGCAGCCTGCTGCGAAGTCATCACCGCAAGCACGCGGGGCTTTCGAGCAAGCTCGACAGTTACTGGCTCAAGCACGAGCCGACCTGAATGCAGGCCGCATTCAAGCCGCGAAGCAGAAGGCTGAGTATGTCCGTGAAATGGATCTCACCTTCGGCCCGCGAGATGACCGACCGGAACTCGTTCTGGCCGCCATCGGTGAAGCAGTGGCACAACAGCAAGACGTTGGATCGAACATCGGATCGAGCGTTGCTCAATCCGAGCCCGGCCGCATCAACACTGGCAGTGCCTCACGAGCCGCAGTGGCTCAAGCATCTCAAGCAGTCGGTGCGTTTGAGAACGAAGGCACGTCTCCCGTCTATCCGTCGGGCATGAACGCCAACGATCTCTTCCGTCAGGGCGAGACCTATCTGAAGAAGGGCGACCGCACAAAGGCTTATCAAGCGTTCCTCGGAGCCGCTCAGTCGGGACAGAAGCTCGACTCGTACAAAGCTCAGCGGATGCAGGACTACTTGCGAGAACTGGCACCGCGCAAGAACAGCAACATTCAACTGACGTCAGCTCAAGCTGAAGGCGGGCCGTCAACAGGTGAGTTCGACAATGCTCGACCCATCAATGAAGCCGAGCAGCAAGACGCATTGAAGTTCGATCGTCTGCGAAGCGAAGTTCTGAACGCGATCCTGCGAGCAGACACTCTCCGCGAGAAGCGACCGGATGAAGCCATCGAGGTTCTCGATAAGGCAATGGCCGACGTTGAAAACGCGGGCTTCGATAAGCAACGAGTCGCAACGCTCGTCTCGCAACTGCGACGCACTCGCGGTTCGATCGAAGGGTTGATGGCTCAGAAGGCACCGATCATCGAACTCGAGAAGCGGAATGCCGAAGTCAAATCGACCTACGAGAACGGCATCAAGACGCAGGTGCGAATCCGCAAAGAGTTCGCTGCTCTCGTCGACGACTACAACAAGCTCTACCGAGCACACGACTACGCTCAAGCTCATGTCATCGCGAAGCAGGCGAAGCTGCTCGACCCCGAGAACCCCGTCGCTATCGAGATGGAGTTGAAGGCTCGCTTCGCTTACCGCAACGACAGCAACGACAAGCTGCGTGACAAGAAGGAAGGCGCGACATGGGACGCTCTCAACGATGTTGAACGCGCTCTCGCCTACAACATCCCGAACGACTCGAACCCAGTGAAGTTCCCCAAAGACTGGAAGGAACTGTCGAAGAACCGCTTGAAGAGCAGTCAGACCACTTTGCGAAATCGTTCTGAAGACGAGAAACGCATTGAGGAAAGTCTGAGCAAGAAGGTCTCGCTCAACTACGAAAACGCACCGCTGATCGAGGTCGTTCGCTACATCAAATCGGCGGCTGACATCAACGTTGTGATCGACCCGACTGGCCTCGAAGAAGAGGGTGTAACAACCAATACTCAGGTCTCGATCGAAGTCGAAAACATCTCGGTGAAGAGTGCTCTCAAGCTCCTGCTCGAGCCACTGCATCTGGGTTACAGCATCGAAGACGACGCACTCAAAGTGACCAGTCGCATCAAGCAGCAAGGCAAGTTGGTCGCAGCGGCTTATCCGGTCGCGGACCTCGTTGTCTCGATGCGAAACGTGACGGCCAATGTGCCGAGTGCCGTGCTGCCTCCGGGCGTCAACAGCGGCGTGATGAGCGTCAATCCATCAAACAACATCCCTCGCAACAAGGGCATGTTCGACGTCGCGAACAACGGCCTGAATGCGGTCGGCTTCCAGAATGGCAACGCGCCGGATGTCGGTCTGAATGGGACCAGCCAGCAACAGTACGACTTCAACACACTCGTTGACTTGATCACCTCGGTCGTCGAACCGGACTCTTGGTCCGAAGTCGGCGGTCACGGAACGATCCGCTCGAACGAAACAACCTTGAGCTTGGTCATCCGCCAAACTCAGCAAGTGCATCAAGAAATCATCGACCTGCTGGAACAACTTCGTCGTCTGCAAGACCTGCAGATCACGATCGAAGTCCGGCTGATCAACGTCAGCGATCGATTCTTCGAACGCATCGGTGTCGACTTCGACTTCGACTTCCAAGACACGATCGGCGGCCCAAGCTTCCAAACTGGCGGCGGTACCGCCGGTCAGCAAGGTGGTCAAGGCGGTCAACAGAATCAGCAAGGACAAGCTGGCTCTCTGACTCCGATTCCACCATTCGGTGCGATCATCCCCGGCACGGGTCAGCAGCAAGGACAGCAGCAGCAGGGACAACAGCAAGGCCAGCAGAACCAACAAGGTCAGGCAGCAGCAGCCGGTCTCACCTTCCAACAACAGCCACAACGTAACTTGGTCGAACGCGACAACTGGGGCCGCAGCACAATCATCGGTCTGCGAGACGCCAATCAGCAGTTCACGAACGATCTCGACATTGGCTTCCAACAAGGCTCGTTCGATTTGGGTGTGCCGGATTTCGGCGGCTTCCAACCGAACGCCGGTATTCAGGTCGGCTTGGCGATCTTGAGTGACATCGAAACCTTTTTCTTCATTCAAGCAGCTCAAGGCGACGAGCGGTCCAACTTGCTCTTCGCACCAAAAGTGACGCTCTACAACGGCGGCACGGCCACCATTGTCGATGCGACGCAACGACCGTTCGTAGCGTCACTGCAACCGACAGTCGGTGCGTTCTCAGTCGGTCTGACTCCAGTCATCTCGCAGATCTCTGACGGCATCCAACTGCAAGTCTCGGCCGTTGTGTCTGCCGACCGTCGGTTCGTGCGATTGGGCCTCGCTCCTCAGTTCAACAACCTGATTGAAATTCAAACATTCGCCTTCGCCAGTGGCGGAGCGGGCGGCGGTCAACAAGGTCAACAAGGTCAACAAGGTCAGCAAGGTGTCGGAGGACGCGGTTTGCAACCGGGGCTCATGGCTAGGATAGGCCGTAAGAGCGTGT
>CAZNMS010000726.1:0-3643 GCA_964573505.1 uncultured Planctomycetaceae bacterium | reverse complement strand
GAAACTTTGGCGCCGGAGTCGTCGGCAAAAAGAATTACCCCCCGCTGCGGATCTTGCTGCCGCGCGGCAATTGATCGGCTTCAAGTTCGTGAAGCTCAACGCTCAGACGAAGACGGTCGAGCTGTTGAAGGAAGGCATGCGACTCGATCTCGGCGGCATCGCAAAGGGGTACGCATCGGATCAAGCGCTTGCTGTTCTCAAGCGCCATCACATTCAGAGTGCGCTCGTTGCTGCCGCCGGAGACATCGCGGTTTCAAATTCCCCGCCGGGTAAAACGCATTGGGACGTTGCCGTCGAGTCGCTGACTCGCCGCAACGAACCCGACCTGCATCTCAAGCTCGCGAATCAAGCCGTCTCGACGTCGGGTGATGCTTATCAATTCGTTGAGATCGCCGGTCAGCGTTACTCGCACATCGTCGACCCGTCGACGGGAGTTGGGCTCAGTCATCGTTCGAGCGTAACCGTGATTGCCCCGACCGGCATGCATGCGGACGCGCTCGCAACGGCGCTCTCAGTGGTCGGTTCCGAACGCTCGCTCGAACTGCTTGCTCAAGAACGCCCGGCTCAAAGTCAGGCGCTGATTCAGTCGCTCGACGCAGGCGGCAATGTCGAACGGCGCAAAACATCGGGGTTCGACCGCTTTGTGAAGATGCCGCATTAAGCGCGGCATGCCGGATCGTTCGAAGTCGTCCTCACTCCCAGCCAACTGCGGCAAACGAATTAAAGACCGAAGCCATTTCGCTTTGCCGTTCGCCTATGCGTGAGCAGTCGTTTCGAGGGGCGGAAAGAGAGTTCGAAATGCTTCCGCAGCTTCCGAGGGAAAGGTCAGAAAGCAGACTGTTTTCGCTGATACCACTTCCCCTTTTTCATCCTTCGAGCACTCGATCAATTTCGCGTCCATCTCGGCAGCATCTCCGCAAACGGGGCAGTGATAGAGGTGCAACAAAAGAAGTCCTGTTGCGGTAGGTTGGCAGGTCGCCAACTTCGCAAAGTCGCCGGCAAGAAGCGCGTCTCGAACGGCGTCTGTAGTGGCGTTGAAGGAGCCAACGTTTCGGGCACTTTTCCATGATTGGCAGACGCTACAGAAGGGCTCTCCAGCAATCAGCACAAGTACTGCAGCGCCTGCGGCGACAATCAAGACCGCTTCGATGCCCCAGAAAACAAAGCTCCCAGTGGTGCCGAGATTCCATGTATTGCCACCTTTTGAAATCAGTCTGATGCCTTTTTGAGCTTTGAATTGGAAGTGCTTCCAAAAGCTATCGACGACCGCAACTTCACGAAGTGGAGTATCTCGTGCGAGGTCATCGATCAGCTTTTTCGTTGCCTCAGTTTGCTCCATGTAGGTCGCACGCAACTGTGTGAAATTTCGCGCAACGCGTTTCACCTCAGGATCAATGGAGCCGAGTCGATTTTGGAAGACGGCGTATTCCGCGTAGTGCAACGCGACAACGGTGAGGCACCCAGTAAGCAATCCGCCCATGAAGGCACAAAGGCGACTGCGACACTTGCCGTAGTGGCTTACCCCAAGCGATATGCCCGCAACGCCAACGATCAGGAAACCGATAAAGACGACGACCACCCACTTCGAAAACCCGACATGAAGGTCAATGAGCGTTCGAATCCAACCCGCAATTCCGCCGACCAATGCTCCGGCAGCAGGCGCAGCTCCGAGCATGAGAATCAAACCGAATCCGGAAACTCCGCCGTCATAGCGATAGGGGACAGGCTCGATTGGATTTGTGGCTGAGTACGTCACATGAGTCTCCCAAGTTGAAGGACGAGTGGCTTTGTGAAGTTAGTGCATCCGAACGTTAGTGACATCATTGTGCCACGCGAGCTACTAGCGTGATGTGTCGGTTCGTTTAAACCGACGATCCCAGTCCGCTCCGTCAGTCACCTCGCCCCATCTCTGTAATAGGACTTACTCATGGCAACGACACTCGCAGCGCGCGAATACAAACTCATGCTGAATCATCGTTGGTTTCAAAACCCGGGCGCGGCCGTTGAAGCTCTCTGGGACGAAGTGACGCAATTGGCAGAGTCGCTCGGCTTTCGCACGAAGGGCGAGTTGAAGCTCAATAAGGAGTCGGCGCGGACGATTGTATTTTTCGATACACCGGACTTCTCGCTGCATCGCGCGGGTTATGTGCTCAGGCAGCGCGTTGATGGCGAGCAAGCCGAGTTGACGCTCAAAGCGATGTCGCCGGATCAGTACATCGTCGCTGCGGCGGATGTCTCGGCAGCGACTGGCTTCGAACCGAAGTCGAAGTTTGAAGAGGACATTGGCGCTCCGTGGCGCTCGCGGTTTTCAGTGTCGTCAACGATCGAAGTGGAAGTCGCAAAGATCTTGAGCGAGTCCGAAGCAGTGCTTGCTGACGCTCTGAAGTTCTTCCCGTCGCTGAGCAAAGCGACGCGCGATCGCATCGCACTCAGTCCCGAGCTGAAGCTGCAACCGGTCAATGGATTGCACGCTTACGAGACCGTCTACGAAGACGCGAAATTGGTTTTCGTCGACGGTGAGCAAGAGCAGAAGTCATCCGTCGCATTGATCTTGTGGGCGAGTCGCAAGAAGGGACGCCCGCTTGTCGCGGAGTTCTCGTTCCGGTTGAAGAACTCAGACGCAGGCTTCTCGCCGGTCTTTTGTCGGCAGGCCAAAGAGTTGTTTGAAGCCCTGCAATTGATGGATTGGCACTTGCCCGGCGGACTGACGAAGACGCAGTACGCCTATCGCAGTCGCAACGCTCAAGAGAGTTGATGGACCGTGCTGAGGCTCGCCTTAACCGACGCGCTTCGACTCGCGAATTCGGTCGGCGAGCCATTCTGCGTCGTCCTTCGGCAATGGCGGCGGAGCGAGCGGGGCGCTGAGCAATCGCCAATAGCGACCGGTCTCATAGACGCGATCAATCAGAGTCTGCAGCGACAACGCGATATCGGGATCGCTGCGACGCAAGGGCACTCGCACGATCGGCAGCGGCTCACGCAGCGGGCAGTAGTAGACCTCGCGGCGATTGAAGTTCGGAAAGCGGCTGACGAGCACCAAATACCGAGTCCCGCGCGGCGGCTTGAGACACTGACGCAGCTCGTCACTCAAGACCGGTTGCCCGACGCGCAAGAGGTCGATCTCAACCATATTGACGCCCGCATGTAACAACGATTCCTGTCGCTCGAGATACCGAGTTCGCCCGGTCCCAGTCTTGTTTGAAGGGCTCAGCACTTCGATGACTGTGATCAACTGGCCGTTCTCTTCTCGAATCTCGATCCAACGATGGGGTCTTTCGGTGACCTCAATGATCTCGGGTTCGGCAACGGCCCCCTCTTCGTCGGCTGCGGCATAGAGGTCAGACGGAAGAACTTTTGAGATGACCTCGCGAATGAATCCGAGCAGCGCGAGATGCACGTCGGGCCAAGAGGCTTCGAGATATGGATTCATTCCCGGAAAGGGATTAGCGAGAGGCATCGCAACGGCCTCAATTGAGGACGGCCTTAAGGATCAGTCGAGCAAGAACTTCCCGGTTTCTGCAATAGCTCAAAAGCTGCCGTTTGGAAGTTGCTCAAAGTCTTGTCTTTGCCCTGAAGGGGCATCGCATATCAGCCTAGGGCAAGCTCGCGATAGCGAGCGCCGCCCTAGGAAAACAGGCAATTC
>CAZNMS010000725.1:0-3663 GCA_964573505.1 uncultured Planctomycetaceae bacterium | reverse complement strand
GCATTTAGCGACCGACTGAATGTGTTTGCCTCTACCGACGTGCTCTCTGCCGCGTGCTTCACTCACCGAGATCTGCCGCCATTGTTGGAAGGAAACTGCCGCATGTCCCTACAGACTTCAGCGCCGCCGGAAACGGGTTCGGCTCGCATGACGCTCGAAGCATTGGGCGCACTGCTCGAACCAACGCTCGCCATTTGGCAGTCGGCAAAGCATGCGATTGAACGTCGTGAGGCCGCGCGCGTTCCTCTCAGTCAGGAAATCTGCGTCATCGGACTCGATGAGCACTTTCGCCCGGCAACCGAAGCGTTGCTGATGGAAGGCCGCGATGTATCCGGGCAAGGCATGTCCTTCAGTCACAGCACCCCGATCACGACTCGATTCGCTGCCATCTCATTCCGAGTTGCAACGGGCATCGAAACGGTTGTTGTGAAGTTGTCATGGTGCCGCTTCAGTCGTCCCGGCAGCTACGTGAGCGGCGGCAAGTTCATCAAGCACCGCCCGAATCTCGAAGTTCCGTCCGACTGGACAGCACTCGCTCGCGGATAAGCAGCTCGTGCTTTTGGCACAGCATGCTGCGGATAACCGGTCACAGCAGGAATCGGCGACTTCGTCTGCGCGGCATGAGTACGAGCAACCTCGTTGTACCAATCGTGACATGACATAAGTAATACAGCACAACGAACGGCGGCTTGCTCGATCAGACGAACGGGACAGTTCAACTCCGGCAAGGTTTCGCATGTTGCGTTTGTCAGAGTTCGACGGCACGATGGCGGAAGAAGGAGCACAACGTCATGACCACAAAAACGAGCGCTTTTCCCAGCGTATTTCGAGCAACCGCTGAAGATGCCGTCATTGCTCAAGACTGCTGTCAGAGACTCGCGAGGTTCTCGAATTTTGAAGAGCCGGAGCTTCGAATCTGCTCAAGCGGCCTCCCCGAAGAAACCATTCGACTGCCGTCCTCGATGTTGCAGGTGTTGTCTGAAGCCCTCAAGCAAATGGCTCTCGGACATGAGGTCACTCTCGTTGCGAACGATGCCGAACTGACAACCGAGCAAGCGGCAGAGTTGCTGCATGTGTCGCGCCCCTTTGTCGTCGACCGAATGGAGAGCGGTGAGATCCCATTCAAGACCGTCGGAACGCACCGACGAATCCGGTTTCAAGACGTGATGTCCTACAAGCGACGCGTTGATGAGCAACGAGTCGAAGCGTTGTCAGAGCTCTCCGCAATTGATCAAGAGTTAGGACTGGGCTACTGAAATGCCTTCTCGAATCGTCCTGCTCGATGCCTGCGTGCTGTATCCGGCGCCACTGCGCAGCTTCTTGATGTACCTCGCGATTACCGACGTTTTTCAAGCACGTTGGTCAAATGACATCCATCTAGAGTGGATGCGAAACGTCTTGAGGAACCGACAAGACGTCACCCTCAAGCAGATTGAGCGCGTTCGATCCTTGATGGATGCCAATGTCCGAGACTGCTTAGTAGTCGGGTACGAGACAGTGATGCCGACGTTGTCGCTGCCGGATCCTGATGACCGGCATGTGCTCGCCGCCGCGATTCATTGTCGCGCCGACGTCATTCTGACTTTCAACCTGAAGGACTTCCCCGCTTCGGCACTTGCGCCATTTGGAATTGTGGCTCAGCATCCCGATGACTTCGTAAGCGGACTGCTCAAGCTAAGTCCCGACAAAGTCTGCGAAGCAGCTCACAACCAACGATCGAGTCTGAAGAATCCCCCGATGGATGCTTCGCAATATTTGGCGACGCTCGAACGGCAAGGGCTCGTTCAAACGGTCAGCGCGCTTCGCGAATTCAGCTCGTCCCTTTGATAGGTCGTCTTTCAAACGGCGGATTGGCACGAGAGTAAATCAAACGGGATGCGCCTATAACGGCGCTCACGTGCCGAGTCCTCTGAAGTCGCCTCAATCAAACTCAACCGTTGCTGCAAAACAACGTCAGACGGCGGCGGTGATTCTCGATCTTGCTGTCACCGCGCCGTGAGACGTGCCGTTCAATGCGCGGCTTAGAGCTCGCCGGCCGGACGGCGATGCTCTTTGATCTCTTGCTCGCGCCGTTGCGCTTCGGCCTTCAGACGCGCGACGATCTCTGCGTTGTCAGCAGCGACATTGGTCGACTCGGCGGGATCTTTTGCGAGGTTGTAGAGCGCGACGCTCTCTTCGGGTTCAGCGGCTTTCTTGCCTTTGCCCGCTTGCCCTTGCTGTGCCTTCTTCGGTCCCGGAACTGTCAGCACGAGCTTCCAATCTCCCTGCCGAATGGCTCCCACAGAGCTGCTTCCGGTGAAGTAGAGATGAGTGTCGCGCACGGCAGGCGCGTCGGCTTGCAGCATCAAACTGCTGATGTCGCGACCGTCGAACTCGCGGTCTTTCGGCAGCTCGGTCCCGACGAGCTTTGCGAACGTCGGCAGCACGTCGATGTTGCCGGCGATCTGCGAGCACGTCTTGCCGGCGGGGATGCGACCGGGCCAGCGCATCATGCAGGGCTCGCGCACGCCGCCTTCATAGATCGTGCCCTTCTTGCCGCGCCATGAGCCCGATGAACCGGTCGCCGCTCCGTTGTCCGAAGTGAAGATCACGAGCGTCTTCTCATCGAGCTTGAGATCGCTGAGTGTCTTCATGATCTCGCCGACCGACCAATCGAGTTCCATCACCGCATCGTCGAACAAACTGCCGCCGCTCTTCCCGCGAAACTCATCCGAAGCAGCAAGCGGCACATGCACCATCGTGTGAGGCAGATAGAGAAAGAACGGCTTCGATTGGTTGCCGCGAATGAACTTGATGGCCTCTTCGGTGTAACGCTTCGTGAGCATCGCTTGATCGGCGGGGTACTCGATGACTTCCGCATCGCGCATCAGAGGCACGGTGTGACGAATGGCTTTCTCGCGCGCCTTCGCTTCATTCATGCCTTCTCGAAAGACGCAGTCCTTTGAGAAGCGAGCGTTCTCAGGATCGATCGTCATGTCGTTGCTGTAAGGAATGCCGTAGTAGGCATCGAAGCCTTGCTTCGTCGGCAAGAAGGGTTCGCGATGACCGAGATGCCACTTCCCAATGCACATCGTCGCGTAGCCGTGCGGCTTCACGACTTCGGCCAACGTCAGCTCATTTGGATGCAGGCCGATCTTTGCTCCGGGAAAGAGCACGCCCGGAATCGAGACGCGGGCGTTGTAGCAACCGGTCAACAAGCAGGCTCGAGACATCGAGCAAACCGGCGTCGCATAAAAGCTCGTGAACTTCATGCCTTCCGCTGCGAACTTATCGAGCTGCGGCGTCTTGATCCGCGTATTGCCGAACGGGCCGATGTCTCCGTAACCCATATCGTCGATGAAGATGAGCACGATGTTCGGCTTCGCATCCTTAGCCGCATCAGCCGCGCGGGCAGCGGTCAATTCGAAGTGCAATCCGAATGACATCAGAAGAGCGAGCAAGTTCAACGCGAGTCGTTTCATCAAGGGCTCCAGTGTGAGTTGCTGACGCGAGATGCGTCGTCGTTTGAGGAAGTCGTAAGTAGGCACTCTCGTCGTAGGATGGCCGCTCTCGGCCGTCTTCTTTCTTCATTTCGATAAGACAAAGACCGACGGCCGCGAGCTAGCCTGATGAAAACTTCGCCCCCGAGTTCACCTCGGGGGTTTAACGGCCTTTGCGCAAGTC
>CAZNMS010000724.1:0-3692 GCA_964573505.1 uncultured Planctomycetaceae bacterium | reverse complement strand
GGTCCCGACGGGACAAGCCCGCCGGAGACCGCGCCGGAATGCCGGTTACACCCAAATGGATCTCGAACATGACGTCGATTTCCCGATCGGAGCTGCTCATGAGATTTCTTTTCGAACTCGCGTTCGTTGTCGCGACCTTTGTCGATGTGACATCGGGGCTTGCGGCTGAGCGACCAAATATCGTCTTCATGCTGTCCGATGATCAGGGATGGAATGGACTCTCGGTCGCGATGCATCCGAGCTTACCCGGTTCTAAAGGTGACATTTTTCATACACCCAATTTGGAACGGTTCGCGGCTCAGGGGATGCGGTTCTCGGCGGGGTATTCGCCGGCTTCGGTTTGCTCGCCGACGAGAATCGCATTGCAGACCGGCAAGAGTCCGGCCGCTCTGCATTGGACGAAGGCTGCTCCGCCCGAAGAGGGGCATCGGCTGATCGAGCCGCGCAATGTGAAGAGCATCTCGCTCAATGAGACGACGGTTGCGGAGCTGCTGAAGAAGGCCGGGTATGTGACGGCTCATTATGGCAAGTGGCACATCAGCGGCGGCGGTCCCGAGAAGCACGGCTATGACGAGTCGGACGGCGATACGGGCAACGAGAACGCCTACAAGTTTGAAGACCCGAACCCCGTCGACATCTTCGGAATGGCCGAGCGAACCGAAGCCTTCATGGCCAAAGCGAAGCAGGCGAAGAAGCCGTTCTTCGTTCAGCTTTCTTGGAACGCTCTGCACGCTGCAGAGAACGCCAACAAAGCGACGATGGCCAAATACGAGAAGGCGTTGAGCGGCGAAAACTCGAAGCTCATCAAGACCGCGGCCATCACGGAAGATCTCGATGCCGGAGTCGGTCGCGTGTTGGCTTCGATCGAGAAGCTCGGCCTGACGGGTAATACTTATGTCATCTACATGGCGGACAACGGAGCCGGCGGTGCTAAGAAAGTGCTCAGCGGCGGCAAGGGCGGCGTCTTTGAAGGCGGCATTCGAGTGCCCTTCATCGTGCGCGGACCGGGCGTGAAGCCGAACTCATGGTGCGCGACGCGCGTTGTCGGCTACGACCTCTATCCGACCTTCTGCGAATGGGCGGGCGTCCCGACTTCACAACTGCCGAAGGGGCTCGAAGGCGGCAGCATCGCGAAGCTGCTCGCCAATGACGGACGCGGCGAAGTGAAACGCGGTCGAGAAGAACTCGTCTTCCACTTCCCGCACTATCAAGGCGACGCGCCGCATAGCGCAATCTTCCTCGGCGATCTGAAGCTGATGCACTTCTACGAAGACAATCACGACGAGCTGTATGACATCGCGCAAGACATCGGCGAACGCCGTGACCTCGCGACTCAGAGACCGGCGGATGCGAAGAAACTCCGCGAGCGATTGGACCGCTACCTCGCCTCAGTCAACGCTCAGATGCCGACCGTGAACCCGAACTTCGATCCAGCCAAAGAACCGACCGGCAAGAGCGAGAAGGGCAACAAAGGTGACAAGAAGCCGAACCCCAAGAAGGGCGAGAAGAAGCCAAATATGTAATCGCGAATACATCAAACAGGAGAGAACAGAGGCAACAGAGATGAGTTGTGGGACGCCGCCTTTTTCAATGGCAGACCACACTGAAATAAGAGATGCCGGAGATCAGTTGCGTGATGGAGTGAGGTACTCGTTCCATCGCCGATCAGAATGATTGATTTCTCCGTTCCCTCTGTTTCCTTCTGTGCAATTTCAAATGCATGGAACAAGTGAGAACAGAGGTTTCGGAGCCGAGTTTCACGAAAGAGTGACCCATGATTCGACTGTCGATTGCAATGATGCTGTTTCTTGTAGGTGCCAATTCAGTGGTTGCGCATCCGTGGCATCGGCATCCGAAGACTGAGACCACTGAGACTCCCGAGGCGACGAGCAACGATCTCGTTGTGGAAGACGAAACTGAAATGAGATTCCCGTTGCTGTTGGCATTGGCAGAGCAGAAGGCGACTGGTGCGGCGGATCGAGATCACGTGTCCGATATGGCAAAGGCGTTTGAGGGGTTCGTGAAGCTCAAGGCGATTAAGACGCGTTGGGATGAGCGGTACTTCTATGTCGAATCGAATGGCATGCCGGCGCATCAAATGATGGTCGGCATTACTGCTTGGCAGCAGCAGGTGCCGTTGCCTCAGAAGTACTTCGGCGAGAACTCATGGCAGATTCCGTTACATCCCGTTCCCGCGAAGAAGCCTCAGTCGGCGAAGGGCAACTTCTTACGCGGAGCGATCGCTGTCGCGGCGAATGGAATCCCGATCTTCAATCCGCTCAACAATCGCGGCGATGACGCTTATCTCTTTGGCGAGCTTGATGAATTCGGCGGCCATTGCGGACGAGCGGACGACTATCACTATCACATCGCTCCGGTGCATTTGGAGAAGACGGTCGGCAAGGGCTTGCCAATTGCTTACGCGCTCGATGGCTATCCGATCTATGGCTACGAGGAACCGGATGGCTCGGCGGTAGTGGGGCTTGATCAGTTCAACGGACATAAGGATCGGGCGGGTAATTATCATTACCATGCGACGAAGAAGTACCCGTACCTCAACGGCGGCTTCTACGGCGAAGTCGTTGAACGCGACGGGCAAGTCGATCCTCAACCCCGAGCCGAGCCGCTGCGTCCGTCATTGCCGCCGATGCAAGGCGCGAAGATCGTCGGCTTCAAAGAGACGAAGCCCGGTTCGTTCGTGCTGACTTACGACGTGAAGGGCAAGACGGGCTCAGTGGCTTATGTGCTGGCGGATGACGGTTCCGCGAAGTTCACCTTCACTGACACAGCGGGCAAGGCAACGACCGATACTTTCCAACGTCGCGAACGACGAGGCGGCGGCGGCAAAGCGGGACAACAACCGCCGCCGCGTCCGGGTGAAGATGAATCCAAGAAGAACCGAGATAACCCGCCGCGCGGTGATGATCGCAAGCCGCCTCGCAACGACGATCGCCCGCCGCCTCCGCCGGGACGTGCGGATGATCGACCCGCTCCGCCTCCGCCGCGCAAGGGCGAGCCGATGTCAGCTTCTACTTCGCAGAAGACAGAGCTTTCGCAGAGCGGAAGCCGACACCCGAAGCTCGCCGTATCGAGCCGCTCGGTTGATGACAAAGGCAAGCTGCTGATCGACTGCACGTGCGACGGCAAGGGACTCTCGCCGGCCGTCGAATGGAAGGACGCTCCGAAGGGCACAAGGTCCTTCGCCGTGAGCTTGTGGCATACGGCCCCGGATCAAGAGAAGTCGTACTGGCTCGTCTACAACATCCCGGCCAACGTCACGAAGTTGGAGCAGAACTCAAAGACCGTCGGCAAGCTGGGTCTCAACGACAAACGCCGCGCCGAGTACGACCCCATGTGCTCGAAGGGGCCCGGCGTGAAGACCTATCACATCACGGTCTATGCGCTGTCGAGCGAACTGCCGCTCGCTTCTGACCAAGCAAACCGATCCGGTCTGCTAGAGGCGATCAAAGACAAGACGCTGGCTGCAGGCACCTTTGACTTCCAATACGAACGCTCGAAGTAGGCGAGAAGAGAGCCGGTCTCACCCAAAGGCACTCAGGCACAAAGAGAGACGCTCCGGCATCTCGAAACGCGGCAGCCTGTTAGATGGATTACATCTGCAAGTAGTTGGAAGTAGTTGGGGTCGGGGGTAAAAAAAATAAAAAAATTAGGGGGGGAGAAAAAACCACCCA
>CAZNMS010000723.1:0-3701 GCA_964573505.1 uncultured Planctomycetaceae bacterium | reverse complement strand
AACTCGCCCGCGCGGCCTACTACAAAGCCCGCAACCTCTTGCCGCCCAAGAGGAACCCGCCGACAACCTGAACCGCACAGCCGAAATACACAGAAACATCGAGTGTTGCAGAAGCCGCCAAACCACTGGGACAAGCCCGAGTGGCGATTTCAGCACAACCGCTCCGCGAGAGGGCGTCATCAATGCATCCTCGAACCGCAATGCGGTCACTCCCAGAAACGAAACGACCCTGATCTGAGCGAGTCAGATCAGGGCGTCCGTTTTCAGCAGTCTCTGCTCTGCTGATTGATTCAAAGTGTCTCACTAAGAGTTACGTCAGCACGGGAACGGCTTGACGTTGAGTGGTGCCAATTGGCTCCAGTGGTTGAGGAGCATCCGGCGACGCCCAAGGGGCTTTGCCGCGCGATTGCTTTTCGCGAGCTGACGTTGCCGTCTGCTGACGCAGACCGAGTTGATAGACGCCTCGCGACAGCTCATCGAAGAACTCGCGATACCAAAGCATCTCGCGGATGTGCGGCTGAGCGTTGTAGATCCGCACTGAAACCCCGCGTTCGGCATAGTCATAAAGCATGCCAAAGAAGCCGCTGGGGATGTATTTGACGAACGTCAAATCAACGCCGATTGCCTTGCGTCGTTCGTCCTCAACCAGACGAGCGAGCGTTTCACGCAACAGAGCAAGATCCGCTCCGTCCCAAATCTCCATATCGCCCATGACGACGACATGATGCTTTTCTCGCACATCAATCGTGCAACCCTTTTTCCGAGCCATGATCTCACCCCCTGATGAAGCGACTGGTTGCATTCGCTCTCGGGCGACGCCCGCGAGGCCCACTGCATGACGACGACATTGCAAGCCGGAGGCCATCGAGCGGCAAATTGTTGAAGGGCAGTCAAAGGAGTGCTCTTAACCCTGTGGCATCACCGCAGTTAGCGGTAACGAGGTTCGATCGCAGGCCGCCCATCCATTCGCCGGCCGTGTTGTTTTTCGACAACGTGTTGCCACTCAGAGTTCCCCGCAATCAACAAAGATCGCAGACAGAGTGCCGCAAACGCATCGTCGCTCTTCGAAGCCGCGTCGAGCCCTGCCAGCAACGCTCGCAGTTCGATCGTCGCATGATCGCGCTACTTCCGAGACAGGCGCTGAGAAACGCGAGCCACTGCCGACTTCAACTCAGCAATTTCGAAGACGCTCTGGATACGCGGGATTGGTCGGTAAGCGTTGGGAGCGACTTACGCTTGCCAAGAGACGGCGCGAAACCACATGCAACACGAGTTACACCGTCGTGAGGCGAAGCGAAAATTCTTGGAGTGCTCCGGCATGACGGAGCCCTCCGACTCAGCGGCGAGTGATCCCCATTCATTAGAGATGTCGCCGTCAATGTACGGCAGATGATTGCGGCCTTCTTATCCGCACGGATTGTCGAAGATGCCGCTCTCGACCATGAATGGCAAAGCCCTTCACGAGACAAGAACAAGAAGATGTCAGATGACCGTCGTTTCTGACGATGTCGCGGCTGAAACCGATTGAGCCGAGTGCCGCTGAGTCGGAGGGCTCCGTCGAGCCGGAGCACTCCATGACCCGTTGACTAAGCACTGCCGCCAGCGATGGAACGCAACTTACCCCCCTGCTTGAAGACTGCTCTCGCGATAACGGCGGCGGCGCGATCAATGCTCGCTGCTGTTTGTCGGAACCGTGCGAGCTAACGCAGTGAACTCGGCACTGCTATCACTTCGTTGCGATGACCCTTCGAAGGTCCCGGTGACCTTCGAATCGTGCAATGGACTCTCAAGTCAGGATGGATGTCATGAACGCTGCTTTTCAGGTGTTGGGGAAGAACTCGAATGCTTTGTTTCGCTTAACGGTGCATCGCGGTGACGGCATGGTGCTGTTGGCGATGGATTGGAAGAAGGGCAAGCCGCCGACTGACTTCGTCGGCTTCGCGATCGAGTATCAGGAACCCGACAACCCAAAGGTCTTTCCTCTGCCCAATCGCATCGCCTTTGCTGGGCCTATGGGCGAAGTGAATCCAAAGACGCTCTCGTCGCGACTGTCTCCGATTCAAAAATTTCGCTGGGTCCACTTCCCGAGGAACGCGAGTCTCGAAGGCGACTTCATCTATCGAGTCATCCCCGTCTTCATGGATGCGAACGACAAGCTGACTTACGGCGAGCCTCAAGAGGTCGCGATCGAACTGCGGCGCGAGACTCATCCAAAGAAGCTCAACATCAGCTTCACGCGCGGCTTCGTTTCGTCGCAGGCGTTCGTCGATCGCATCAAAGGTGCGGAGAAGATGAAGGATCTGCTCCCGGCGAAAGCAGCAGACGGGCTCGACTTCCAACCGAAGCTGCGCGGCGCGGAGTCGCATCTCGAGTGGATGGGGTTCGAAGCGAGAGAGATGTTGCTTGAAGTGCTCGATCAAGCGATCGCTGACCCGGCGGCACAAGTGCGAGTCATCGCTTACGACCTCAACGAACCCAACATCCTCAAGCGCCTCGAAGCATTGAAGGACCGACTCAAGATCATCATCGACGACAGTGACGATCACGGTGAGCCGAACTCGCCGGAGACGCGTGCTGCCGCTCGTCTGCAAGCTTCTG
This sequence comes from uncultured Planctomycetaceae bacterium, assembly GCA_964573505.1. Classification (GTDB taxonomy): domain Bacteria; phylum Planctomycetota; class Planctomycetia; order Planctomycetales; family Planctomycetaceae; genus AM-0621. The sequence continues at coordinate 1,103 of CAZNMS010000723.1, read as the reverse complement.
CCGGAGCGGCGAACGTGAAGCGGCAGCACATGGGGACGTTGCAGCACAACAAGACGATCATCGTCGATAGCCCGAAGACAAAGATGGTTGTGGCAGGCTCGACGAACTTCTCATGGCGCGGCCTCTATGTGCAGAACAACAACGCGTTGCAGTTCTTCGGTGCCGAGCCCGTGCGACTCTTCACCGCAGCCTTCGATGGATACTGGCAAAGCAACAAAGTCGCAGACTTCGACAAGCTACCGGTCTCGAAGTGGCAAGATCTCGGCGTGCTGAAAGACGGCGCCACGAAGGTCGCGTTCTCACCGCGCGGTAAGTCGAACTCGCTGCTCGAAGAGGTCGCTGCAGACATCTCAGGGAAGACGGAATCGAGCCTCTTATTCTCGCTGGCGTTTCTCGCTCAGACGAAAGGCGCGATTCCTGATGCACTCGCAAAGCTGAAGTCGGAGCAGAAAGTCTTCTGTTATGGCATCGCCGATAAGAAGGTGACCGACCTCAACGGAGCGGCCGCGTTGACCGTCGCGTTGCAGAAGCCGACCGGCAGCATGATCGTCGTGAACCCGACGGCTCTGACCGAAAACCTACCGGAGCCATTCCGCCCCGAGCCCACTGGAGGCAACGTCGGCACGCGTTTGCATCACAAGTTTGTGGTGATCGACTTCGATAAGCCGACCGCGCGGGTCTATACGGGCTCGTACAACTTCTCTGCGACCGCCGACAGCAAGAACGGCGAGAACTTGATCTGCATCCGCGATCGACGAGTCGCGACGGCCTACATGATCGAAGCGCTGCGAATCTTCGACCATTACCACTTCCGCATCGCAGTGGCCCAATCGCAGCAGCAACACAAACCGCTTCAGCTCAAGAAGCCGCCGCGTAAGCCCGGAGAAGTCGCCTGGTGGGACGAGTACTTCACGGACCCCATCAAGAAACGAGACCGTGAATTGTTCTGCTAACCCGCCCCAGCTCCGCCGCCCTTGCGTTCCGAGGCTCCGCCTCGAAACGCAAGGGAGCAAGACTCTGCCTCGCAGCCCGCATGTAACTAACGCTACATGCCGCCACTCCCCACGCCCCACGGCCCCCGACCCCCGCCGCCGCCACATCCC
>CAZNMS010000722.1:0-3707 GCA_964573505.1 uncultured Planctomycetaceae bacterium | reverse complement strand
CATCAACATCAATGAACCGCACATTGAAGCCGGGATTCGCGAGTCCGAAGCCGACGCCGGTCGGCACGCTCTGCCAGCGCGCATCAACGTTGAAGTTCGAGTTCTTCCATGTTGAAAGCGAAGCTGCATCGCTCAACGTCGGCACGAGAAAATCACCGAGCGTGCCTTCGGTCACAAACTTCTTTTCGGTCTGAATGCCGAACGAGACGTCTTGCAGTTGAGCCGGATAACTCGGAGCGAACTCACTGGCGATCGAGCGATCGGGTTTCACGAGCGCGAGATACTCACCGCCCGCATCGAGTTTGAAATTCGTATGCAGAGTCCCGCTCGGATTGGTGCGATTCTTGTTCGAAGCAAAGACGGTCAAGAACCCATTCGCCGCAATGCTCACATTGGGAAACTGCCACTTGCTGAGGTTGCCTCGATTATCGGTTAGGAACCATCCATTGAGACTGACCGACGAAGCCGTCGGATTACGGATCTCAATCCAGTCCGAATGCTCCCCGTCCTCATCAACAATGCTGCCCGAGTTGTCCGCCAGAAACTCGGACAAGTAAGGCTCGCTAGCCGAAAGCACCTGCCGCACTTCAAGCAACTCACTCGCCCGCCCCATCCGCCCGCGCAAGCGTCCCTGCCGAGACTTCGCCGCCATCAACCGCCCCCAACTCCAACTTCCAAAACGTTTCATGTCATGCTCGCTATGTTCTGTCGGTCATCGCCAATTGGGCGAGTTCGTTATCAGGAGTGATCAGGAGCAACTCGCGCCGCTCATGACCGGATTCATGGCGTTCGCACCGAGTGCTTCCGCATGCGGTGCTGCTTGCGAGATGGCCGATCGAAACTCGCTGAGCCCCGCAATCTCATAGCCTCTCGCACAGAAGGCTTCGGCCTTTGAAAGCACGCGCGTCGCTGAGTGATGCCACTGCGAATACAGCGCCGCGAACTGCAAATCGACTTCGGGAAGTTCCGCCTCAGCAGCGCATTCGTAAGCCCGAATCTCCCGGCTTTGCAGGTATTCGAACACTGCATTGCCCATCGCGACCGAGTCCTCAATATCGCGCACGCGCATCGCATCATCATGCTCCGGCTGCCAACGCTCCGACGAGCAGAAGCCCGCCAGCAATCGCGAATACTTGTCTTTGTAAGTCAGCATTGTGCTTCCCAATCGGTCATCCGGTTCGTGCTCGAAGCCGTCACTGCGGAGCTAGTTTTTTCGAATCAATCTGGCGGGGGTTGTTCATTCGACTGCCTCAAGGGGGAGTCGCATTGGCCTGACCGCCTTTCAAGAACTCAAGCACCCGAGCTAATCCGGGCGAGTTGAAATCCCAGAACCCGCGCAAGGTCGCGTCAGTGACATAGGTCTGCGGTTCCTCACTCGCTGCAAGCAACGCATGAACGCGGACCTTGTCTTGCCAATTGGAGTGATTCGGATCTGCGACTCGCTGAGGAAAGTTCTTCGCATAGATCGGCTCGGCGCAACTCAGCAAGCTCTCGGCGCAACACTTCAGTTCCGCAAGCTTCGGGGCGACCGAGTCCCAAAGCATCGTTTCCAAACATCCCGATTCACGATCAGGCGGTATGACCAGAAACCCAATCCGTTCGAGATTGGGATGCTCGTCAGAACGGTAAGCTGACCATGTACCGGATTCAGTCGGCGCGACGATGCCCGCATCTCGAAATGCCGACTGGATGTGAGCGGCAGTTGCAGCTCGAGCTGATGTCGTTGAGTCCGTTCGAACGTGATCGGCATCGCAAAGAACACCGAGCGCCCGAATCTGCTGGAAGCCGGGAGTCTTCGACACTTGTTTGAGTGCGTAACGCAATGCATCGCGTTCCTTGAGATCGCCGCGAACTGCTTCCGCAAACGGGAAGAAGTGGATTGCTCGATACTGCTCGCGAACCGCTGCGTCCCAGTGCTTCCCGATGTAGTTACTCAACGTGAAGAGGTCGTCGTCGCCTTGGACCAAGATCAAGACGCTCTTATCCGCAGGGATGTTTCGATGCTTTTCTTTCGCCATGTTTAGCCCCTCGGATCAATGCCGGACTCAAGGGAGTAATCCAATTCATCCCATGAGTACCGAACAGCACGAGGGCAACCGGGAGTCCCTTCTTCAAGGCGAATGACAGTCAGCATCTCCGGGTGATCAGCAAAGGCTTCCCGCGCGGCCAACAGCATGTCCTCATCGTGAGTCGAGCACAGCAACTGGAACCCCAGTTGACTCTGCAAGATGGCGGCCTGCTTCCAGAACTCGACCATCACCGACCGATGCAGTCCCGAATCAATCTCATCGACGATGGTCAGTCGTCCGTCCTGACTGAAGAGTGCCGCTGCAATAAGTGCGATGCGACAGAAGCCGTCACCGAGCAGATTGGCCGGAACCGTTCCTTCTTCTGTCGTCACGAGTAGCAGCGACTTCGTATCGAACGTAAAGGCGTTGAGTGCGGTGACGTCAGGTCGGACCGTCCGCAGCAGATTCAAGAAGCGATTGCCCTTCGAAGTAATCAGCAGATTGAAGTAGATCTGAGAGATAGAGCCGATCTCGAAAACACTTCGCGTCCGAAGGACAGTCGCTCCCAATCGCGATTCAATCTCGTCTCGTTTTTCGCGCTTGAAGTAATCCGAAGGATGCTGTTTGACGACTTCGAGGGAGTTGCACTTTTCAGCGTCCCCAATGCGGTGCGTCATCTCAATCCGGTGAATCAACGCCCGAAGCGAGCTGCGCGAGGCTCCGTTTCCGAGAGGCGATTCAGCGGCGGTGATCTCAATGGATTCATCGCCGAGGCTCGTGCGGTAGTTCAAGCAAATCGGTGTCTCCGTCCGCTGATGAAAGAACAAGCTGCGCACGCTGATGTCGACTTTGGATGAGAAGTCAGGCAGATCGCGGTTCGCCCCCAGTTCAAGCAGCGCATCGGGATCGTCCGGTCGCGCCGCAATTGCGGCCGCTTCGAGCACTGTCGACTTACCGACTCCGTTACGTCCCACAAACAACGTGACAGGACGCAGGTCGTCGACGACGAGTCGCTCGATTCCTCGAAAGTGTGAGATCTCCAAACGCTGCAACACGGGCAAGCCTCTTTAGGACGGAATGAAGTTGTCGACTCTCGAAACCGGACATCGCATCATTGCGAAGCCTCGCTACGACTGCGTTCGCGACAGCTTGAGACACTCGACGAATGCTTGATGCTCGTCGCTCGCGAGTCCTTGTTGCTGAACGGCGAAGACTTTTCCGAGGTCGCCATTCAGCAGTGCGGCGACATCAAGCCAAAGGCCGGGAAAGATTTCGCTCTTGATGATGCCGGCGGTGTCTGGCTGTAACAAAACGTACTCACCGTCGCGGAGTGAGTACCACTCGATGCGTTGCTTCTCGGTAAGCCAAATGAGGTACTCGTTAACTCCGTGCCGCAAGAACGTGCGAAGCTTCGGTCCTCGATCGGTCGCTGCTGTGCTATCGGAGACTTCCGCAATGAACTCGGGCGGGCCGACGAGATAGTCGTCGTCAGAAACTCGGACCTTGTCATGAGTCGAACCGCTCTTGAAGAGCATGCCGTCAGGCTGCAGTTCGCTATCGAGGCCGAGACGAAGACTGCACTTACTAGCTCCGCAGATGCTCGCCGTATGCGCCTGATAGAGCCCGAGCCAACCGATGAGATCGCAGCGCCGCGAAGCGAGCGAGTAGTTGCCGAAGTCCTTCGGCACAGAGACGACT
>CAZNMS010000721.1:0-3731 GCA_964573505.1 uncultured Planctomycetaceae bacterium | reverse complement strand
ACTCGAAGACGAGCTGCGTCGCGTCGAACGGGAACGCGACATTTTAAAAAAAGCGGGCCTGGTTCAAATCGGGGCTCTTGATGGTAGCAGGCGCGCACGGGGGGCGCAGTTTATGAGGGGGAGTTGCATTCCCTCAGTGTGACTCAGGCGGCGAGCGGACTGGCGCTGGTCAAGTCGTCGAGCCAGTGGCTCTCGCGTTCGCCGGTTAGCAGTTCGCGCGGGCTGCGGCCGACTCGTTCGGGACGCTCGCTGCGCGGGAACCGATGATGGTTCAGGTAAAAGCGCAGCAGCTCTAAGTAGTCGTTGCTCAAGTGTCGCCGCAGGAAGAAGTAGTGTCGCAACCGGCTGTTGAGATTCTCGACCACCGAACTGGCTCGCACCGTGTTGCTGGTGACTTTCGTCACCGCTTGATGCAGCTCGTAGAACTTCGATCCCAGACGCTTGCGCAGCGCCGCTTCGGCTTGCCAGTCGCTCGGCGTGCGCGGTTCTGAAACGAGCAACAACTCGCGAACGATTGCTTCGCTCACTTCATGCTCCTCGGCGATCGCGCTGAGTGATTGGTCTACCTCAGACGCAAACGCCAGCAGAGTGTCGCGTTGATTACACAGCGCCTTGAGCAATGGTCCGAGGCGATGTGGACAACTCGGAACGAGCCGTTCTAACTCGCTCATCAGGAAGTCGAACAACCCTTGCCGCACCGGCAACGGCGGGCCGATCACCGTGAGCACATCATGGCTCAGCCAACTCGCCAACAGCGCCACATCATCAGCGAGTTGAATCGCCTTTGCGGCAGCCGTTCGCGCGAGCGTGAGTTGCTTCGAGTGCTTGTGGCCTTGTCCCTTCTTCTTCGCCTTGAGCATGCGGCGTTCTTGTTGATCGCACTTGGTAATGGCTCCGTAGGCTCGGTTCTCCAAGTAAGAGACGACCTGCCCGGCTTCGCGCTGTGTATGAAAAACGTCACCTCGACACGACAAGCCCGGACATGCCAACTCTTGACCGGCTCTCAAACCTCGCCCGCCATCCGCGATGGTGGCCTCCGGTTGCCAACTGCGATCCTTGAGTTCCAACAACCGCACGCCCCAAGTCTCCGCATCGCGATGATCTTCGAGACTCAGCAAGTAGCAGTACGTCGAATCGACATCGCATCCCACGAGCACCGGTCGCGAGTTCTGAAAGATCTCGTCATGAGCCCCGATCCTCACGCGCCACAAATCTTCCTGAGCATTGAGCAGTCGAGCTCGCTCCGTCGCTTGTCGAGCAATGTTATGGATGGTGCCAATTGACACCGTGATGCCGAGCACGTCCTGTAGGAATTCCTTCACACCTCTGTAACAACTGTGACAATAGAGTAGCAGCCCCAAGACGGAGCGTCTGATGAGCCGAGGCGTGACAGCGATTTGAAAGAACACGCGGTCGTCGCCGGTGGTCTTGAGATCGGTGCCCGGTTCATCAAACGCCTGATCGATTGCGTCGCGAGCCCGCGTGACCTGAGCGGCAACAAACTTGCGACTGACCCCTTCCTCGCGAGCGACCTGAGCCGCCGACTTCTTCCGCTCCAAGACCTCAACGGCAATGTCACGTCGAGCCAGCGGTTCCAACCCCCGAGCCCGCCCGCTCACCGACTCCCACTTCGTCTCCGAACCGATAATGTCCGACATGTCTGTTTCCTCCTTGAAACTGCGACAGGACTGTGAACCCCGTCAAAGTCTGGAGGAAACAGACATTCTTGACGCCCCCAACTCAGCCTCAGTTGCTACCCGGGTCTGAACCAGGCCAGAGTTTCGAACCGTCCCTTACGTCGGCTGTGCTCGGGCGGCACTTCCGTTGGTTACTTGCCCTCGACTCGTGTCCGAACCCACTTTGCGCTAACGCGACATGAGGCGTTCGAACGAGAAGCCTCCGCGCAGCTTCCAAACTTGAAGCAGGATGTAGCTCGCCATCGCGATGTTCCCGAGCAGCATGATCGCGACGAACCAAACAATTCGCGCGAGCACAGTTCGTTCGCGCCAAGCGAGCCAAACATAGAACGTGAGGAAGCCGCAGTAGGCATCAGCCAATGTCGCGAGGAACCATCGGTCGCTCATGAGATCCCGCGCGGCGGCAATGACATTGCGTTCGAACGACGCCCATGTTGTCACCGCCAACATGCTGAGCAGGATCAACACAAAGAGAGCCACAAAGCCGCAGCGCTGCATCACGCCGCTCGTTTGAGAATCGTTCATCGAAACATACCTTGAAGAACGGGAGTCGGTTTGAGGACGCTCGATCGTCGTGGTTCACTCCGCGAACCAACGCTTCCGGGCTCTCTGAATGACGAAGGTTCTCAAGGCAGACGTTGGTCCGCAGAGCGAACCACGACGATCTCAGACGAACTCCATGAAGCCTCATGCAGCGGCAACTCTGCACCGTTGCTCGTTAGCGAATCGCCAATTGCGTCTGCTCAAGAAACGGTCGCACGAGATCTTCCAGTTGCTGGATCTCCAACAAGAACGCGTCGTGCCCGTAGGTGCTTGCCAGTTCGACGAACGAGACGTGTCGCCGGGCGAGCATCAAGGCTTCGACGATCTCGCGAGATTGAGTCGTCGTGAAGAGCCAGTCTGATGTGTACGACGCCAGCAAGAACCTCGCGTTCGTGCGGCCTAACGCCTTCGCCAACGAGCCATACGAACTCGCAAGATCGAAGTAATCCATCGCATGCGTCAGGCAGAGATAGCTGTTGGCATCAAACCGCTCGACGAACCGCTTGCCCTGATAGTGCAGGTAGCTCTCAATCTGAAACTCGGTTTCGAGCGCGTAGTCGTAAGCCAGTTTGTCGCTGTGCTGCAGACGACGACCGAACTTGTTCTCGATCGACACCTCAGACAAGTACGTGATGTGCGCGACCATACGAGCGAGCGCCAGTCCGTAACGCGGTCCCTCCGGCTGATCGTAGAAGTCACCTTTGTTGAACTTCGGGTCGGCTTGAATCGCTCGTCGTCCGACCGCGTTGAAGGCGATGCCTTGAGCGGACAACTTCGCTGCCGACGCCAAGCAGATGGCACCGTGCATCATGTCCGGGAAACGAGCAGCCCACTCCAGCAACTGCATGCCGCCGATGATCGCGAGCAACTTCTCAACACCGAGATGCCTCACGAGCGCCGCATGCACTTCGACAATGTCGCCAACAGTGATGAACGGGAACTTGAGGCCGTAAGGCTTGCCGGATGTCGGATCGATGCTGCTCGGTCCCGTCGTCCCTTTGCAGCCGCTTAATGCGTTGGCGCAGATGCGAAGTACTTATTCGTGTCGAGCCCTTTGCCGGGACCGATGAAATCGTCCCACCATCCGGGCTTGCGATCATTGGGACTGTGCCAACCGGCGACGTGCGCATCTCCCGAGAGCGCATGGCACACGAAGATCGCATTGTCCTTCTGGGGCGAGAGTTGCCCGTAGGTTTCATAAGCGATCGTGATCGGGCCGAACTGCTCACCGCTTTCGAGCTTCAACCCCTGAGGCGGCTCGAACAGCGTGACATATTTGGTTTCGACGAACCCGACCGAATCAGCACCGGGCACGATCGGCTCATGAGGGGTTCGCAGATCAGATTCCATCGCGTCTTGCATGGCGAAGTTGTCTGTCATCAGTAAGGAAAGGCATCAAAACAGGCGGCGGATGTTAGCAGCCCAATTCCAATCGCCTACCCGCCGCGAAGGAACCCGTCTCGCCATGCTCATCGCCGTTCGCAGTCCCGC
>CAZNMS010000720.1:0-3746 GCA_964573505.1 uncultured Planctomycetaceae bacterium | reverse complement strand
GATTGATCGTCAAAACCGAGCCGCGAGCAAGTAGCTTGGGATTCCATCCCGAGCCGCAGTGGGCAACGGTCGCTCCAACACCGCGATTGATCGTCAAAACTGAGCCGCGAGCAAGTCGCTTAATTACTTCCCGATGCAGTCGTTGCTTCCGTCCGGACGATCCGGACGGAGACAACTCAAATTCAGCGCTGGAACGCCGGTTACACCCAGCTGGTTTGCCCAAGGACTTCGCACGCGGATATGTCCCACACGGATCTGACTCGTCGAACCGAACGCGTCCTCAGCAAAGTCGCAATCATCGGGATGAGTTCCCAAAGAGCACAGGCTAGAAGCCCATGCTACGACGGCACGGACAAACTGCTCGCCAATCCGGTATGTCTTCGCGGCGGTCAGCAGCGTGCGAGTTGAGCGCCACGAAGACTCGCTTCACCACTCTTGTCTTGTTTTGGGAGACGCGTCGATGCAGCCGAAGCTTGAGTTTCTCGATGAGCACCTTGCTCTTTCGCGTCGGTACTTCTTGCAACTGGGACTTGCGGCAGCAGCGGCTTCGCAGGTCGTTGTGAGTTCGAGTGCTGCTCAAGATGCCGGCGACAAACCGAAGCGCCCGGCGAAGCCTGACAAGGCGGGTGCAAAGGCCGATCCGTACTTCACGAAGGTCGCTGAGTTTCGAGATGTCTCGCGCGGCAAGCCGGTTCCTCATTCGCTGCCCGATGAGAAGAAGGCAGAAGTTGGACTCACACGCGAAACATGGAAGCTCGAAGTCATCGCTGATCCCGATCACCCGGCGAAGATCAGCAAGCCGCTGACAAAGGCCGATGGCACGGCACTCGACTTCGCGGGGTTAATGAAGCTTGCTGAGAAGCATGCCGTGCGGTTTCCCAAAGTGATGACGTGCCTCAATCTCGGCTGCCCGCTCGGAATGGGTTTGTGGGAAGGCGTGCCGCTGCGAGATGTCATCTGGCTGACACAGCCGCGAGAGAACCTGCGTCGCGTCTTCTACTACGGCTATCACAACGACGACCCCAAGCAGATGTTTCGCAGCTCGTTGCCGATCGGCCGCGTGTTTGAAGACCCGTTCGATCTGCCGCCGGTCATCCTCTGCTACAAGCTCAATGGAGAATGGCTCGACTCAGAGCGCGGCGGACCGGTGCGAGTGGTTGTGCCCGAGGCATACGGCTTCAAGTCGATCAAGTGGCTGAGCCATGTCGTGCTGACGAATTTGTTTTACGCCAACGACACCTATGGCGAGCAGAACAACGATGTCGACAGCCCTCTCAAGACATTCGCTGCAACGCTCTCCGTGCCGAGCGCCATTAAGCCCGGCGAGCCAATCTCAGTTTCGGGATACGCACAAGTCGGTATCAGCGGACTTAAGAAGGTGCAGGTCTCGATCGAATCCAATGCGCAGCCTCGACCTGAAAACGATCCGCACTACTTGCAGTGCCAATGGGTCGACGCCGACATCCTCGGAGCCCCCGATCAATGGGGCGGGCTGCTGGATCACAAGATCCCGGCAAACACACTGGGCTTTAACGAGCACGGTCGACCTCAATACTGGCCGCTGCGTCTTACGAACGCGCACTGGGCCGCCGTGCTACCGGGACTACCTGCTGGCGAATACACACTCCGCTGCCGGACGATCGACGAGAAAGGTCACGCGCAACCGCTGCCGCGCCCCTTCCGCAAATCAGGACACGCCGCCATCGAGTCCGTGCCGCTCACAATTAAAGGTTAATTCGTAGGCATCGCAGCCAAGAAGTCGCTTAACTCTGGGAGAGTCAAGCGACGAGACGCGCTCGCAAGACTTGCGGGGCAATGCAACTTAATCAGCAATTCTGGGAGCGGAGTGCAGGCCGCACGTATTGCAGGTTCTTCACGATCTCAGAGTGCCGCACGAGTCGGCTGACGGGTTGTCGCCGTGCCGAGTAGAAGGATGTCATGAACGCGGAAACGACCGTGACTCAGTGGATCGCTCAACTTCGTGCGGGTGAGAACGCAGCCGCTCAGAAGTTGTGGGAAGGGTACTTCGCACAGATGGTGCGATTGGCTCGGCAGCGACTGCAGAATGCTCCGCGACGAATGGCGGATGAAGAAGATGTCGCACTGAGTGCCTTCAAGAGTTTTTGTTTGGGAGTCAAAGCCGGTCGCTTCCCGCAACTTTCTGATCGAGACAGTTTGTGGCCGCTGCTCGTTGCCATCACGTCGCACAAAGCCGTCGATGCACAGCGCCGCGAGTCACGCAAGAAACGCGGAGGCGGTCAGCAAGCCGGAAGTTCTGCCGTTGAGGACCTCAATCAAGTGCTCGGCACCGTGCCCACTCCTGAGATGGCAGCACAACTCGTCGAAGAATTTGATCGACTGCTCGCAGCGCTGCCCGAAGAAGGACTGAGACAGATTGCGTTGCTGCGTTTGGACGGCCACTCGGTCGAAGAGATCGCCGAGCAACAAGGCTGCGTCACTCGAACGATCGAACGCAAACTGCACCGCATCCGCACCCTCTGGGCCGCAGCCGGCGGCGAGTTCTCCGAGTGAGATCGCAGAGACCATGTGACACCAAAATGGACCGTGCCCGCGTTCCCATTCGGCGGTGCCGTCTTTTTTCTTCTGGCAGTCAGACTGGGAGTGACGAAGACCAGAAGGCAAAAAACAAAGACGGCTACGCCGAAGACCAAAGCGGAGATAAATCTCCGCACTCCAAAAGGGCGGAGCGGAGATGAAACTCCGCACTCCAAGATGAAACGCTGAGGTCGTGAGAGAAAGCTGAACTTCTCGGTTCTGGGGAGCCGAGGGAGTTGCTAGCGTGCTGTGGCTTTGACTGGGACCGCTTGACCTTTCGCGAGGCTTGCCATGATTGAAATTCAAACTCGCTCTTCGATGTCGGACTCAACGTCGTTGCTCGCTGCCGAGCCGGTTGAGGATGTGCTGATGCTCGAAGTCGCTGACGCAGACGCGAGCTTGCCGCCGTCGCGCGGTCGCTATCTCTCAACCGTCGTGAGTCTCGCACTTCATATTTGGGTGCTGAGCAATCTCGCTCAGACGGCGGTCACGGAACCGCAGGCTTACTACGAGCCGCCGCTGACTTCTCATCTGATTGAAGAGGATGTCAACGAGCCAGTGCCTGAGCCGGAAGCCATTAAGTACGAGCTTGCTAATCCCGACGAGCGCGAGACCGAGATCCGCGAAGTCCTCAATGCGGCGAGTGTCGGGCTGATGAAGACGACCACTCCGAAACTGGAGAGTCAGCCGCGATTGGTTGTGCAGGACACTCCGACGCCCGTCGTCTCGACTGCGATCTATGACATTCCCGAAGGCGTTGAAGTCGATAGCCGGGTCGTTGTGCATGGCACCAATGGGAACTCATTGGTGCAGATCGACTCGGCAATGGATCTCGTCACATGGGAGATCGCGAAGAACTTGCAAGAGCAGCGCGTGCTCATTGTTTGGCTGCTTGATGCGTCAGCGAGTTTGAACAAGCAGAAGGAGCAGATCGCGAATCGCCTGAAGCGGGTCTATGGCGAACTCGATGCGCTCGATAAGTCGGACCAATTGCCGAAGCACGAAGTTCCTGTCTTGAGCGCTGTCGTCACGTTTGGTGAGCGAACGACCTTTCTCACCAATGAGCCGACGGCTGAGTTCCCGAAGGTGCTTGATGCGGTTCGCAATGCTCCGATTGATAGCTCGGGAGTTGAGAACGTCTTTGGGGCGGTCAATCAGATCGTCACAAAGTGGGCTCCGTTTCGCACGAC
>CAZNMS010000719.1:0-3766 GCA_964573505.1 uncultured Planctomycetaceae bacterium | reverse complement strand
CTTCCTAACGGGCGCGGCTCTGCGACCCAATGCGAGACCGAAATGAACCTCGCCCAAATGCAAGTAGCGCAAAAGCCGGCAAACCCCCGGCACAAGGCCGGGGGCGAAAAGATCACAGCCTCGGAGCGAACCGCGACGATCGCGACTACTGACGACACAGACAACATCCGAGAACGAGGACGGGCTGATGAGCGACGCAACTGCTGATGGCGTTTCAAAGACTGGTCGTTGGCTCGCGCTCATCGCCGCGTTTCTCGGATGGTATTTCGCAGGCATGCTGCTGCAGGTGACATCGCTCACGATGCGACCGGCGGCGATTGATCTCTTAAGCCGCAATGGAGCATTCGAACGACGCGCGTTCGATGAACTCAGCAAGCGTGTCGTTGCAAAGGACTCGACGCTGACGGAAGCCGAGAAGAAGCAAGACGAGAAGTGGCAGGGGCACGTTCAACAGTGGTTTGCGTACTTCACCTGCGCGTTCCTGTTTGGCGGAGCGGCGGGCGGGCTCGGCTTCGGACGGCTCGGCGATCGTTATGGACGAGCGAAAGCATTGGCCGGAGCAGTGCTCTGCTATGCGACGTTCTCGGGCGTTGCGTACTTCGTGCGGACGCCGGAAGAGTTGCTCGTTATTTGGTTCTTAGCGTGCCTCGGTGTCGGCGGTTCATGGCCGAATGGAGTGGCGCTCGTTGCCGAGATATGGGCGAATCTGTCGCGACCATTGGTCTCGGGCATCATCGGAATGGCTGCCAACATCGGCATCTTCGTGATGGCGACGATTGCTCTGAAGGTGAAGATCACTCCCGATGATTGGCGCTGGACGATGCTGATCGGCGCCAGCACGCTCGTGCTCGGCATCTTGATTCTGCTGCTGGTGCCGGAGTCGCCGAAGTGGCTAGCAGCGCGCGACGCCGGAGCATCAAGTGGCAAGAAGAGCGTGCCGCTGACTCAACTTTTCGGTCGGCAGTATCTCGGCATCACGTTGCTGGGTGTGTTGCTAGCGACCGTGCCCATCATCGGAGGATGGGGCAGCGCGAACTGGATGATTCCATGGGCCGATCAAGTTGCCGGTGCCGCTGATCCCTTCTTGAAAGCAAAGGTCGGGCAGTACCGCTCTTTCACGGGCATCATCGGCAGTTGTCTCGGCGGATGGATCGCAGCGCGCGTCGGACGACGACGTACCTACTTCGTTGCGAGTCTCGCGGCCTTAGGCAGTGCGCAATACGCCTTCTGGTTCACGACGCCGACTGACCCATCGTTTCTCTTTTGGGTCGGGACTCTCGGCCTCTTTAGCGGCCTCTATTTTGGCTGGCTGCCGCTGTGCTTGCCGGAGTTGTTCCCGACAACGATTCGCTCAACCGGTGCCGGAGTGTGCTTCAACTTCGGACGCATCGGCACGGCCGTGACCGTCTTTCTGACTGGCACATTGAAGACGCTCTTCAACGGCGACTACGCGCGGATCGGACAGATCACGAGCCTCATTTATGCGATCGGCGTGATCGCGATCTTGTTCGCGCCGGACACGAGCAAGCAGGGGCTTGAAGCGCAGGAGTGATGCCGGCGTTGGCGCGGTCGATAGGACGAATAGGTTGATAGGACTTAGAGGACCAATAGGACGCATAGGACGAAGAGCCTGCGATCAAGTCTTATAGGTCCTATGAGTCCCATTGGTCCCATCCGTCCTATCGAAGCCGGCATCGAACCCCGCCGCGACTATCGCCCGATGACTCCTGCCGGCGCGACGCCGTCTTCATCAGCGACATCAATGCCGAAGCGGCTGCAGACCGACTCCGAGAGTTCAAGACTCGCGAGCAAGCAGGGGTGCTTGTATTGCTCGACACTGCCGCCGACTCGCGACTGACGCTCGCGCGCGAACTTCTCCCAACTGCCGTTCTTCAACGCCTGAATCTGCAATGGCAAGAGTCGTCCCGTATCGCGCTTCTCGCGGTACTCACAGTTGAGGTCCATCAAGCGCGTATCGAGCGTTGCTTCGAACTCGGCAATGCGGTCTGAAGACGGCAGCTCCCAATCTTCAAGCAGCAAGCGATATCCCGGCGGCTGTCCCCAAACGGGCGCGACCGAGAAGTACTCGACGCGATGATCGAAGCTTTCGAGCGTTGTTCCGACGGCCTCAACAACTTGCGATTCCGAGAGCTTCTCGCCGGTGACGTTCGAGATGTACGAGCCTTTGTGCATGAAGCGCAGCACGGGCGTTGTGCCCTCGAACCCGACACACTCCACAACGTCGCAGATGTCGTAGCGATAGAAGCCGGAAGCGGTTGTCAGCAGGATGAAGTACCGCTGCCCCTCTTCGAGTTCATGAGCCATCAAGATCGTCGGCTTCGCGCTGCCGTACTCGGCTTCGGGAATGAACTCGAAGAAGTGAGTGGCGACATCGAGCACCCCCGCCGAGCAGTTGTCGGCAAAGGGCAATGTCATGCGGCCTTCGCTCGCCGAGAGTCCGTGATCGCGCACCGGCAATTCGCCAAAGGCATGCTTGAGCGACGGCAAGTACGCCGCACAACTCCCGCCGAGCCATACCGCGAGCAATTGCAGTTCGGGCCATGCATCCTTCGGATAGAGATGCCCGCGCTGTTCGATGCAGCGTTCGAGATACTGCGCTCGTGCCGGGGACTTTCGAGCGAGCTTGCCTCGCAGTTGCGCGACGATCTGCGGCGGCAACTCTGACTCGCATGCAAGCGAGCCATTTCGCAGATCGCGAATCAACTCTTCCTTCCGGCGATCAGCGAGATGCGCGAGATGCACGAGGGTGCTCGGATTCGCGGTCGTGATCATGCCGATCTCGGGGTCAGCGAGCGCGATTCGCAGAATGGTGTAGTACTTCGCTTCCGGGTCGGAGATTTTCGTCACCGCATACGGCAGCGTGTAGAGCGTGCGAACGATCGGCTTCTGCATCGCCGCTGCGAGACCACTGATATTGCCGCACGGAGTTCCGGCATCTGATTGGAACCGCTGATAGTCGCTCGACAGTTGCAGCAACCTCAGCCGTCGCAGCTTCGGATAAGCATCGAACGCGCCGATGCCCCATATCTGCCATCCTCGGCGATAGTCATCCAAGAAGCGGTTCGTCACGGGGATGAACTTCGAGTTGTTCGTCGTCCCGCTGCTGAGCGTGAACATCAAGAGTTTGTTTTGCTCGCCGAGCATCGCGCGCTGATCGCCGCGCAGCAGTCGCTCAACATAGTCCGCATAGAACGAGTAGTTCGTGACGGGCAGCGTGCGTGCGAGATCTTGCGGCGAGCGAACGGCATGTAATCCATGTTGCCGCGCGAAGTCGGTGCCGCCATTCAGAGCGAGCAGCGATTGCAGGACCTCTGTCTGCGTCCGGCGACAATCCTGTGCCGCCTCCATGAACCGACCTAATTCGCGACGGATCTTCGCTCGCGTGAACGTGCCTGCTTTGTCGCGGATAAGTCCTGCAATCCCCATGAAGTCGTTCCGTGAAGTGATTCGCAAGGGCCGCACGAGGACTCGATGTCTCAACTCATGCGCTGCTGCGAAGCCATTCTGTCTGCGTGCTTTGGGGGCAACAAGTCAGCTCTATCGAGGCGCCGTTTCGACCTCATCGAGAACTCTTCGGACAAGTAGCTTGGGATTCCATCCCGAGCCTCAGCGGGATGAGGCTCTCAAACGAAGTAAGAGAACGCCGTCAAGATTCGGTCTGCAAAAGCATCAAAGGCAGATCGAGCAACTCTTCGGACAAGTAGCTTGGGATTCCATCCCGAGCCTCAGCGGGATGAGGTTCTCA
>CAZNMS010000718.1:0-3770 GCA_964573505.1 uncultured Planctomycetaceae bacterium | reverse complement strand
GCTGAGGATCGGGATGGAATCCCGATCTACGGATCGGGCAGCAATTCAGAGACTGCGGGAGCGGTTCTTGACAGCTGATAGCGGCGTTTGAGGAGCGGCGGTTCCGCTGAGGATCGGGATGGAATCCCAATCTACGGATCGGGCCGCAATTCAGAGACTGCGATAGCGGTTCTTGACGGCTGATCGCGGCGTTTGAGGGGCGGCGGTCCCGCTGAGGATCGGGATGGAATCCCAATCTACTACTCGCGCGTAATGAACTCGTCGAGGTTCATCAGGATGCGAGCGGTGGCGGTCCAACTGGCGGTCTCGATCTGATCGGAGTTCGGGACGGGCTCTGCTCCAGCGAGACTCTTCGCGAGATCGGGATGAGTTCGATACCAGTCCCGCGCAGTGGCGAGCAGATTGGTCAGCTCGTTGAGTTCATTCGATCGCGGCGGACGAGCAACGCAATGGTGGAACGCGAGCGTTAATCGCGCGGCGTCTCCGTCTGCCGCAGTCGTCAACAAACGTCGCGCGAAGGCTTTCGCGGCCTCTGAGAACTGCTCGTTGTTGAGCGTCTGCAAGGCTTGCAGCGGAGTGTTCGACGCCTTGCGTTCAACGCAGGTGAGATTCGCATCCGGGCAATCGAACGTCGTCAGATTCGGATGCGGGGACGTGCGTTTGAAGAAGGTGTACATGCCGCGGCGATAACGATCTTCGCCCTTCGAGTCCGCCCATTTGAAGTTGCCCGCATAGCTCAGCTCAGCGATCCCCGGCGGCAGCGGCGGATAGACGCTCGGCCCGCCGATCTTGTGCGAGAGCAACCCGGCAACTTCGAGATTGATGTCGCGCACAAGCTCGCCTTCCACTCGCAACCGATTCTGTCGCGCGAGCCATACGTTCTGCGGATCGACCTCGCGCGCCGCGCGAGTCTGCACCGAAGACTGCTGATAGGTCGCCGACATCACGATCTGCTTGATGAGTCCTTTGCGCGACCATGCTTTGCCGCTGCCGGGATTCATGAACTCACTGGCGAGCCAATCGAGCAATTCGGGATGCGTCGGCTTATCGCCGCGAACTCCGAAGTCACTCGCCGTTCGCACGAGACCATTGCCGAAGAGCAAACGCCAAACGTGATTCACGGTCACTCGCGGAGTCAGCGGATGATCCGGCTGCACGAGCCATGCAGCGAGATCGAGTCGGTCGCCGCGTGCCTTCGCATCGCGCGGCTTGAGCGGCGGCAGAGTTCCGAGTGCAGCGGGCTCGACTTCAAGCTCCTTCACAGGATGCAAGAAGTCGCCGCGCTTCAGCACGAACGTCTGACGCGGGCTTGCCGTGCGCTGTGCAACAATTCTGACAGTCAGCTCGGGCTTCGCCGGCTCGTTCTTCTTGAGCGACTCCCTTTGAGCAAGCAGTTCCTTTGTCGGACTGACCGTGCTGCTGAAGTGATCGAGCACTTGCTGCCGCTGTGCTGCGGTGCGTTTCTCAGCGACGACCGCCAGCGCCTTCGTGACTGCATCCGGTAACGAGACGGGCGCTTCGGAGCCCGTCTGCAACTGCAGTTTGAAACGGCCAATGGTGTGCTTCGTGCCGTGCTGCTGACTGAGCTTGATCCGCACGAAGACCTTTTCTTCGGCCGCGCGCAGCAACTCGGTGATTTGAGTTTGAGCAGCCTCTTTCACGGTGAAGACGGCCCAATGCTCCTTTCCAAATTGCGGAGCGATCGCCCAACCGGAGTCGAGTTTGCCGTCGATCGCTTTCGCGGCTGAGAACGTTCCGTTGTCTTGCTCGATGTCCGCTTTGCCGGCTGCAAACTCGATCGAGCGCGCGTCGGAGAAGTCCGACTTCGTCGCGAGGTCGAGCGTGATCTCGCTCAACACAAAGTTCCCGTGAGCGACGCGGCCCGGCCCCTTTGCGGGCAAGCTCGGATCGGGCAGCACATCCAATCGCAGGCCGCTCAGCCCGCTGAGCTTTGCGGTGCCGCTCACGGTGTAGATCGCCGTCTCGGGATTCGGACCACTCACAAGAATCGAGCCGTCCTTCTGAGTCGCGAACTTCATCTTGCTGTCACCGCTCGCCGCGAGATCGCTCAACGCATGCAGCTTCAGCGGATTGGCCGCGACCTTTGCAAGTTGCTCCTGCGTTGTCTTCTCCCACTCAACCAATGCGGGACCGAGTTTGTCTTGCTCGGCTCTGAGCTTCGCAGTGACCTCAGCAACGTTCGCATCATGAGCGGCCTTCGCTTTCACATAGGCCGCGACATCGGCATCGGACTTCGGCACAACGGTCGTTGTCTCGTCGCCGTTATTGAAGAACGAAAACAACTGGTAGTACTCGCGCTGCGGAATCGCGTCGTACTTGTGCGAGTGGCAGCGAGCGCACCCGATCGTCAGTCCGAGCCAAACCGCGCCAGTTGTCTCCGTGCGATCGAAGCAAGCTTCGATGCGCCATTGCTCTTGATCGGTGCCGCCTTCGGTATTGGTCAGCGTCTGACGATGAAAGGCCGTCGCGAGCTTCTGCAGCGGAGTCGCGTTCGGCAGCAGATCGCCCGCGAGTTGCTCGATCGTGAATTGATCGAACGGCATGTCGGCGTTGATCGCATCAATCACCCAATCGCGCCAGCGGTACGCATCGGGGCGCGCATTGTCTTTCTCGAAGCCGTCCGAGTCCGCATACCGCGCCATGTCGAGCCAATGTCGGCCCCATCGTTCGCCAAAATGCTTCGATGCGAGCAGTCGATCAACGAGCAACTCAACAGCATTCGGCCGCGCGTCTTTGACGAACTCATCAACCTCAGCGATCGACGGCGGCAGGCCGAGCAGATCGAGATTGAGTCGGCGGATCAGCGTAAAACGATCGGCCATTGGCGACGGCTTGAGTCCGTGCTTCTCTTGCTCAGCGAGGATGAAAGCATCGATCGGGCTTTTGCCCCAATCAGCGTTCTTCACCGTCGGAACTGCCGGACGCTTCACCGGCTGATAGGCCCAGTGCGAGTTCTTCTCGACTGAGTCCGCGCTGTCGGGCCATTCGACTCCTTGATCAATCCATGCGCGCAAGATGCCGACTTGCTCGGCGCTGAGACGGTCTCCTTCCGGCGGCATGACATGATCGGGATCGACCGCCGCGACGAGCTTGATGAGGCGACTGTCAGAACTCTTACCCGGCACGATGACCTTTCCGAGATCGCCGCCATTGAGAGCATGCGACTTGCGATCAAGCCGTAGTCCGGACTCCTGCTTCTTCTCGGCATGACAACTCACGCAATGCTTCGCGAGCAGCGGCTGCACGTCTTTCATGAAGTCGATCTTGCGATCAACCACCGGCGGCAATTCCGCCGCCGCCACTGAAGCGATTCCGCCGCTCCATCCGAGAACGCCGGAAGAGATCAGCAAAGCCGAGAAAAGTCGTTGCATGTGAGTGCTCCGCGAGTGCAGTTGCCTAAGAGCCGAGAGTCGTAGAGCAATAAGCGACGCACCGCCGCATTTCGAGCGAGGTGAGGGGCAAGAGAGGGGGCCTCGTTTAACCGCGTGCCCATCGGGCCGCGCTTCACCGCGCTACGCAAAGGCAAGAGGCAAGCAGGCGAGGGGCAAGAGACGCCTCGTACTGCGAGTTCTCGATTTCGTGTCGGCTTGCGCTCAGTGTGGTGCGACGCTCCGCGTCGCGACTCCCGACGCGGAGCGTCGGGCCACAATAGATGCAGCTTCGCCATCTCGTTTAGCCGCGTGCCCAACGGGCCGCGCTTCACCGCGCTTCACCGCGCTTCACCGCGCTTCACCGCGCTTCACCGCGCT
>CAZNMS010000717.1:310-3773 GCA_964573505.1 uncultured Planctomycetaceae bacterium | reverse complement strand
GAACACATCCGTTTTGGGGTACGACGGACTTGCAGTCCGTCGCTTCTCGCGACGTGCGACGGACTACAAGTCCGTCGTACCAGTGTTCCTCACCCACTCTGCCGGCCCGCCCGGTGAGTACCTCTTCTCCAATTTCATCTTCCGCCGAGGCCAGGAAGCTTTCATGAGCACCGAACGGGATTCACACCGCTCGCAACACCGTTCTGGCGATTCATCGAGATCAGGTGCGTCGAGCCGGGGAACATCAAGCCGAGCGTCAGAGCGTCGCTTGTCGCGCCGGGGTTCCTCATTGGAGCAGTCGGAAGTCGCGCGCTCGCATGCGAGCCCAAAGTCCGCGAGCCGCTTCACGCCGAAGGATTATTCAGGAGACGTCCTGCCGAATTCTGCCCCGAGTGCTGAAGATCGCTCCTCATCGAGTTCGTCGAAGAGTTCTTCGCGTAAGCATCGCTCGCGATCGAGTGGCTCGCATCATCATCAGCGCGGTCAGCAATTTTGGTTACAGGCTTTTGATTTTTTCTTACTCGTCGCGCTGATGGTGCCGTTCGTCTTAGGCGGCCGATTGGCGTGCGGTGAATTGACGCTCGTTGCTTCAGCGATTGGCTGCGCGCTTTCTTGGGGCTTCTATCAACTCGTCGGTCGCGATGAGCCCGTTTGTGTTTGGACGAAGGTTGAACTGCTGCTGCTCGCAGTGATCTCGGTCGGGTTAATGCAGATCGTGCCGCTGCCGGCGGTTCTCGTTGCGAAGATCTCGCCGAAGATCCCCGAGATCTTGCCGCTTTGGGACGGTGCCGAGAACGGGTTGCTCGAACGTTGGAGCTACTTGTCGCTGAGTGTCGGCGAGTCTCGGCATGCGTTCGTGTTGGCGATCTCGTATGTGATGCTCTTCTGGCTTGCCGCACAGCGCATGCGCCATTGGGACGACGTGCAAAGGTTGCTGCGCGCGATTTGCATCAGCGCGGCGGTGATGGCGGGATTCGGCTTGCTGCAGTTCCTCACTTCGAACGGCAAGTTCTATTGGTTCTTCGAGTTCCCGGCCGGAACAACCGCCGACCGCGTGAAGGGAGCATTCCCCAATAAGAACCACTTCGCGGCTTATCTGACGCTCGCGCTGGGGCCCTACGTTTGGTGGCTGATGGATCTCATCGAGCGACCTCAGGAAGACGAAGATGTCATCTTCGGAACGGGCAAATCGGCTCCGTTGCCGAAGTCGGTGAAGGTGACGCTCGCCGCATTCGGTGGCGCGATGATCGCGGTCGGGTTGCTGTCGTCGATGTCGCGCGGTGCCGTCGTCTCGGGAGCAGCGGGCATTGCAGTGATGCTCGTCGTGCTGACGATGAAGGGCTTTCTGTCGAAGCGGCTGCTCGGCGGGTTGATCGCATTGGCTGCGGTCGCGGCGTGTCTGCAACTGGCAGTCGGCTACGAGAAGATGGTCAATCGACTCAATCGTTGGGACGACAACGGACGCATGCCGATTTGGAAGGCGAACATCGAAACGGCATCCGACTTCCCCATCTTGGGGACTGGTGTCGGAAGTCACCGGCACATCCACTTGCGCTACATCGATAAGCCTTACGAAGAGACCGAATACACATACGCTGAAAGCAATTACTTGCAGATCGCGAGTGAAACGGGACTGGTCGGTTTGAGCGTTGCGTTGCTGTGTTTGGCGGCATGCGGCTTTTGGTGCATCCGAGTGGCACGACTGACGGAAGAGAAGAAGTACGTCGTCGCGCAAATGGGTTTGCTGTCGTCGTTGATTGCATCGATGGTCGGCTCGATCGCGGACTTCACATGGTACATCCCCGGCTACACCGTGATTCTGATTCTGGAGATGGCGTGCGCTTGCCGGATCTATCAGATGGTCCGAGCACATGCGGATGAAACGCTCTCGCCGTCGCGCGTTGTGCCGCGTCTGTCGCTCGCGAGTGCCTTCATGCTGATGATCGTCATGAGCGTTTGGATGATGAAGACTCTTTGGCCGGCAGTAGCCGCAGAGCCCTATTGGCTGGCCTATCGCCGACTCGCGTTTGATGCGGATGAAGCTCAACGCATTGCGCTCGAGCAAGCGGAAGAAAGCGCGACGCGCGTGAATCTGAAGATGCTCGACGTGCTCACAATGAAACTCAAAGCACTCCGCGCCGGAGCCCGCGCTCATCCCGATGATGCGCGCTTCCAATTGCGACTCATGCGCCATTACTTGCTGGCGTTTCATGAACTCCAGAAGGAATCCGAGAACGCGATGCCGCTGAGTCAAATTCGTGACGCAGCGATCGCAGGTCAGTTCGAGTCGCGCGATGCAATGCGCGAATGGCTGAATCGTGCCTTCGGAGATCAGATCAAATATGCGGACGCGGCCTATCGGCACGGAGCACGCGCGGTCCGACTGAACCCCATTCAGTTTGCGGCGTATCTCGATCTTGCCGAACTCGCCTTCTTAGGCGGCGCCAATGAAGAGTTTCATGACCGCTGCATTTCTCAAGCACTGATCCTCGCGCCGAATGAGCCTCAAGTGCTGTACGTCGCGGGCCGCGAAGCGTTCTTGAAGCAGGACATCGAAGCGGCACTCGACTTCTGGAAGCGTGCCTTTCATCGCAATCGCGGAGTGCAGTTCGAAATCATGCGCATCATCGCGAGCGCGGGACTGCAACAGAACGGCGCGTCGCAGGTCGACTTGATCGTGAAGCTGTTCGATCCCGACATCGAAGCTCTCAACAGTCTTGCCGCCATTCAACTCGCGATCGGTCAGCCCGACGAATGTCAGCGCACGGTGCAGTTGCTGGCGCAGAAACTCGAAGAACGCGCCGCGTCAGAAGACACCGTCACGCGCTCGAAAGACTGGGTGATGGCTGCCGGAGCGTTCGCGCGCATCAATCAGAACGAGCAAGTCGAGCGTTGCTACAAAGCGGCGCTGGAAGCGAGTCCGTCGAACTATCTCGCGCACTACGAATACGGCATGTGGCTTTACTTACAACGTCGCGGCGCGGACGCGCGACAGCATCTCGTTTGGTGCGCGGGAGCGAACCCGCGCGATCTGAATGTCGGCAAGGTGCTCGACCGACTGGCGCGCGGCGTCTTCCCGGAACTCGTCGAACAAGCGGCGTTGCCGAGCAGCACAACGCCCGCAACTCCGACAACAGCAGCGACGACCGAACCGCAACCGCTGCCCGCGGCGCCCGGTCTGCCACTCGAACGCCCGGCTGTCGGCTTCTCGCGACCGACGAACGCGCTGCCGCAGTTGCCCCCGGCTCCGCAACTCCCGCCGCTGCAAAACACGGGGTTCTCGCCGGATCCAATGCCGACTCAAGCGGAGTCGAACGCAGTGTTCCTGAATCGCGCCCGCTGATGCTTTTGAAAGACAGAAGCAAAGAGCGGGAACGCTAATCGGCACAAATGAAGACGGGCGGGGGATGCTCTTCTTTGGTTGCCGATTCAACGGCACTTCGGGAACTCGTAGCTCAGTCTC
>CAZNMS010000717.1:0-300 GCA_964573505.1 uncultured Planctomycetaceae bacterium | reverse complement strand
GCTTCAGGACCGCAAGTTCGAATCCAATAACGAGCTCGCAAGTGGCGATCAGTAAGTCGCTTCGTCACGCAAAAATGGCCGCCTCGGAGAGTCGGCCCTACATTTCTGTTCCCAACTCACGCAGGATCGCAATGCCGAGCCGAGCAACTGATGGGGAAGAGTTCTTACATCGCCAGTGCGACGTTGCTTTCGCTTCACCCCGAGTTCACCTCGGGTGTTTAACGGCCTCTGCTCTGCAAACGGTGAAAAGCTTGTTGGAATGAGAAGATTTTTGCGTCCCTTGTACGACGGACTTGTAGT
>CAZNMS010000716.1:0-3777 GCA_964573505.1 uncultured Planctomycetaceae bacterium | reverse complement strand
ATTAGGACATGGGATTGGGACAATGTGTGTCGTCGATCTCAGTGGATACGCAGCGCCTATGCTTAAAAGCGATCGAACTGCATTGAAGGCGACGCAGCGTGAAGACTGGGAGCCTGAGTTAGTTCAGTTTGTCCGACGCTGGGACGACGTAATTCGTAATACACCATTTTCAACGCCCCAGTTGTGGCTCGCCAAGCATGGAACCCATGCGAATCAGGATATTGGGCCGACGGTTGAGACGGCTTCAGAGAATTGGATGTTGGAGCAATGCCCCATCTTTGCGTGTCGATTTCTCATCCAGAGACTTGCTTTGTTTCACACCGGGACGAAGTTCTGGGAGAGACCTAACATCATCCAGAGGGTGCTCGACGTTGCACTTACCAAGCAGCTCGACTTTGATCGTTACCTCGCCCGGTCGCTCGCATGCGCATTGGACAATAGTCGCAGAGGATCGCTGCACGTCGATTTTGATTCCGCCAAAGCTCGCTATCTGATGTTCAATCGCCGGATTGTTATCGGCCCGTTGTTCCCTTCGTCTAAGCGCGAGCCATCGTTCTTTCAGCGTCTAACTAAAGGTGCCAAGTCGGATCGAGTTGCTCGCGTTGCTGTAAGTCTTGCAGCCACACATTTCTTGAGCGAAGGCTGTTATCCGGATCTAAGAAACGCGTCGCCGATCTTGGGCTTGCCGCTTGTGGACGGTGACTTCATCTCCGCGAGGCTCACGGCCCCCCTGTCTGCGAAATTCGAATTCGCTGGCAACACGGTGCGCTCTCTCGGTGGTTGGTCAGCGCCGGATTGGCTCGATGATCTGAGCTACGACCTCGTCGCGCCGCTCACACTGCAACCGCTGGGTCAGTTGCCGCAGCAGGTGCCTGAGTGGGGCCGCCAACGTGCTCTCCGTGCGGTCGGCATGCTGCCGTTCCTGACGGACTACGCGATCAAGTTCGAAGAGTTTCGCGAGGTGCTTCCGCAGGTCGGCTTTCCCGAAGAGTTCGTGCGGTCGGGGAGCATTCTGTTGCTGGTGCCGGGGGATGCTTTGCTGCGGAAGCCGTTTCTGGAATGGGACCGCGAGCGAGATGACCAGCACGTGGTCTCCGCGTTGTGGGACGTGCCGCTCGATCGAGTCCTCTGGGCCGAAGGTTTTCACAACCGCAACTCGATCCGCCAAACCGGCCGCCCGCTCGACGACTGGCTCAAAGAAGCCTGACAAATCTCTCGCTCGACGTGCAGGCCGTCGAATTAAGAGTTGCGTCTCAGTGTGTCGCTAAAAATACAGCACGTGCTGCGACCAAGAGCACCGCGACGGCGAAGAAGGGCTCGCCGTGCGGTTCAATCCCTAGGAGCGTGTCCGAGTAGCATGGGCTTCTAGCCCGTGCAGTCTTCATGACGATTCAAATTCGTTTATAGGAGTAAATACAGCACGGGCTGGAAGCCCATGCTACGACTACTCGGACAAACTCCTAGGGAGGAAATCGAGGCAGTGCTGCTGAATGTTTAAGGCAAAGCGCATTGGCGAATTGTCGCGCGGCCGACTTCAGTGCTTCGGTCGCGTTCCTGAAGTCATTGCACGATCCTTTGCGGTCGCCGACACCAGTTTCGGAACAAGAGGAGTCCTGCATGTTGGAAGCTAAGAATACTGCTCGTGCTCTCGTGCGGATTGGGTATGACGGTCGCGTTCATAAGACCTTTCGCGGAGACAAAGCGCTCGAACGATTCACGAACGAGGTGCGAGTGCTGCGCTATCTCGAAAAGCGGGGCTGCCCGTTCGTGCCGAGGTTGCTCGACTCCAATGCCGAGATGCTTGAGATCGTGACATCCAATGCCGGGGCACGAGTGACTCAAGTGGGTGACGAGAAACTCAAGTCGCTTTTCGATGAATTGGAGACGTTCGGCGTCAGGCACGATGACCCGTTCATGCGCAACATCACCTATCGCGCTTCGGACGGGCGGTTCTGCATCATCGACTTCGAGTTCGCCGAGATCCTCGACGACCCAGCCAACATCGAGCGTTTACTGAGCACCGACAGTTCGACGAACGCTGCTACTCCCTCAGAGCCGAAGCCGACACGCCTGCGCTGGTCGGGTACGACGGACATCGGTCGTCATCGTCCCAACAATGAGGACGTCTTCTTGGCGGTCGCGTTCGATATGTACGACTTCTCGTACCTCGGCAAAGCCTCTGAGGCAGACGTTGCGGACTTCGATTTCGTCTTCGCGGTCAGCGACGGAATGGGCGGTGAGAAAGCCGGAGAGTTCGCCAGTCGTTGCACAATCGACAACATCACTCGCTTGTTGCCGCGTCGGTTTCGCATCGCGCCGACTCACTACGCGGAGGGCATCAAAGAGTGTCTCGTCGATCTGTTCCGCGCGATTCACTCGCAGTTGACGGTCCTCGGTCAGAGCTACGCCGGCGGTCACAACATGGGAGCAACGCTCAGCTTGATTTGGCGCGTCGGCGGGACGTTCTACTTCGGGCACATCGGCGACACTCGCATTTACGTGCTGCCGAAAGCCGGCGGCATCAAGCAGATCACCGAGGACCATACGCACGTCGGATGGCTGCGTCGGAAAGGCGAACTCAACGAGCGAGAGGCGCGCACGCATCCGCGCAAGAACGTCCTCGCGCAGGCACTCGGCTCGGGCAATCAATACGTGAATCCGCAAGTGGGAGAGCTCGCTGTCGAACCCGGTGATCGCATTGTGTTGTGCTCAGACGGAGTCATTGAAGGACTTTGGGATCGCGGCATCGACGACCTAATTCGCGAGCCCTCCGGCCCGTTCAAAGACGCGACGCCCGCCGAGCGACTCGTGAAGACCGCCGTGATCGAATCGGGTCGCGACAACGCGACTGCGATCGTTGTCGAAGTGCTGTAGGAACGATTGCAGACGCCGTCGATCGTCGCCTTTCGCTCCGCGAAAGGGATTTTCTTGGGGGGCTCTTGCTCCGCAAAAGCGTCCTTTCGCGGAGCGAAAGGCGACTATCGGATGCGGCTTCGTCGCATCGCTACGACGAGGGGCAGTTGAAAACCTACCGGCAAATTCTTGTACGACGGACTTGTAGTCCGTCGGGCCTTGTCTTCGACGGACTACAAGTCCGTCGTACTGGTAAGAACTCATCTGCTGCTTGCTTGCGAGACACAACGCATCGCCAGTCGTAGCCGTCGCCAGCAACTTGCGTGACTTCGGTCACGTCGTACCATGCCCGCCCTTTCGAGGCGGTCATATTCAGCGGCCTCGACGTTTTTCGTCAGTGAAGCCCATATGCAGCCGCTCGTTGTCGTCATCTTCTATTGCTCACTCGTGACGGCCACTTCGTTATTCGGCGGTTGGCTGCCCACTCGCTTCCGGCTGACGCACAACACGATGCAGTACCTCATGAGCTACCTCGGCGGGCTCATGATGGGAGTCGCGTTTCTGCATCTGCTGCCGCATTCGATCGCGCATCTCGGAGCGGTCGATCCGGCGATGATCGCAGCGACGATCGGGCTGCTCGCAACGCTCTTCCTCATCCGCTGCTTCCACTTTCATCAGCATGACTTTCCTCCGGACCCCGAAGCGTCCTGCGAGCACGACCATTGTCATCCTCACGATCACGGGGAGAGTCACGAGCACGAGCACCAGCACGCTCACGACCATGATCACGATCGCTCGCACGATCACTCGCATGATCACGGGCACGATCACGGGCACGATCACGGGCACGATCACGGGCACGATCACTCGCACGATCACTCGCACGGCGGCGGCAACTCAGCAACCGAACTTCAGAGCAAACGC
>CAZNMS010000715.1:0-3819 GCA_964573505.1 uncultured Planctomycetaceae bacterium | reverse complement strand
GCCATTGAAAGGCTCGCAAATGAGGTCGCAGAACATCGGGACGGAATAACGGTTTTGCTTCAACAGGCATGCGGCAGGCTCGCGAGATAAGCGCCCGACTCGGTCGAGCGTCGTTGTGATGGATTGGCCAACTCAACTTCGAGTCTATTGGCCAGAATTCCAGTCAGCCAACGAGCCGCCAGCCGAGCCAATCGACTCGCCACGATGCCCGCCGTGCGCGAAAGAAAGTGTGCGATGTTGTGAGATACTTCCCCACGGGGTCAGCCGAGAAACCGCCCCGGAAGGACCCGCAAAGCTCGACTTAGAACCGTTGCCGTCATGACTCCGAGCCATCTCGCAAATGCGACCGACTGATAGAGGGCTTTGGAAAAACTTATTCGCGTCAACACGCGCCGAATGCTTTGGTCTGAGCGACGTTGGCTTCGACGATTTCACCCGCCCCCCAACAACGTTGGTTGCGTCTTCTGAGTTCGCCCAAATGCAAGCGGCCAACGTCTGAGACAAGCAGACCGAGTCGGTTGGCACTCAAGCTTCAACTGTCGAACGGAACGCTGACCGCTCAGCCAACAACAAACGCACGGCCTCCGCCTTCTCGTCATCGGTCAGCGGCAAGTTCGCGAGCATGGCCAACACCGCAGTGAAGCTCGAAGGTCTGCCGACAGCATCCCGGCCAACGCAACCGCCCGATGCCTCAACGTCGAACCGTCGTTCGTTTAGCTGCGGCTCATCCAACGAACCCAACTCTCTGACCGAGTCCCGAGCAACGTGAATTCCAACGCTCAGAAGTTGTTCGTCACGTGCCGAACAACAAGCCGCTCGGCTCGATGTTCGAGCCTTTGCTTTCCGACCGTTCTCCCGTGCCGAATAGCCTATGACTGACAGCGATGTCGTCGAGTCAGGGCAAGCAGTGGGGCAAGCCAATTCGAGCGTTGCACTATTCGCCTTTGTTTTCAGGCAATTCTGATCCCCGTCAACAGCTTCCCAAGCTTTAGGCGAGGGTTCGATTCCCTTCACCCGCTCCTCAAAAGGCTCGCTGTCAGCAACTGACAGCGAGCCTTTTTTGTTGATGGCCCTTTCGTGCCAGCCTTCAGCCATTCCCTTCTCCGGCGGTCTACCTTTTGGGGGGAACGCTTTGCCGGAACTCTCAACCTGCTCGGCCCATGCCGGTCAGCGACCTCGCGGTTCTGGTTGCTGGTCATACACTGGGCATCACAACTCGTACTTCAACTTGGTTGTGATTAGTGGGCGGCGACGATGGCGAAGGCGAATCTCTGGGCAGACTGCGAGCAGGCGGATCATCAACAACAAATCCAGAACCTGAAGCAGTCACGGTTCTTCGTGCGACTTCAACAGTGCGAGTCGCAGGCGAATGTCACCGACCTCATATCAACCGTAAAGAAGGTTTGGCAGCAGGTCGCAGAGGTCACCAAGAGGGTCAGTGACGACTTCCGCGACTACACGCTGCACGACATGAACCATCTCGGCAACGTGCTGTGGCTCATGGAGCAGCTTGTTCCGCCTTCGTTCTGGAAGAAGAAGTGGAAGCCGGGGCAACCCGTGGGGCCGCTGCAATGTGCGGTCTGCATTCTCGCGGCGCTGGTGCATGATCTGGGCATGGCCTTGCCTGATGACGTCCGCGCCTTGTTGCGGAGTGTGGAAGATCCTCAGCAACCGTTGGCGGGCACGTCGGCAGCGAATCGCGAGCTGCTTGCTTATCGGCGGCACTTCATGGCTCAGGAGAATGACGTCCGCGCGATAGCGGCTAAGCGGCGCGAGCAGGCTGAGAACCCGGCTCGTCACGACCAACTGGAGCAAGAGATCGAGCACATTCGGCAGCAGATTCGCACCGAGTACCTGCGCCGCACTCATGCTGATGACTCCATCTCGGGCACACATCGCATTGAGAAGTGGCTCAAGGACTTTGAGTCAGCCGATCAGAAGGACGGCCGCGTTTCGTTCGTCTATGCCGGGCAACCGTTTCGAAAGCAGTTGGCTCAGGTCGCATTGAGTCATGGGCAGAAGTTGGACTGGCTCGAAGCCACGTTTCCGACCAAAGACGAGCCGACTCAGTGGCGCGACGGCGAGCAAGTTTCATGGGTCTGGACCGGCTGGCTGTTGAGGCTGGCGGACATTTTAGACTTCGACGCGTCCCGCGCACCGCGTGTGTTGTTCCGGCAGTTTCGACCCGGCAACAAGACGAGCCTCACGCATTGGTATCAGCATCTGTGTGTGGGCCAGCGAGTCTTTGATTGGAAACAGCAGACGGTGCTGTTCCGACAAAGCACCGAGCCCTGTCACAATCCTGACATCCTGCAGGGCATCAACGACTACTGCGGCTGGATCCGCGCCGAGATGCGCGGCGTGAGCGTGGCACATGAGAAGCTCTCCGCGTTGAAAGACTGGCCGTTGCGATTGCTCAAACAGGACGAGCAGAGCGTCACTCACAACGTGCAGATCAAAGCCGGTTGGTCATCGCGGGCGGTGAAGTTCGAGCTGTCTCAGGATCAGGTCGTCAAAATCCTGATGGGCGAGGAACTCTACGGCGAACCGTCGTTGTGTTTGCGCGAGCTGATTCAGAACTCGCTCGACGCGTTGCATCTGCGGTGGTTGCGGAGTGAGCTGCGTCGACTCGCGTATGAGAAGCACGGCCTCACGCGCGGGCCGGGAGTTGCCGAGCCGCCGGAACTTGCGGGCCTGCCGCCGGTCGATGAGGTCAAGGACAAGAACGACCTCTGCATCACCGTGAGCTGGGGCGAGGCAGAGTTGCTCGACGATCGCTGGCCGCAGGATGCCTCGGGGAACAAGAGCCCGCGCGAGTCGCGGTCCTTCATTGAGATCACCGACAACGGCGTGGGCATGACCTTCGACATCGTGCAGCGCTTCTTCACGCAGATTGGTCAGAGCTACTACCAAAGCCCCGAGTACCTGCGGGAGCGCGCCGTCCTGCGTGACTTCGAATTGCCAGTCAGCGAGATCTCGCAGTTCGGGATTGGGATCCTGTCTTGTTTCATGCTGGCGGACTTAGTCGAAGTCTGGACGTGCCCGAGCCGCGCGAACGACCGCGATCGACAACCGCACCATCTCCGCATCTGCGGCCCCGACGGCCTGTTCTGGCATCAGCCTTTATCGAGCACCGACAGCATCTGCGGCACCCGAGTCCGCATGTGGCTGCGACCGGGATTTGTCGCTCGCTGCGAGCCGAACAAGCTCATCGAAGACTTGCGGCGTTATCACCTTACGGATCCATATAGCCACCTCGATACGTACAACGCCGTTTCAGAAGAGGGGACGAAAGAGGTTGATCCAATTCGTGCCATCTGGTCAGTTGCCGCTTGGCCGAGATACGCGATTCGGTTTGTGCCACCTACCGCAGAGCAAAGCTCAATTCCTACCGAGGTCCGGCAGTTGGATGATGTCGCGGTTCTTACAGTGCTCTGTCCGCTTTCCTCTGAGCGAATCCGAATGACCTATGAGTCCCTTTACTCTCAGAGTGCTGTGGCAACCGATAACGGCCTGTCCGAGCTTCCCCAGATTTCCCACATCGATGGCCTTACGTGGCGCGTGTGGGATTGGGAAGACATTGCATCAGCGAGCCGCATTCGCATGGCGGTTCCAGTGATCGGGTCGCAGGTCGAGCGTGTGACGTCAATGGCGCAGCTCTTCACCGTTTCGGCGGATGGATGGCAGAGTGACGTGTTACGGAGCGCATTGGCTGAAACTTGCCTGCTCGAAACTGGGCGGACGCGCTGGCTCGTGCGAGGTTTTGGCGTCGCGAACATGGACGGTCTGGAAGCGCCGATCGAATTAGGACATGGGATT
>CAZNMS010000714.1:0-3831 GCA_964573505.1 uncultured Planctomycetaceae bacterium | reverse complement strand
TCTGCTACCGCTCTCTTTGGGATGCAGTGAGTCGGCATTGCAGGCGGCTCGGGATGGAATCCCAAGCTACTTAGATCTCAGGCGGGAGCAGGTGGCCCATCTTGTCGCGTTTGGTCTTCATGTAATTCTCGCGCTCACGCACGGGCGGGGCGATGATTGGGACTTGCTCGACAACGTGCAGGTCCCATGTGTTTTCAAAGGAACTCGTCTTCTTCGGGTTGTTCGTTAGCAAGCGGATCTTTGAGAGGCCGAGATCTTTCAGGATCTGCAGGCCGATCATGTAGTCGCGCTGATCGGCCTTGAAGCCGAGTTTGTGATTGGCTTCAACAGTGTCGTAACCCTGATCCTGCAACTGATACGCCTTCAGCTTCGCCGATAACCCGATGCCGCGTCCTTCTTGAGGCAGATAGACGACGGCCCCGGTGCCCTCGCGGCAGATCATGTCGATCGCCATATGCAGTTGATCGCCGCAGTCGCAGCGCAGCGAACCCAGCACATCGCCGGTGAAGCACGACGAGTGCATTCTCACGAGCGGTGCTTCAACCGATGCGAGATCGCCCCAAACCATTGCGAGCGGCTCTTGCTCTTCGTGCTCGACCTTATAGCCAATGAATTTGGGCGAGCCGTACTGCTCTGTATTAATAGTGACTTCGACTTCGCGACTGACGAGACGCTCGCGCAAGCGGCGATATCGAATGAGATCCTCAATCGTGATCATTGGCAGATCGAAACGCTGAGCGAGTTCTCTTAACTCAGCGCGATCGGCCATTCCTGATGAGTGCTGACTGAGGATCTCGATCAAGACGCCGACCGGTTGCAGGCCCGCCATGCGCATGAGATCGACAGCGGCTTCGGTATGTCCCGCTCGACGCAGTACTCCGCCGTCCTTTGCGAGCAGCGGTGAAATGTGCCCCGGCTTCACGAAGTCTTGATGCACGGTTTTCGGATCAGCGAGAGCGCGAACGGTGCGTGCTCGATTCTCTGCACTCACTCCGCTGCCGGCATTGATGTGATCAACGGGCGTGAGAAAGTGAGTGCGATTCGGCGCGTTGTTCGCCGTCGAGTCGACGATTGGCGCGAGTCGCAGTCGATCCGCAGCTTCGCCAGTCAGTGACGCACATAGGACGCCGGCGCCGTAACGCAACATGAACGAGACTTGCTCGGCAGTCATGTGCTCTGCCGAGCCAATCAGATCGCCTTCGTTTTCGCGATCCGCAGCATCAACAACGATGACGAGCTTGCCCGCCCGCAGCGCAGCAAGAGCAGTGTCGATCGAGTCGTAATCAGTCGAGGGAGAGAATGGTTGAGTCATACTGCGAGTTCTATCGGCTCAGCGCGTGAGGTCGAAGGCAGCACGACAAGGAGCGTGTCCGAGTAGTCGTCGCATGGGCTTCTAGCCCGTGCTTCTTGGCCGAGTTCGACCGTTGTCGAACATCCGAAAAGGCCGCACGGACTGGAAGTCCATGCTACGAGAGGTCACCGCAACAACCCGACGGCGACGAGCAGCACAACGAGGC
Organism: uncultured Planctomycetaceae bacterium; assembly: GCA_964573505.1. Taxonomy (GTDB): domain Bacteria; phylum Planctomycetota; class Planctomycetia; order Planctomycetales; family Planctomycetaceae; genus AM-0621. The sequence goes on along the minus strand of CAZNMS010000714.1, from coordinate 2,314 downwards.
CGGCAATCGTCAGCGTTAGTCGGTAACGCGAATTGGAAGAGCTCTCTCCCGAAACGCTGCTTGCTGATGCCGACGTGCTCTGAGTCGACTCCTTGCTTTGCGAGTCACGCGCACTGCCGCCGGGAATCGCGACCAATTCCGCCTCTCCTGATTCAGCGCTCGTCGGCGCATCGCTCAACGGAACTTGTCCGTCATCAAAGAGCTTCTCTTCCCAGTTCAAAGCGAAGGGCAAATCGAATCCGGGATTCTGCTGCTTTACCTGACACGAGCATGCGCCGCAGAGGTACTGCGTCAGATCCGAGATCGACTCTTCATCGACCTCTTTCGACTGAAAGACTTCGAGCACTCGGCCGCGTCCGAAGATCGGAGCGACGATCGTTTCGCTCGCAGAGGGTGACGTCTTGAAGCGGCCGCGCAGCAACGAGAACAACGCTTGCTCGCCTTTCGCGTCAGCAGGAACGTCGACGACCGAGAACTTCACGCGCAGGGGTATTTTTGATTGCAGCTCGGAACCCGGCTTCCCGACTCCCGGCGGCAAAAGCGTCTCGGCCTCAATCTTCTTGAGAGTTTCGTCGAGCTTCAGTTTCGCCTGTTCCGCCGCCTCATTGTCAGTGCCGCGCAGCATCAGCCAAACAACGGCATCGCCTTTCAGCAGTCTCTGCACGACTTCGCGGCGCGCCGGCGACATCGAGAGATCGTCCAGAAAGGCATCAGCCAATGGCCCGTGCCAGACAACTCGCTGACCGGAGTGCTCGCGCGGAGACCTCACAACAACGTGCGGCGTCAGCGCCGCATTCAACGACTTCCAAACGGTCAACAAATCGGCGGGCACCTTCTCTTTGAGGTCGCACCTCACAACTTCGATGTTGACGTTGCCGCCATTCTGAGCGGCCCAGTCTTCAAGCTGATTCAGTCGCTGCATGTCAGCATCCGAGAGCTTCTCCTCGAAGAACACCGAGACCTCAAACAGATCCGCCTGCCAACGTTCGAGGGCATAGCGAAAGACCGGAATCGAGCAGGCCCGCGCCGGCTGCATCAGTCCGAGCAACAGCAAGCATGCCCCTGCGAGAGAGCGAAGAGTCATCGTCAGGTTCTCGTAAGAAGAGGAGTTCTTTTGAACTGAGTTCAGTCATGCGCGATCAGCCGTAGCTTGAATCTGCGGGTCGAGCATTCGGCGAACGATATCCGGCACGCGGCCCGAATTGAGTCCGTCTCGTATAACGGAAAGCCAAAGGTGCCGGAGTTCACTTGGCTTGCGATCAATTTCAACGTTTACGCCTTTGACCTGCCGATAGTCGACGCATCGAAGCCACAGCCAAAGCGGCCCGACGCGCCGCGTAGTCCCTCTTAATCTTAATCTTGCTCTTAATCCTCCCCCGCCTCTCATCTGCGAAGAGCAAAGTGGGTTTGCTTCAGACGACCTGCGTGAGCAAGTGCGGCAACAGGCCGAGCAGGGTGACTTCGCCAAGAGCAACGAAAGCAAAGAACGCGCCTTGGTGGGCGAAGTGATCTCAGCGGTTGCTCTGGCCGGGCAACTTTGTCGCGAGTTCTCCGTCAGCGACAAAGGGCTCGATATGGAGATCGAGTTCAATGACGACGCTGGGAACGCGACCGGCTTGCGGCTGTATCTGCAACTGAAGTCGGGGGACTCGCATCTCGCGCTTCGTCAGCGAGATGACTCGGAGATCTTCCAAATCAAAGACGAACGGCATGCGACCTATTGGATGAGTCAGGCTTATCCGGTGCTGCTCGTCGTGAGGAATGCGGATGGCGTCATTCGCTGGATGGAGATCCGCGACTGGCTCCGTGAAGCGACCGACAATGGCAAGAAGCCGGTGAAGCAGATCGTCTTCGATGGCGAACGCTTCGACGTGATGAGCATCCGCCGCTGGCGCGATCGCATGCTGAAGCAGTAGCTTGGGATTCCATCCCGAGCCTCAGCGGGATGAGGTTCTCGAACAAGCTACGAAAACGCCGTCAGCATGCGGTCCGCAAAAGGCGCCAAAGACGGCTCAACTCAGACTGAGTTGCGAACTCACACAGAATCGCATTGGCGAACCGAGGAATTGAAGGGGACGCCTGCAGAGAGTTGACGCCCGAAAAGCGCGGCCCGATGGGCACGCGGTTAAACGAGTACTCTTCGGAAACTCGTAGCTTGGGATTCCATCCCGAGCGCTTCGCAGTTTGGGCGGGATTTGGAGTTGAGATCGAAGACGTTGTTGGCGCGGATCGAGAGTGGCCTGATGAAAACTTCGCCCTCGAGTCGGGGCACCCTCTGGGTCGCGGGGGTTTAACGGCCTCTGCGCAAGTCGAA
>CAZNMS010000713.1:0-3831 GCA_964573505.1 uncultured Planctomycetaceae bacterium | reverse complement strand
GATTTCGGAGACCGCAGTGACTGCGTCCGAAATCTGACGATTTCGGCTACGAAGAATGCGAGGACGACGCGCTGAGGTTGCGAACGAACGACCGAAGCGTCCTTTCGCGTAGAGCTTGTGAATCATTCACCCCCGACCTTGCGTCGGGGGTTTAACGGCTTTTGCGCTACTTAAAATCAAGGGCAATTCGAGTAGCGCAAAAGCCGCTAAACCACTGGGACAAGCCCGAGTGGCGAAAAACTTACAGCCTCGTGCCGAAAGGCGACTGTGGAATCACCGAGGAACTCGTCTCAAGAAAGCACGGTATGCAGGTTGTCTTCCGCAGGATCATCAACGTGTTCGCGTTGGCTGCGTGCGTTCTGTTTTCTGGGTGCAGTCGCGACTCAGTGCCGACGGACGCATCGGGTTCTTCGTCGACGCTCAAAGTCGTTGTGACTTACAGCATCCTCGGTGATCTCGTGAAACAGGTGGCCGGAGCCGATGCGGAAATCACAACGCTCGTCGGACCGGGCGGAGACGCGCATACCTACGAGCCGACACCTTCCGACAGTACGGCGATCGCTCAGGCAAAACTGCTCTTCGAGAACGGCCTGCATTTCGAGACATGGCTCGACAAGCTGTTTGCAGCCAGTGGCTCAAAGGCGACTCGCGTCGTCGTCACGCAGCACATCAAGCCTCGCACCCTGCCGGGAGCTGCTCAGGATGAGGTCGATCCGCATGTCTGGCACGATCCGCTCAATGCGGTGCTCATGATTGACGAGATCGAGAAGGCGCTGGCTACCGCGAATCCGAGCGGCAGTGACCGCTATTCTGAGCGTGCCAGAAAGGTGAAATCAGAATTACAAGCACTCGACCAATGGGTCGGCGAGCAGATCGCGGACTTGCCCGTTGAACGGCGAAAGCTCGTCACCAGTCATGACACATTCGGCTACTTCGCCGACCGCTATCAGTTTCAAGTCATCAGCGTGCTCGGTGCGTTCTCCAGTGAAGCCTCGGATCCATCGGCCGCACGAGTGGCCGAAGTCGTCAAGCAGTTGCAGTCACTGCACGTCCCGGCGGTCTTTGCCGAGAACATTCTCAACCCGAAACTCACGGAGCAGATTGCGGAGCAAGCCGGCATCAAAGTCGTGAGGACTCTCTACACCGACGCATTGGGCCCGCCCGGTTCAACCGGCGAGACCTACGAGAAGATGGTGCGGTTCAACGTGCAGGCGTTGGTGGAGGCGCTGCGATGAGCCTGCGCCTGCTCGCACGGATTCCCGCCTTGAGTTGTTTCAGCCTCAGAGGTTTCAACGCCGCAACAAAGAACGCGCGCGTCGCGGGGCGATCCGTCGCAAAGCAATCACTGCCGGTAATAAGTCCTACCTCTTGCCTCAACAGTGTGCCGGCTGTTGATCTCAGCAGTGAAGACGCCATTGATCCGAGCTGTTCACACTGCGAAACGCATCACGAACCGTTTTGGCCCTACGGCGGACGGGGGCATCGAGATCCTCAAACGCATGCTCCGGCGCTGTGCATTGAATCGCTCGGGGTCAGATACCCGCACGCGGAAGCATGGGCTCTTCACGAAGTCGAACTGACCGTGAAATGCGGCGAACGAGTCGCACTGGTCGGCCCAAACGGTGCCGGTAAGAGCACACTGCTGCGAACGATTTGCGGCTTACATCGTCCGATCGCGGGCACCATTCGAGTCTTCGGCAATCCTGTCGGTGCGTGCCATCACCGAACGGCGTTCTTGCCTCAACGCAGTGAAGTCGATTGGCGTTTTCCGATCACGGTGACAGACCTCGTGATGACGGGCCGCTACGTGCATCTCGGCTGGTTGAAACGACCGCAATCGCATGATCGCGACTTAGTTCAAGCGATGCTGCAACGACTGAAGATCGACTCACTCGCAGATCGGCAGATCGGGCAACTTTCGGGAGGCCAACAGCAGCGAACGTTGCTGGCTCGGGCGCTCGTGCAGGAATCGAGTCTGTTCTTGCTGGACGAACCATTGAACGCGGTCGACGAATCGACGCGCGAGATCATCGACGACGTGTTGACCGAGCAAGCTCAGCGCGGTCGCGCCATTGTGGCGTCGACTCACGATCCCGGTTGGCTCGCGAACGCGTTTGATCGCGCGGTGTACCTCGAAGCCGGTCGAGTCACTCGGATCAAGAACTTCCGCGAAGAATGCCCGTAGAAGCGACCTCTGACTCGATCGCCTGACTCAGTTTCACATTTGAGCATCGCATGCATTACTTGATTGAACCCTTGCAGTTCCCCTTCATGCGCACGGCGTTATTGGCGAGTGTCGTGATTGGTTGCACGTGCGCAGTGCTCGGGGTCTATGTCGTCCTGCGGCGCATGGCGTTTATTGGTGATGCCGTCGCACATACGACGTTGCCCGGATTGGTGATCGCGTACCTCAATCGCTGGAACTTGCTTGTCGGCGCGTTGCTGGCAGCAGTGGTCACAGCACTCGGAATTGGCTGGCTCAGCCGTCACGAGCGACTGCGCGAGGACACGGCGATTGGAATTCTCTTCACTGGAATGTTTGCCGGCGGCATCACGTTGATGAGTACCGCCAAGAGCTTTCGCGACTTCTCACACATGTTGTTTGGCAACGTTTTGGGAGTGAGTCAGCAAGACCTCATCGGCATTGTGATCGTCAGTGCGATCGTGCTCGGCACGCTTTGGCTCGGCCACAAAGAGTTCGTGCTAACGAGCGTTGATCCGGCCCACAGTCAGGTGATTGGGCTCTCGGCAGGACGTTTGCGATATGTGTTACTGGTGCTTGTCGCGCTGGCGGTTGTCACTGGCATTCAAGCGGTTGGAGTCGTGCTGACGAGCGCCTTGTTGGTGACTCCCGCCGCAACTGCGTCGCTGCTGACAAAGCGATTGGGGCGGATGATGTTGCTCTCGGCGACAGTGGCTTCCGTGAGCAGCGTGATCGGGTTGTACCTCTCTTATTACCTCAGTCTTTCGAGCGGTGGATCCATCGTGCTGACCTGCACCACTCTCTTTGGACTGGCCTTCGCTTGGCGCAACTGGCGTGAATATCGCGTCGGTCGATGAAGCCTCGTTCGAGCATTCGCGAGGATCAACGAGGCGTCCGTTCGAGCTGCCTCAACTGCGATGGTTCGCTCTGCGACGCGTCGTCACTTTGCGGTCGCTGGCTTCTTCAAGCACGACTGACAGTGTCCGCGCAACAGGATCTCGGTGATCGTCCCGATGGGCGTCTTGCGACTGAGCGTTGAGGACAATCCCAATTCGGTGTCGGTCAAGCAGGTGACAACGCCGCAATCGACGCAGACGAAGTGCGGGTGTTCGAGCGGCTCGAACGACGACTTCGCAGCTTTCACGCTGCGTGACTTCCGCTTGATCTCGAAGCGCCGCACCTGGTCGCCGATATCCAATCGCGTGAGCAACCCGGCATCCGCCAGTTCAACCAACACGCGAAAGATCGTTGAGCGATCGAAGACCGAGTTCTCGAGTTGATCCGCGACCTCGGCATGCGAGAGTGGTTGCTCGGCGGAGTGCATGTGCTGCAAGACGGCAATTCGCGCCGACGTGCAACGCAAATCGGCCTCTTTCAACAGTGTCCGAGCAGCATCAATTGTCATGTCGGGAACGGCATTCGGAGACACAGCACTCTTAGTTCCGGCCATTGCGGCCTCCTTCGATGGATTGCGAATACGAGGGCTTGTTTTGCAAATGCAATCATCACGCAACTGCCGCGCAGCCACAAGATTGAGTCGCCGAACCTGATGCCTGCGTCTCGGAGTTTGTCCGAGTAGCCGATAGGGGTAGGGAGAACTGATTGAGTTCAGTCCCCCCTCCCTCCGA
>CAZNMS010000712.1:0-3835 GCA_964573505.1 uncultured Planctomycetaceae bacterium | reverse complement strand
AACTTCCTCGCCGAAGTAGTATTTGGCGTAACGACTTAGTGTGATTTAGCCCTGGAGTGAAAGGCGACCACAAGCAACCACAAGATTGGAACCTGGAATTACCTATGACGCGAATGGCTTTCTTGCTGATTGGGATTCTCGGACTCTTTGCCTCGGCGTCGCGTGTGTGTAGTTCAAATGACACAATTGCGGCCGTCTTCAACGCGAAGTGCCTCAAGTGTCACGGCGAGAAAGCTCCGAAGGGCGGCGTTGATCTCAGGCGAGTTGGCTCGAAAGAAGAGCCCGGCAAGCAGGCGGAGTTGCTGCAGCGCGTGCTTGAAGCGATTGACGGCAACGACATGCCGCCGGAAGGCGAGCCGCAGTTGACTCGTGATGAACGCGAACTGCTGCTGAGGTCGCTGAAGGACTCGCTCCGCGCGGCATCATCAGCCAGCGAGCGAAAGCCGGCGCAGCTCCATCGACTCACTCGCTTTCAATACAACAACGCCGTCCGAGACCTCTTTCAGCTCAATCGCGATGTCTTTGAGCTGTCAGAGAAGTTGATGACGCGGCGCGATCGGTATCTGTCATCGGCAGCGGGCAAGATGCCGGAGCGAGTCAACGTCGTGTCACAGGCACTGCAACCGCAGCCGGGATTGGGCGGAGTGAAGCCGTTCCCCAAAGACCTGCGAGCCGAGCATGGCTTCGACAATCAGGCGAACAAGCTGCCCCTCTCGCCGCTGTTGCTCGATGCGTTCTTGCGGCTCAGCGTGTCGATCGTCGAAAGCCCCGACTTCAATCCGCAGACCGTCGGCATCTGGAACGAGTTCTTTCGCGAGCCCGCTTCGAACGAAAACCTGCCCGCCGAAATCGAACGTCGCTTGAAGCGGTTTCTGCGATTCGCGTTTCGCGGGCCAATCGACGACGAGACGTTGCAGCGCTACATCAGCTACGTGCAATCGAAGTTACAGCAAGGGGCGTCATTCACCGACAGCATGAAGAAGGTCGCATCAGCCGTGCTGTGCTCGCCGAGGTTTCTGTATCGCTCGGCAGCGGCGGATGGATCGGAGAACCAGTTCGAACTGGCATCGCGGCTGTCGTTCTTTTTGTGGTCGAGCATCCCCGATCACGACTTGCTCGATCTCGCCGAACGGGGCGAACTGTCGCAACCCGATATCCTGAGGCGAACGGTCGATCGGCTGTTGGCTGATCCGAAAGTTGAACGCTTCCTCGACACCTTCCCGACGCAGTGGCTGCAGTTAGAGAACGCGCTGGCCGTTACTCCCGATCCGAAGAAGGCTCGCTACTTCCGAGTCGACGACGAGTACCCCGCGAGCCTGCCGATGGTGCTCGAACCGCTGCTGCTGTTCGACACGGTGTTCGTCGAGAACCGCCCCGTCATCGAATTGGTCGCGCCGTCGTTCACGTACCGCAACGAGTTCCTGCGCGACTGGTACGAATCGAACCTCGCGGCACCAACCGCGAATGAGCAAGACATCGCAGCAAAGAATCGAGAGATCGCCGAGCGACGTCAGCAGATCGAATCGCGAATCGCTGAAGCTCGCTTCGGCATCGACGCGATCGTGAATCCTGTGAAAGAAAAATTACTTACCGAGCGCAAACGCCAGTCGCCTGAGGCTGCGCTCGTCGATCTCAAGCCGCTCGCGGTTTGGGACTTCAACGGCGATCTGAAGGATTCGTTACAGGCGCTCGATCTCACCGCGCATGGCAAGGTGAAATTCGCTGACGGCAAAGTCGTGCTCGATCGCGCTTACTTGCAGAGCAGTCCGCTGAAGATCGACCTCAAAGCAAAGACGTTGGAAGTTTGGTGCGAACTGCCTGACGTCAATCAGCGCGGCGGCGGTGCGATGACGATTCAAGGTCCGGGCGGGTTGTTTGACTCGATCGTGCTGGGCGAACGGAAGCCGCAGCATTGGATCTCGGGCAGCGACAACTTCGCGCGGACGGAAGACTTCCCCGAATCGACGCCTGAAACGAAACCCGGCGAGCGACTGCATCTCGCAATGGTCTACGACGAAGACGGCACAACGCGGCTCTTTCGCAACGGCGTGCCGTATGGAAAACCGTTTCGCAAAGGCTCGCTGACGTTCCCGAAAGAGCAGTCGAGCGTCCTCTTCGGACTGCGGCACTTGCCCGGAGTCGGCAACCGATTTCTCAACGTCACCATCGAGAAAGCGCGGCTCTTTGACCGAGCCCTCACCGCCGCCGAAGTCGCAACCGCAGCGAGTGGCTACAGCTTCGACATCAGCGAAGAGGACATCGCAAAGTCCCTTTCAGAAGCCGACGCACTGAAGCTCAAGACCGCGAAGCAGCAGTTGGCACAAGCGACGACCGATCTCGCTCAAGCACCGCAACCGCAGGATCTCAAGACGCTGCAACAAGAATTACAACGCAACTTCGAAGCTCAACTGCGCACGAAGCTGAGATCGTCGACCTTCCAGCGCACGCCGCTGACTGACTCGCGTTACGGCGGGATCATCACGAACGCCGCCGTGCTGAGCATGACGTCGGGGCCCTTGAGGACTCAGCCGATCGCGCGCGGCTCATGGATCATCGAAGTGATCTTCAACGACCCGCCGCCTCCGCCGCCGAACAACGTGCCGCCGTTGAAGGAAGACAACAACGCGAACCTCACGATCCGCGAGCAGTTCGCCGCGCATCGCGAGACCCCGTCCTGCGCCGGCTGTCATGCGAAGATCGACCCGCTCGGCTTCGCGCTGGAGAACTTCGACATCACCGGCCGTTGGCGCGAGAAGTACGAGAACGGTCGCGCCGTCGACGCAACGGGCACACTCTTTCGCAAGTACCCCTTCACGAGCGCGACCGGCTTCAAAGCCGCGATCGTCACGGAACAGCAACGCTTCGCCCGCGCATTCACGGCGCATCTCCTGCGCTTCGCTCTCGCCCGAGAACTCACTCCCGCCGACTCATTCACCGTCGACGAGATCGTGACTGGCGCTGAGTCCGAGAACTTCAAACTCCCGCTCATCATCCGCTCGGTCGCAGTGAAGTTGGCGCGATAAGCAACCGGGATGAGCAAGCCGATTGAGCGCACCAAACGCGCCCCGTGAAGCTGCGCCGAATACGTCTCTGCCCCAATCGCAGTGCTGCAGACACGCTCTCCACCGACCCCGCGTCGGTGGAAGCAACGACTGAGTGGCTAACTGCCTCGAAGACAGAGTTCTTGCGAAGCCGCCGAAGGTCGTCATTCACCGACGACGAGATCACTCGAACGATCCTTAGCCGACCAGTCGTGCTCCCACCGACACGGGGTCGGTGGAGAGCGAGAGGCAAGACGGAGACGGGCCTTGCTAGCCGACCAGTCGTCCTCCCACCGACACGGGGTCGGTGGAGAGCTAATCAAGCTGGCACGAAGTCGGGATCCGTAGATTTGGCTCGCGCTGCGAACATTTCGCCTAAGCCCGTTGCCTCTGATTCGTTGTCGGCCAAAGTCTCGTCGGCGCGTCCTCGCACTGAAGAAGGCTCTCATCAGCCCATCACACATCCCCTCCCGCCACCAAAAGGAGAAGAGCATGCGACAGTTCATTGGCCCGCGATGGTTCCTGTGCCTCGCTGCGTTGCTATCGGTCCTATTGACCTCGATCGGTCGAGCTGAACCGCCGGCCCCGACGCTTCCAATTCACGAGCAAACAAGACGACTCGGTTCCGGACCGGGAACATTTCCGGCAGGCCGCACTCCCACCGGTGCAATGACTGAAATGAGCTTTGACGGTCCCGGCAAAGCCCATTCGGAACTTCCCGCCGGCGCCGAAGCGTTTGATGCCGCTCTACCGCCGGAAGCACTGCAAGCTCTCATTCAGTTTCGTAATCACGA
>CAZNMS010000711.1:0-3861 GCA_964573505.1 uncultured Planctomycetaceae bacterium | reverse complement strand
CGCCTCCGTTGCCGCCGCTTAAACAGTGGCATCGACTGGGCTTTGCACTCCTCTTGCTGACGGCGGTCTTCGTCCGGTCAATCGACGTTTGGCGTCCGGTTGACGGCTCGATGTTCGATCCGGTGCGCGAGACCGATGTCGCGGGCATTGCACGGAACTATTACGAAGAGGGGATGAATTTATTCTTACCCCGCATTGATTGGCGCGGTGATGGGCCGGGCTTTACCGAATCCGAGTTCCCGTTGTTTCCGTGGGTCGGAGCGTGCCTCTATCACGTCTTTGGCTATCACGAAGAACTGCTCCGCGTTGAAGCGCTGATCCTGTCGATCGCGACGTGCGCGCTGTTCTTCAAGCTAGCGGCGAGAAAGCTGCGACCGATCGGAGCACTCGCGGCATCCGGCATCTTCGCGCTCAACCCAATGAGCGTGCGGATGGGCTCGTCGATTCAACCCGAGCCGCTGATGTTCTTTGCCTACTTCGCTGCCGGGTACTTTTTCCTCCAGTGGGTCGAGCAGCAGAACCGCCGCGACTACTGGTTGGCGATGCTGGCAACGGCCGTTGCAATCTTGGCGAAGCTGCCCGCGATTCACATCGGGTTGTTGTTCGCGTGCTTGTGCTTCCAACACTTTGGCTGGCGCGCGGTGCTGCGTAAGGACGTTTGGCTGTTTGCGGTGCTGGCCGTCGGAGTGCCCGTTGGTTGGTACCTCTACGCTCGGTTGTTGTGGGTCGAGTACGGCAACTCGTTAGGCATGTCGAACGAAGCCTATTTGCGCATCGGTACCGGCAACTTCTTTAAGACCCTCAAGGACACTCTGCCGGGCAATGTCGAAGCAGAAGTGTTTTGGATTTGGACGGTGGGAGGAGTGGTGCTCGGCGCGTTCGGACTGCCGCGCGCGTCCCGCAAGCCGCATCAACGCTTCATCGCGTTCTGGGCCGGAGCACTGGCGCTCTACTACATCGTCAGCGGACGCACGACCGGCGAAAGCTGGGCGGTCCACTATCACATCGTCAGCTTGCCTGTTGCCGCGCTGCTGATCGGCAAAGCGGTCGTCGGTATCGAAGAGCGATTGAACTGGCTGATCGAAGGCGAGCCGCTGCCGCGATTCAGACGATGGGCTCTGACGGGCGCTTGCGCTGTCGGCTATCTGGTGATGTTCGTCACCGTGATGGATCAAGTGCGACACATGCGATGGTTCCTGAGGCCGAATCTGTATTGGGGCATCTACGACTCGGCGATGCAGTTCAAGCCGCACATTGAGCCGGGCTCGTTGATCATCGCGAGCGGTGCGTTCGAGAAAGATCAGTACGGGCTGCCTCGGGCTTACAACACTCCGTACTACTTCTATTGGACTCACAGCAAAGGCTTCACGCTGGGCGACTCGGATCAGAACGTCTCGAAACTGACGGAACTGCGAGAGCGCGGCGCGAAGTACTTTGTGTGCGAGCGGAAGTCGCTGAGGAACGCACCGGGCTTTGAGGATGAACTGCGAACGCACTTTCGAGTGCTGAGCGAGAATGAATTGGCGCTGCTGGTTGATCTGCGGGATCGCGATGACATCGTCGCGATGACGGCGGATTCGGCGGCGGACTGAATAGGACCGATAGGACCAATTGGAATTGATTCAACAGCGCACGATGGAGCTGAAATCGTGAGATTTCAGGCATCTCTACCGTCCGAAATCTGTCGATTTCGGCTACGGAAACGCGAAGGTGCGCTGTCGAATTGCGACTGAGGTCTGAGCGGTAATTGGTCTTCACGGTCGAGTGGGTTCGAACTGGTTTCACAGAAGACGGTCTCATGACCCCGATGCTGATCACTGCCGAACGACTGCCGATTGCCGGACGAGATTGTCCGGCGAGTCGGCAGGGGTTTTGGTCGGCGGGGCGGCCCGTTTGGTTTGTGCTGCTGGCTGTAGCTTTTGTTGCAGTCAGCTTCGCCTCATGGGGGCAGCAGGTCACGACCGTTGAGATGAACCGCAACGATGCGTCGTGCTACTTGATCCTCGCGCGGAATCTCGTGCGGCACGGCTGCTACTCGCTCGATCAAGCCGCTCCGTTCCGACCGCATACGGAATGGCCGCCGGGAGTGCCTCTCTTCTATGTGCCCGTGATGGCGGTCGTAGGCGACTTTCCGCTGAGCACGACTGATGAAGCTCTCGTGCATTGTTGGTCGCTGTGCTTAGCGGTCGGCTCGTTGTGGTTGTTGTGGCGCTATTTGCGCGAAGTGACTTCGCCGCTGATTGCACTCGGCACAACAGCGCTATTGGCTTCGACGCACGCCTTCTTGGATTCGGCCAATGCGTCGACGGCAGATGCTCTCTCGGTCGGCGCAGCGTTCTGGGCGCTACGCGAAGTCGAGCGTTACTTCCGCGAAGGCCGCTCGGGATGGCGCGACGGATTGCGAGTGCATCTCACGCTCGCAGTTGTGCCGCTCATCAAGCCGTATCTCGGAATGGTGTTCGTCGTCTACTTGTGGAACGTGCTGACGACGAGCCGTTGTTGGCGACGCTTCGCAGCGGGCATCGGGATGCTCGCGCTGTGCTGCGTGCCGTTTGCGGGGTTCATTGCGTACTCGGTGATCGCGGCTGAGCAGACGGGCGATATCAGCGCCGTTTCTTGGCTCGTCACAGATAACCCGACGGCGACTCAAGCGGGCGTAGCGACCGCCGATCAGAAGACGCTCGGCGAGTGGATGCAGGGCGGCGTGCGAACGCTGCGCTACTTCCTCATCTACAACGTCACTCAGTCCGTTTGGTCGCCGCTCAGTTGGTTCGGGTTCTCGGAGTGGTCGGCGATCCCGCGACTCGGAGTGATGCTGCTGACGTTCGTCGTGATGGGATTGGGGGCTGCGCGGCTGTGTGTCACAAAAAATACCGGCAGCGTCGTCTACTCGCTCGCGATGCTCGCGTTCTTTGTCGTCTTCGCGTGCGACAGTCCGCGCTACTTCACCGTGCTGTCGCCGATGTGCGCGTTGCTGTTTTGCGAAGGCGGGCTCGTGCTGAGCCGCTGCCGAATGGCGCGGAGAGGCGAGTGGCTGAGTGCTCGTTGGGATGAGTTCGGACGCGGAGCGATGGCGTGCTGCGCAGTCGTCGTCATCGCTGCGAGTGGGTTATGGGCTTCGCATCGGCTCAGCGATCGCGTCGATCCCGAGCCGTTCTATCGCGAGGTCTATGCGACTCTGAGAGAGGCTCGTGAGCATGCGAAAAACACATCCAGCGACATGGTGCTGTTCGTGCCGTACCAGTTGAAGTCGGTCGCGATCGTCGAGTCCGCTTGTTCGGTGCAGACCTATGAGGAAGCCGAGCGTGCTCAGGAAGTTCCGAATCACTGGGTGATGCTGACGGTGAAGCACGATCCGATCGGCCGCATTCGACCGACCGGCGATCAAGTCATGAAGCTGCAAGAGTTGACGAGCGACCGACACGGAACTGGCTCGGGGCCGCGATGGGCATTGCTGAAATACAAGTACTGGCCATGTAGGTGTTGCCCAAGTACTGGCGCTGACGAGTAATCACGATTGGCTGATCGGCATTCACGACGAGTCGCTGTCACTCGAACGCTTCGCCGGAGACCGAGCCGCACGGACGTAGGCGTCCATGCTACGAATCTCGGGAACTCATCGGCTTTCACGCCGAGAATGCAGTGACGCGGCCGATGCCAGAAGCCCCAACGGGGCGCGATTCGAAACCCGCTTGGCAGTCAGTAAACGCTGAATTCGGATCGGAGTTAAACCTTCATGCCGGCTATCGAATCGCGCCCCGTTGGGGCTCGCCGGATCGGCACGCCGCTTGCCCCAGTCCTATCGTACTGGGCTATCGAACTTCGCCCCTTTGGGCAACGCCGTTAAGGATCTCGGCGACG
>CAZNMS010000710.1:0-3868 GCA_964573505.1 uncultured Planctomycetaceae bacterium | reverse complement strand
GGCGGCGGTCAAACGACTGGCGGCGGTGCCGGTGGCGGTGGATTGGGCGGCGGCGGTCTCGGTGGCGGCGGACTCGGCGGCGGTCAGCAAGGCGGCGGTGGCGGCGGATTCTTCTCGATTCCCGTTGATAAGCGAGTGCGTCTGCCGGTGCGTTCGGTCTGTCTCGAGTACGGCAAGCCCGAGCCCAATTCACGGTCGCCTTATCAAGTGCGCGAAGTCGAATCCTTCAGCAAGGATCCGATCTTGAAGGAGATGTTGGGCTTCGTTTCTGCAGGTCGTGCGTCAGAGAACGTCGCTCAGGCTGCTGGCTGGCACCTCTCGAACGGGAAGTCATGGGCCGAGTTAGCGTCCATGAAGATCGACCATATCGGGGCCGCACCGACGTTTATGTTCACTCAGCACGAAATCTCGCAGGCTCAATTGCTGGTCGCTGCGTCGAAGCAACGGGCAGTTAATAAAGAAGAGGCTCGCAAGAAAAACGGCACGAACTCGACCGACAAGAAAGAGCCCGCTCCGTCGTCGACAACGAATGCTCGACCGTAAGCGATTGCTCGTGATCAAACTCAGTAAGCCAAAAGGCTCCGGCAGACATGTCGGAGCCTTTTCTTTTGGCCGGTCAGTCCTGCACACCGCGCATGTTGCAATCTCTCAGAGAGATCGCCTGCTGCCGGTTGTGATGTCTGTGACTCTTGCTCGGATCCGCCCCGGCTTGCCTGCTGCGAGCTTTGCTCCGCCAATGACCGGTGTGACAGGTGCTCTTCGCGAGGAATCTCGCACGCTCAGCGTCCGAACGAATTCATGCGCGTCACCCGACCGATATCAGAGGCGGATGTTCCCGCGCCGAGGGACTGCTTGAGGACGGATCCAACTTCAAGCCGCAGGGACTGGTTCAAGCTGTGTTTTGCGAATTGCTCGATCAAGTTCGCAGACGAAGCATTCGGGGTTCATGTCGAGACGACTCGTCGATCTGCTCCCGATCGCCTCACAGCTCAAGTTCGTTCTGGCACATCTGCCGACGAAGACGCAGTTCATCACCTCTGGCTTTCGCGGGATCGCTGCAATGCGATTGGTTGACCTCATCACTGCCGGCTTGCTGCTGACGATTGCCGGCTGGGTCGGCGCCGCGCCGCCGGAGCCAATCTTTGAAGACGACGAAGACGCGGCATGGGCGGATGAAGAGTTGCGATCATCGATCAAAGCTCCGCGACCGATCTTCGCCGACGAGCCCTTCTTCGAGGACGACGTCTACCCGCCCGAGTTGCCGAAGCCGATCGTGCCTGTTGAATGTCGCTCGGACTCCGTGCATATCGACCATGACGAAACTCCATGGTGGCACTCGCTCCGTCCCTTGAGCGCCTGGCAGCAGGACGACGCGAATTGCGATCCCGATAACTGGCCATGGCCCGATCGAGGACGTTCATGGACGGCTCGAATTCTGGCCGCGCGCTGGAGTCGATCGAGCGATGGCGGTCCGTTGTTCTCGAATCCGACAGTGCCGGGCGAAGTCTTTTCAGCCGGAGCGTTCGACGTCAGTCATGACGGAGCGGACCTGTCGTTAATGTTACATGACTTCTGGCCGAACGGTGCCGGTAAGGAATACGACCTCGAATTGCGCTTCATCTACTTGCTGGAAGGAACCGCGAGTGCGAACTCGACGCTCTCGGGGCCCGACACACTGGTGCATACTTTGCCGCCAGTTCTGCAAGCCGGTGACTTCAATGTCTCTTCAACGCTGACTTCGACCTTCTACACCGGCGAAGTCAACGTTCGATACGAGCACGAAATTGGCTGGTGGACCTCGATGTGGGGGCTGCGCTACGTCTCATTGGACGACGATCTTGCCGTCACGTTGACTGATCCCGGAGGCGGGGGTAGTTCTAATTACCTCGCGAGTTCATCCAATCGCATGTGGGGCCCGCAGGTCGGCGGCAACCTCGCGTTCATTCGCACGCGACGGTTTTGTGTCGACCTCACCGGCAAAGTGGGGGCTCTCTGGAACAGCGCTGACGCCGCGAGCAGCTACACCGGCACGGGGGCGTTCAACACGAGCGACTCTTCGACGCACATTGCCTTCATGGGCGAGTTCGGAGTCAACGGTCGCTACGCCTTCGGCAAGCATTGGACCTTCGTGCTCGGCTATCAGGCGTTGTGGCTGAATCGAGTTGCCGAAGCCGGCGCTCAGCTTTCGCACGTCAGCTCGTTGACGGGCAATGGAAGCGAGTTCGGCAGCGACGTCGTGTATCACGCCGGCGAGTTCGGCTTCGAGTATCGGTACTGAGACCGCTCGACCTAAGGCGAGCAGCAGATGAGAAGTTACCGGCGATCTTCTGTACGACGGACTTGTAGTCCGTCGCAGTCGCAGATCGACGGACTACAAGTCCGTCGTACTGGTATGAACTCACCTACCGCTCGCCTAATTGCATTACGACCGTGCGATCTCGGCGATCTCAACAGCGCGATGTTCGGCGACAGAGCGATAGCAGGCTTCGACGAGTGCCATTGTTTCGAGGTTATCTCGGCCGCTGATCTCGGGTTCGGTGCCGGTCTCGATCGCGACGAGCAGTTGAGCCATCGGGCCGATGAACGCATCCGGGAACCAAACTTCTTTCCATCGCGGCTGAAACCAGTAGCCCGGCTGGCGCGTTGAAGTGAAGTCGAGCGTGCTCGGAGTTCGCGCGGGGTAACTCGGCCAACCGATTGTGCCGCGAGCGAGTCCTTCAGTGCCCTCGACGCGCCACTTGATGCCGATGTCGCTTTCAGAGCCTTCGAGCGCGGGGCCGGTCCAAACATCGTCCCATGAAGACGCTCGCAGCCCGCTGTCGTATTCGAGGATGTAAAGACTAATACCGTCCTCGTGAGCGAACTTCTTCGAGGTGCGCGGATCGGGCCGCACGCTGGCGAAGACTCGACGCGGCGTGCCGAACCAAAAGCGGAACGTGTCGAGATGATGGATGCTCATGATGCGGAGCGTCACCCAGCCGAGCCTTTGCTGCCATGGCATCCAATGGGGGATAGCGCGCATGTCGATCGTGCCGAAGACGGGTTCGCCGAGCACACCGTTCTTCAGCAGCGACTTGCAGGATCTCACCGACTGGTCGTAGCGCATGTTTTGATTCACGCCGAGCACGATGCCGGCCTCTTCGCATAAGCGAACGATCTCAGCCGCTTCGGCGTAGTTCATGCCGAGCGGCTTCTGCGAGAGGATGCCTTTGAGGTGCTTGCGTTTGACGGCTGTTCGGACAACTTCGAGCTGAATGTCCGGCGGTACCGCGATGTCGACGACCTCGATCTGAGTGTCATCGAGCAGTTGCTCATAGTGGTCGTAGACCTTTGCCAACGCGTGCCTGTCGGCGACTTCTTGAGCCTTGCTGCGCGACCTCGCGGCAATCGCGACCGGGTTAAAGCCCGCTTGCCGATAAGCGACGAGATGACAGTCAGCCATAATGAACCCGGAGCCGATGCAGCCAATCGCCGCATCCATTCGCTGAGGCAACCGAGGTTGAAAGTCGAGCGCAGTTTGTAGTTCGAGCATGTGCTCATCCTTGCCGAAACAAAGTGACGGGAAAGCAACGAGTGCCGACGAAGACGCCGCATGCCATTCACTTTGAGAAGTCGCCGAAGCATCGAACAGTGAGAGACTCCGACTCTCGCCTTCGAAGCAAGCATTCGATCGCGAGGTCACTCAGTCAGGACTCACCAATGTAATGCGAATGACATCAAAGTAGATTGGGATTCCATCCCGATCCGCAGCGGGAGCAGCGCCTCACAGACTCAACGGCCCGCCGTCAGTTGCATGCCTCGGCGTAGCAATCGAGCGTGAGTGCAAACCCCGGATCGAACTCCGAGTAGGTCATCCGCGTAAGAAAGT
>CAZNMS010000709.1:0-3869 GCA_964573505.1 uncultured Planctomycetaceae bacterium | reverse complement strand
CATGTAGCCGACCAGTCGTTCGTCCCGTCCGGACGAGCCGGACGGAGACGACTCAGATTCAGCGCCGGAGTGCCGATCACACCCGATCGAGATTCCATCTCGAACCGCAGCGGGACAACGGCGACTTTAAAGCGACGATCCGCTGTCACTGACGAGTGCGCGTGTAGCTCAGTCGAGCGCCGGTGTTGAGTGCTTGCGGGATTCGCACTCGGTATCGCGACTGGAATCGCAACTACACTCGGCTGCCGTATTGCTGCTGATAGTAGTCGCGATACGCACCGCTCTTGATGCGGTCGGTCCAGTCTCGGTGCGACAAGTACCACTCGATCGTTTGCTTGAGGCCGGTTTCGAAGTCCATTCGCGGCTGCCATCCGAGTTCTCGCGCCGCTTTTGTTGTGTCGATCGCATAGCGGAAATCATGTCCCGCTCGATCGGCAACGTACCGAATCAACGTCGGTGACTTGCCGAGCGCCACGAGCAGCTTTTGCGTGAGATCAATGTTCCGCAGTTCCGAGTGACCGCCGAAGTTGTAGACCTCTCCCGGTTGTCCGTGCCTGAGTGCTGCGTCGATCCCGCGACAGTGATCGAGCACATGAATCCAATCGCGAACGTTCTCGCCGGTGCCGTAGACCGGCAGCGCTTGATCGGCCAGCGCGTTCGAGATGAACAACGGAATGAGCTTCTCCGGGAACTGATACGGCCCGTAGTTGTTCGAGCAGCGAGTGATGATGCCGGGGAATTGGAACGTATGGCAGTAAGCCCTCACGAGCATGTCGGCTGCTGCCTTTGAGGCCGAGTACGGGCTATTCGGCGCCAGTGGAGTTTCCTCAGTGAAGAGGCCGGTCGGTCCGAGCGATCCGTAGACCTCATCGGTCGAGACTTGCAGATAGCGAGCGACCTTTGCTCGTCGTGCCGCATCGAGCAGCGTTTGAGTGCCGACGATGTTCGTCTGAATGAACGGGCCCGAGTCGAGGATGCTGCGATCGACATGACTCTCGGCCGCGAAGTTGACGATCGCGTCAACGGCATGAGTGGCGAGCAGTCCGTCAATAAAAGCTCGGTCGCAGATATCGCCCTTCGCGAAGCTGTAACGCGAATTACCTGCGAGGTCCGCGAGGTTTTCAAGATTGCCGGCGTAGGTGAGCTTATCGACGTTGATCACCGAGAGTTCGGGATAGGTCTCAAGCTCCCAGCGAATGAAGTTCGAGCCAATAAACCCGCATCCGCCGGTTACAAGAATGGTCTGCATGAGATGAGTCCGAAGTGAGAGCTATGACGCAATCGGTTTTTGATATCCGAAGTACGTTGTGTGGCATGAAGACGAGACTGCGAGTTTTCTCGTGACGGCAGATTCAACTCGTGAAAGTGAACGTCGTCCCGCTGCGGCTCGGGATAGAATCCCAAGCTACTTTTCGGGGTAGAGCAAATCTCGCTCTGCTTGCGGCAGTAGACGCCCCCGCCACTCGAATCGCAAACCGCTCAGCGCGCGATCTATATCTCGATCGCGAACGACTCCAATCGCCCCATTTGATCGGGCGTCGGGAACTGCGTGACCGAGTAGCGCGGCGGGTAATTGTCGGTCGGTTCGAGTAAGTCGCCGACGATGTCTTCGACTTGATCCCATGCGACCAAAAAACCTGATTGATCGGCTCGACCGAGGAAGACGACGTCGGTTCGAGGCAGCAATGTCGGGATGCCTTCTCCCCAAACGCTGTAGCTCATCGCGCGCCCGGTCTTCTGATGCACGATGCCCGTGAACGACGCGACGAAGACATCGGTCTCCGTCTTCTCATGGAGTGCTTCGAGCAATTGCTTCTGCTCGGCATAGATCTCACCGAGGAACTGCATTTGAAGATGCCGCCACTCGTTGTACTCCGGCAGTGACGGCGGGAGATCCCAATCGAACCATTGATCTCCGACGAGTCGCATCGGGATCGGGCACATCGGTCGCGGCTCGGCCATCGCTTGCTTGATGAACGTGAACATGACCTTGAGCCCTTCGTGATCTTCACTGCCGGTGACAAACAGCGAATCGCGATTGGGTGCGGCAACGATCAACTCACCTTTGACTTCAAGCTGCTGCAAATGATTTAGCAGCACCAGTCGCGTCGCGTCGTAGTTGTCGCCGCTGACGAAGGTGTAGAAGCCGTCGCCGATCTTGCCGTAGCCGACTGTTGCGTTTGAGAGATTCTCTTTTGCAGCAGCCATTGCGTCGTGAAACGAGATGCCCCACTTCGGCAGTTGATCGGGCGGCACCGACGAAATCGCATGCGGCATGTCATAGACCAGTGCGAGGCACAGATGCGTTCCGACCGACACAACGGGCGAGCCTTTCCACTCCTCCCCCTTCAACGCTTGATGTAATCGAAGTTGCTCGAGCGACCAGCGCATCCACAACTTCGGTCGGAGGTTCGGCGTAGCTTCTTCAACATCGTCCGGGATGCCGGCGATCGTTTCGAACTGCACCATCGCCCAACGATACAACGCCTCTTTGCGCTGCGCGCGATTCATGCGGCAGTACTCGGCATAGAAGTTGTGCAAGTTGAACGTCTCGCCGTCGGCTGATTCGAGTGCGAAGTTCTCTTTCGAGTACTTGAAGCGCATCGGGACTCCGAGATCAGCAAACGCTTTGAGCACGAGTTTGGCGAACTTGTCCCTCGACGGCGGGCCGAAGAAGAAGCTGAGAAGGCTCATGAGAAGTGCTCCGCAAGCGGGGAAAGGGGACTCGATGCATGTCGTCGCTGAGCGTAGCCGACGCGCTTACGAGAGCCAGTGCTACCGCTCGACGAACCCCGCACGGCGATGATGTAAGCGTTCTTACTCAGCGGCTTCGCGGCGACTCTGTGCGAGCGGACTGAGTCGCACCCACCGAAAGTGCCAAAGCGTGATGACCTTTGTGATCGCGCTGACTGTCGACAGAAGTGTGATCGGCCATCCGGTCGCGGTGCCCATTGTCACCGCAAAGGCGATCGACGAGAGGTCCTTCCATAAGAAGAACCAATGCATGCGCGCGGAGACTCCGCCGGTACGTCCCGTGCGGCGAATGATGAAGACCTGATGCAAGTAACCCTGAGCGAGCACCACTGTCGCCACAACGATCAGAGCTTGCGAAATCGCTCGGCCCCAAACGGTCGCACCGGGAATCAGCAGCGCCAGCGGACCGCCGATGATCAGCAGCAAGCACATCGCGAATGCAATCATCACCGGACGAGTGCGACGATCGCGCACGATCTCGCCGAGCACCGCGAGCGTCAGCAGCGACGCCATCAAGCGCGGCCAAACGAGATAGTGATTGGTCGGTTTGAGACACGCGCCGTACAGGAAGAACGACGCAAAGGCTAAGAAGCTGCTCACGAACTGATTGACCGACAGGATCGCGGTCGGCTGATCGGGAGAAACACCACTGCAAAAGTCCGCGCGGCGTTGCCAAACAAATCGCAGTTGAGCCCATAAACCGCTGAGCGTCAGCAGAAAGATCGCAGCGCTGACGAGACCAGTGATGTGATAGGCCATGACTCAAACGCCGCCGTGAAAGCATCTAATTGAAAGTGAGTTCTTCTCATCGTCCGCAATGAGAGCGCCCGAGCCGCCAGTAAGTCAGCGCGAGTTGCGAAGCGTGCGATGTCGTCTCGTTGAGTTCGATCAGCGGCAGCAAGACTACTCTCAATCTCAGCAATCCGCTGCATGACTGCGATGTCTGATGCTTCAGGGCTTCATCGGCGAACAACCGCAGTCAGCTCCTGAGGAACACATCCGTTTTTGGGGTACGAAGGACTTGCAGTCCGTCGCCTCTCGCGACGTTCGACGGACTACAAGTCAGTCGTACCAGTGTTCCTCACTCATTGTGCCGGCCCGCCCGGTGAGGAACT
>CAZNMS010000708.1:0-3870 GCA_964573505.1 uncultured Planctomycetaceae bacterium | reverse complement strand
GCAGTTGAGAACCTACCGGCGAATTCTTGTACGACGGACTTGTAGTCCGTCGGGCTTTGTCTGCGACGGACTACAAGTCCGTCGTACCAGTATTAACTCATCTGCGGCTCGCCTAAGGAATTGGCCGACATGACTGACGATGTGACGGAGATGCCGCGAACGGTTGATGTGCTCCGAGCGGGCATCGAACGCGGCTTGCAGTTCGGAGTGCAGATCTATGTTTCGCTGCGCGGACGAGTGCTGCTCGATGCCGGCTTCGGCGACGCTCGCCCCGGCGTGCCGATGACGCGCGAGACCGTCAGCTTATGGCTTTCGGCAGGAAAGCCGCTGACCGCAGTCGCTGTGATGAAGCTCGTTGAACGAGAAGTTCTCGCACTCGATCTGCCGGTTGCTGACGTCATCCCCGAGTTCGCGAGCGGCGGTAAGGAAAGCATCTGCGTGCGTCACTTGCTGACTCATACCGGCGGCTTTCGCGACGCTGCGGTGAATTGGTCGCAACTCAATTGGGATGACAACATCGCCGCCGTTTGTGCGACGCCGCTTGAGCCGAATTGGGTCGTCGGTCAGACCGCCGGCTATCACGTTGCCTCAAGTTGGTACGTGCTCGGCGAGATCATTCGGCGTGTGAGCGGCATTCATCCGAGCGACTTCTTGCGGACAGAGATCTTTGAACCACTCGGCATGACGTCTTCATGGAACGGCATGCCCGGTGCCATTTGGCACCAGTACGGAGACCGCATCGGGATGTTGTGGCAGCGAGAGCGCGGAGACCTGCGACCGCTCGACTGGCATGACGAAACGCATTGCGCCGGCTGCTCACCCGGCGGCAATTCGCGCGGGCCCGTGCGCGAGTTAGGTCGCTTCTACGAATGCTTGCTGGCCGGCGGCGAGATCGACGGGCAGCGACTGCTGACAACCGCGAGCGTCGCCGAGATGACTCGACCGCAGCGTGTCGGTCTGTTCGATCTGACGCTGCAGCACATCATGGATTTCGGGCTCGGCTTCATGCTCGATTCGAAGCGTTACGGGATGAAGACCGTGCCGTATGGCTTCGGAAGCGGATGCTCTGAACGCGCCTTCGGGCACGGCGGCTCTCAATCCTCAATCGGCTTCGCGGATCCCGAGCACGGACTCGTCGTCGCGTATGTCGCCAACATCCGACCGGGCGAGCCTCATCATCAACGTCGACATCGCGAGATCGTCGACGCCATTTGGAACGACATCCGCGCGAGAATGGAGAGTGAGGCGTCTCGGTAGCAGCACTATTTGTCGTAGAGGATCTCGCAGCCGAACGGCTTTGTTTCGGGGACGTCCGGTTCGTCGCCTTTCAGCACTGCTTCGATCGCAGCTTCGAGGAACCGCTCCGTCACTTTCTCGGGCTGCAGAGCGTCGTCGATGCGGCCCATGTAGGAAATCTTCCTCTGCGAGTTCAGCACGAAGACCGTCGGTGTATTCGTTGCGCCATAGACTTTGCCGACATGCTGCGTCGCGTCTTGCAGATAGGGGAATGGGTACTTCTTCGCGACCGCGCGTTTCTTCATCTCGGGCATCAAGTCCGCTTCGTAATTGCTGACACTGATTGCAACGAGCTGCACTTCGGCGGCTTTGTACTTCGCGGCCAATGCGAGAATGCGGTCCTCATACGCCTTTGCGACGGGGCAGTGGTTGCAGGTGACGAGCACGACGAGCACCTTCGCGGCTTTGAACGAGTCGAGGTCGTAAGTCTTGTCGTCAGTCGCCGGCAGCTTCTTGTCGCCCCACTTCGGAGCAGGCTGACCGACATCAAGCACGCGATTGAACTTCGCCGCTTCGGCAACAGTTGAGAACACAAGAGCGGACGCAATCAGCAGTCCGACAATGCGCGACATTGAGCAACTCCCACAAAGCAGGATCGAGACGAATTCAGCGACGCAGTTGAAGCAAACGAGAGTCGGGTTGTTTCGAAGAGCGGCCTCGATGCCCAATGCAGGTCAAGACCATCCGCAACATTTTGGTGAGCGCCGAGCCCTTCAACCCGGTATCTGCCATTAAGCACTTACGGGATCGCCGGAGAATAACTTCCCGAATTCGTAGCATGGACGCCTACGTCCGACAGCGACGCAAATCGGGAAGTTATCCCTCGACTGTTCCTCAGTGATCGAGCTGTTTCCAAAACGATGATCATGACGAGTCAATCCTATGGCCGGTGAGAATCCAATGATCTCGTCCGCTCTCGCTGTCGCAGCGGGTTACAAATCATGTTCCGCACTCCGACGCGAGCGAGACGACTGGCATGCGGATTCAAAGGTTGAAGTCCCGCGTTGTTCGAATGCGACGGCACACCAAAAAGTTGCGATCGCTTGTCCCAACCTACAGCTGCCCGGCTCGCGTTCGATTCTGTGTGAACTGGGAGCTCGGTCTGAGTCGATCTGCTTTTGACGCCTTCTCCGTGCCGAATCTTGACGGCGTTTTCTTTCTTAATTTGAGAACCTCATCCCGCCGAAGCTCGGGATGGAATCCCAAGCTACTTGTCCGAGCGAGTTCCCGAAGAGTGGCGCTGAAACCATTCGCCTCGGCGGCGGGTATCTCAGCCGTTGTCAGTCATTTCACTTCGGTTCGGAACGGAGCATCGTGAGCGACGACTTAGCTCTCGTCAGACGCTGTTTAGACGGTGACGAAGCCGGAGTGCGCGCATTTATCGAGCGATTTCAGGGGCTCGTGTTAGCGGTTTGCTGGCGGATGCTCGGGCAGCGCGAGGATGCCGAAGACGTTGCTCAAGAAGTCTTCGCTCGAGCCTTTCGTCATCTGCATCACTGGGACGGCGAGCGGCCTTTGCGGCCATGGCTGCTCACGATCGCAGCAAACCGGTGTCGCACGGCACTCGGGAAACGCTCAAAGCAGCCGGTCCTAACGGAAGCCGTCGAGTTCGCGCCGGAACGTTTCGATCACTCGGAGCATGAACGCGAAGAAGTCGACTGGTCAGAAGAATTACAGCTTGCGCTCTCAGACTTGCGCGAGGACTACCGGCAAGTCTTCGTCTTGTTCCATCAGCAAGAGCTGAGTTACGAGGAAATCAGCGAGGTCCTGCAATGTCCGATCGGCACCGTGAGAACATGGCTGCATCGGGCGCGGGCTCAACTAGCGACTCGCTTTCGCGAGCGAGGATTGGTCGAGGAGGCTCAAACATGAATTGCCTTGAGTTCCAACAACGACTCGAAGCAGCAGTCGACGAGCGGCAATTGCCGACATCGAAGGACTTCACCGAGCACGCGGCAGTTTGCTTCTCATGCCGCGAAGCATGGGACGATTTTTTGTTGCTCGAATCGGCGATCGCAGGCTGGCGCGGCAAGCGACTTGATGTTGATCTGACCGAGCGCGTGCTGGCGGACTTTCGAACGATGCGGGCTGAGCAGAGCGTCGTCAGCGAACCATCAGCGGCAGTCACACTGGTGCGAGTCACCGAATCAACGAGCGGTTTGAAATGGTGGCCGATGCTGATTCCGGCAGTGGCCGCACTCGCGATTGCAGTAACGGTGCTCGTCAATCGCAATGGATCGGATGAAGTGCAGCTCGCGCAGTCCGGTACGACACCGACAGTGAAGCCCGAAGAGTTCGCGGACCTCAACGAGATCGTCGACGACGCGAAGTCCGCATGGCTCGGACTCGCGCGGACGACGGCTGCTCGGACGAGTGGACTCAGCGTCTTCCTTCCGAGCTTGAGAAGCTCGGCCAGTGACGAGACCGCATCGCCGCCAATGGAGATTGAAATGCTCGACGACATGAATCCGGGAATGGCTCCCGTGCCGGATGAGTTCCGTCGAGCGTTCGAGTTCTTGATCGACGCGTCTCAGTGGGATGAATCGCAGACGACGTGATGCGTCAAACAGCGAG
>CAZNMS010000707.1:0-3875 GCA_964573505.1 uncultured Planctomycetaceae bacterium | reverse complement strand
CGGCTGGCTTCACGCGGAGCGATGAAGGCTACATTTTTGAAAGCTACATTCCGCCGACCCATGACAACGTGACATCCATGACGGGCACTCCATGACCAAAGACGAAGCCGATCGACTGAAAGCGTTAGTCCGCGAACGCTGGGCTCAAGATGCGATCTCGCGAGCCGAGTGCGAACAGAAGCTGGCGGAGATCGAATCGGACTATCAAGCCGCGAACCGTCCGCCAGCTCCGCCTCCGAAACCTCGGATGGGAATCCGCGCCGATGATGGCCCGAGCGAGGCGACAATCGTGCCTCCGGCTCAGCCGATCTATCTGCCAAACCGCCAGCTAAGTCTGGGCAATATCGATTCCGGTGGCCCCGACTTTCCGCCGGAAGACGGTGAACTTGCCTTTGAGACTTCGACCGAAGTCGTGTTTGGTTTGGAATCCCAATTCGAACTGATGGGCGTGTTGGGATCTGGCGGCTTCGGGACGGTCTATCAAGCGCGGCATCGGTTGTTGGACCAAGTGCGAGCAGTGAAGCGTCTGAAGCCTCGACGCGACCAAACGGATCAGCAAGCTGCCGACGCACGTTCGCGATTTTTGTTCGAAGCGCGAGCGTTATTGGCATTGGAGCATCCGGCGATCGTGCGGCTGTACGACTTCAACGAAGACAAGCACGGACTTTATTTGGTCATGGAGTACGTCCCCGGTGGGTCGCTGTACCGCTCTCTGGATGACGGGCGGATCTTTACGGTGGAGGAGACGATCGGCATCGGGTTGCAACTGTGCGACGCTCTGCAGTTGGCTCATGAGAAACGGGTCATCCATCGCGACATCAAACCCGCCAACATTCTGCTGACGTCGCAGGGGCTGCCTAAGCTGACTGACTTCGGCCTCGCCCGAGTCCATCACCATCAGGCGGCTGGTTCTGACGAGACCCTGTCTGCGAAAGAGGCGTCGTCGCGCGTGTTAGAGCGGTCGGGACAGACAGGGAGCGGCGTCGCGCTGGGTACTCCGCATTACATGCCACCCGAGCAAGAGAAGTCGGCGAGCAATGCGGATGCACGCAGCGATGTCTTCGCGCTGGGCAAGACGATGTACTGCATGGTGACCGGCGAGCGGCCGTCGATGATCGACATGGAGCTTGTTCCAGACCAGTTGCGGCGCGTGTTGAGCACCGCGATGCGGACTCGTCCAGAGAACCGCTTTCAAAGCATGAAGGAGTTCGCCGCCGCGCTGCTGAAAGCCAAGCAGCCGGTGCTCGATGCCGCCGCTCTTCAACCTGCAGTTCGACCCAAGGGGGATGTAAGAACTCCGACCGCCCCCGCAAGCGATGAGCGTCAGCCGACGGTGCCGCCTGCCGCAGTCGACAACATCATGGCGGAAGTGCGTGAGGCGTTGGCCAAGCACGACTACTCGGCAGCAGCCAGTTTGTTGGAGAACATCCCGTCGGCGTTGCGTGACCAGAAGCTGCATGCCGAGTGCATGACGAAGCGCGATCGCGTGGTGGAGCTTCGGAAAGTGGCTCGGAGCAAACAGCGATTCAGCGTGATCCGCGCGGCCGTGGAAGAACTGTTGCAGCTTCAGCCGAACGACGCGGACGTCTTGCAGTGGAAGTCGCAGATCGACAAGCACGTTGCCGAGCGTGCTGCCAAACAACAAGCCCAGTACAGCGAAGTCTTTTTTGCTGAGCCGAGTGCAGTCGCAGTGCCGATCCAGCGTGCGCCAGCGAACTCCGTCACTCTGCCGCCAGCAGTGAAGCAAGGGACGAAAGCGGGCGAGAGGCTGGCGTTCAAGCTGGACGGGATCGAGTACGCGTTTCGTTGGTGCCCGGCGGGCAAGTTCACGATGGGCAGCCCTGCGAGCGAACCGGGCCGGTTCGACAATGAAGCTCAAGTCGAGGTAGAGCTAACACGGGGTTTCTGGCTGCAAGAGACGGAGGTGACGCAGGGGATGTGGCAATCGGTGATGGGGACGACGCCGTGGAAGGCACAGAGCTACGTCAAGGAGGGCGCGCAGATCGCGGCGAGCTATGTGAATTGGAACGACGCGCAGGAGTTTTGTGAGAAGCTGCAAGCGTCAGCGCGTCAGGCGAATGTTTTGCCGGGCAGCGGGAAGATTGTGTTACCGAGTGAAGCGCGTTGGGAGTACGCATGCCGGGCGGGGACGAGTACGGCGTACTCGTATGGCAACGACGCGGGGAAGCTGGGTGAGTATGCGTGGTACAGGGGCAACGCATGGGACAAGGGCGAGAGTTACGCGCACGAGGTTGGTGTGAAGAAGGCGAACGCGTGGGGCTTGTTGGACCTGCACGGGAACGTGTGGGAGTGGTGTGAGGATTATTACAACAAGAAGTTACCGGGCGGTCGCGATCCGGTAGTCACCGCCGGGTCGTCCCGCGTCGTGCGGGGCGGTTCCTTCGTCCGCGCGCCACTCTTCGTTCGTTGCGCGTACCGCAACTTCTACGATCCCGCGTCCCGTGACTACTACATCGGTTTCCGTGTTGTGTTTGAGTCGTGAGTGTGTTTCCCAGTCGTCATGGTCTCTGAGCCCTCTGGTCTCTGCTCTCTGTAATGCTCTCTGTCCTCTGTCCCACTCTGTCTTTGGGGGTTTGGGGGCTTGCCCCCAACGAAATGTCGCCTTCATCGCTCCGCGTGAAGTCAGCCGAATGCGGGCTGATGCGTCATGGTCCCTGAGCGTTGATCGTCCCAAACGACGGCTGCGTGGCCCGACGGCGGAAAAGACTTCGCCACGATTACGACGGCGGTTTGATGGAGCGGCCTCGATTTGCGCTCGGCTTACGTCACGCGGAGCGATGACGGCTACATTGGCTGACTTCGACGAAAGTCGCCTTCATCGCTCCGCGTGAAGTCAGCCGGGCCCGGTGCGAGGTCGCTCATCCAAACCACCGCTGTACCCGTAACAGCCGCCTCGAAACGTCGCTCCCCATCGGGCTCGTCCCGATGGTTATCTGCCTCGTGGCTACGTCTTCTGGCAGCGGCTGAGATCTCGAACACTCGCCATGAGGCAGATAACCACCGACGCGAGGTCGGTGGGGCCGAAACTTACGAGCGAGGGCCGCAACTCGGCTTCATGGCGTGCTCTGCGCTCGGCAAGCACTCAGCCCCGATCGTCACGAGCGACGGCTGCTTGGCCCGACTGCTCACGAGGGTTCGCCACGATCACACCGGCGGTTTGAAGAAGCCACTGCGCCTTCCGCTCGGCTGACTTCACGCGGAGCGATGAAGGCGACATTGACGAGTGGGCCAAGAGGCATCTGCGGATGTCTTTCTCGCGGCGAGAAGTGCTCGTTAATGAGTGTCGCGTGCCGCTCAGTCGGTGGGCTCCTTCGGGGTACTCTCTGGGTCGCGGAGCACTCCAGGGAGACATTCTTCGCAGGTAAGCCGAACCATTGCCTCTGCAACCACGTCTCTCGTCGCCCATCGCGACGGCGCGTGCTCAGCGTTCCTCATGGACTGCAAGACGCCCTCGCGCTTCACACGGAGAAACGGTTCGATGAACTCTGCGACGACGACGCCCAATGACCTGCCGACATGGCGACTCGATCGAGTCGCCGCCTTCCGCCGACCATCCGACGAATTCGGCGGGTTCTCCAACATGTCGACCGCCTTTCCG
This sequence comes from uncultured Planctomycetaceae bacterium, assembly GCA_964573505.1. GTDB lineage: Bacteria > Planctomycetota > Planctomycetia > Planctomycetales > Planctomycetaceae > AM-0621. The sequence continues at coordinate 256 of CAZNMS010000707.1, read as the reverse complement.
CTGCGAGTCTACGGCGTGTCGATTCGTTCGTCCGAGCACCTCTATCAGGCCGCCCGCTTCTCGGCCCACCCCGAGATTCAATGGGAGATCATCGCGGCCCACACGCCCATGTTCGCGAAGAAAGCAGCTCGCGAGTTTGATGAATGGACTCGGCCAGACTGGCTCGAAGTACGAGTCGCCGTCATGCGTTGGGCCTTGCGAGTCAAGCTGGCGCAGCATGTAGAAGCATTCGGCAAATTGCTGGAGGTCACCGGTA
>CAZNMS010000706.1:0-3876 GCA_964573505.1 uncultured Planctomycetaceae bacterium | reverse complement strand
CGGAATGAACTGCGATAAAGACGGCTCCGCCGAATGGGAAAGCGGGGATGAATCCCCGCACTCCAAAAGAGCGATGCGGCTCGGAGTGTTTGACGCGAAGTTCACATTGAATCGCGGACGATTGCCGCCTTCTCACGATCGGGGCGACCAGCATCGTTCTTCTCTTGCAGTTGCTGGCATTGAGGTGTCGCTTTCGTAGCCGTTCTTACGAAACGTGCGACGAACTCGATCTTGCTGCACTTCCGGGGCGTCGGCAGACTCCGCCGCCATTTGGATCGGCTCGAACGCCGAACTTTTTCGCACTGGGTCAAGGACGACTCCCGATGCATCGCAGGACTTCATTCACGCAACCAATCAGAGGACTGCTTTATGTCCTGCTGCCATTGGCGCTGCTGAGTAGCGTCGGGTGCATGTCGGTGCCGCAAGTCTCGAACCCCATCTTTGTACGTTCCAATGATCGCGAAGCCGTTTGGGAGCGGGCTGTCGATGTCTTGCACGCTTATCAGTTCCCGATCGAACGCGAGAACCGTCTCGATGGGCAAATCGAGTCTCAATACAAAGTTGGCTCGGGAGCTTTCGAGCCATGGCACTTTGACTCTGTTACCGCCGAAGACCGACTCGAGAGCACGCTGCAATCCATTCGCCGTCGTGCGACCGTCAATGTCTCGCCCGTTGATGGCGGCTACATGGTCGGCTTCGAAGTGCAGAAGGAAATCGAAGACCCGCGTCAGCTCATTGTGAATGCTCCGGGCTATGCGACCTTCCGCGAGAACACTCCACTGCAAAGAGATCTCGACATCGTTGTCGGGCCATCAACACCTGAAGGATGGAGCTCGCTCGGTCGCGACGACAATCTCGAACGCTCGATGGCCGGAGCGATGATGCAAGCGCTGAGTCGGTAAGAACTCCTACACCGATTTGAGCTAAGTCACTGTCCGAGTCGTCGACAGTCGCGTCTCGCTCTGCGAACCAATGCTTTCGAGCCTTATGAATGACGATGCTTAGGCGAGCGGCAGTTGAGAACGAGTAGCGCAAAGGCCGCTAAACCCCCGGCACAAGGCCGGGGGCGAAAAGATCACAGCCTCGGAGCGAACCACGACTATTCGCGACATTCTCAGGCACGCGCTTCGATGCCTCAGTTGTTGGCGATTCGTCAGGCCAGAAAGCAGCACGGACTGGAAGTCCATGCTACGCGGGCACGGTCTCTAGGAGGTCGCGGAGCAGCTTTAAGAGGACTTCGTGCGTGAGCTGAATGTCGACGAGTTGTCGGCCCGGCGAACCGGGCTCGAAGGCGAACCTCTTCAATGAGAACGTCCCGTCGGACTTCGCAGAGAGCAGCACTTCGTAGAACTTCGTTGCTCCGGAACTGCGATCGGGCGGCGTTGACCGAATGAGAATCTTGTTGCCGAGCCGATCGACTTCGAGCGGTCCGATGTTCTCCAACAGATATGTCACGCGAGACGAAAGCGCGTCGGCCCATTGCTTCAGCACGGCCAGTTCTTTGCCGACAAGCTTCGGCACATGCAGCAGCAACTCGCGAAAGGCGCAGCTCAAAGTGTCGACCGCCACAAAGTCGACGCTGAGGCGCACTCCGTCGTCGTCGGAGATTTCGACTCGTTTCGGAGTCGTGCTAACGAACCCGGCAAGCTGCCGCAGTTCACATTGAAGTTGTGAGCTGAGATCCATTTTGGGTCTCCTGTGACCGTCGTCACGAAAGCTCGTCGCTGAAGTTGCTGGGGAGTGGTCGCGATGAACGAGCGACAGACGAGACTCTTCCAGTGCGAGCCTCCGCATCGCGAAGGCCGCCACTCTCTGCTGCTCGCATTACGACGAATTGCAAGATGCGGCGACGTTCAATCCGTTGTCAAAATCCCTTTTGAACGCAGACGAGAAGTTCGACCTGACATCGAATACTTCCGTGAAACCCGGTTGCTCGTGACTCGTGAGGGGCGGGACCGTAGCGAAGGTTACATCGGGCGCGAGCACCAGTTTCTGAGAGTGCCTCTGCTTGAAACAGATCGCGGCGATGCCGAGTCCCCAGTTGCTGCTTATCGGCAATCGCACGTCACGCTCGCCCGGGATTTCTGAGGCATGAGGAATTCTTCGACCTCAGCAATTGCGGCGTCGCAACTCGTTCAACAGCGCACCTTCGCGTTTCCGCCGCCGAAAACGTGAGATTTCAGACGCTTGAAATGCCTGAAATCTCACGGTTCAAGCTACGGTCGGTTGCGGCACCTCGCGTGACTGCGTCGTTTCGTTCGCTGAGGCTTCGCCCGAAAAGCAAACTTGATCCGTCGTTGCTCTTGCAGCCGACATGTTGCCGAGAAGACTGTTCGAGTCCTCGCTTCGTCCATTCCCGCCATCAGGATCTCGCCCCGTGAAACCTTTCTTACATCCCTCGGTTTGCTCGCGACGCGATGCACTGCAAGTCGGCTTTTCAGGTGCGGTCGGACTCGGATTGCCGTCGCTCTTCGCGGCGAGAAGTCGCGCGGCGGAATCGCGCGCGGCGACGAAGTCCGGTAGTCCGAAGTCACTCGTGATCGTGTTTTTGACCGGAGCTGCTTCTCATCACGACACGTACGACATGAAAACGGAAGCGCCGGCTGAGATACGCGGTCAGTTCAAACCGATCGCGACTTCGATCCCCGGATATGCCATCTGCGAGCATCTGCCGAAGCTTGCCGCGCGGGCTCATCAATACGCCGTCGTGCGGTCGTTGTCTCACAGCGACAACAACCACTTGATGTCGACGCATCATGTGCTGACCGGTGAAAAGCAGCCGGGCGGGTTCTTCGACAAAGTGGCCTCGCGCGATGATTGGCCGAGCTACTCAAGTGCGCTCGCGTTTCTCAAGCCGCGTCATGACGGGCTGCCGAGCGGCGTGAATTTGCCGACGTTCCTGCGCGAAGGGCCGCTCACATGGCCCGGCCAACATGCCGGTTTTATGGGCGCGAATTTCGATCCGTGGCAGATCACCGGAGACCCGAACAAACCCGATTTCAAAGTCGACGCACTGACGCTCGCACCGGGCATTACCGCGACGCAATTGGAGCATCGCCATCGCCTGCTTACAGAGATCAATCGGCAGCAGATCAATCTCGGAGAAGCAGCGCAGTCATTGCGTTTGCAGAAGGATCAAGAGCTTGCGGTTTCGATGCTGACTTCAAGCAAGCTCGCGCAAGCCTTTGAAGTGAATCGTGAATCGGATGCCGTGCGAGATCGCTATGGCCGCACGACCGACGGGCAGTCGTTGCTGATCGCGCGGCGCTTGATCGAAGCCGGAGTGCCAATCGTGCAAGTCAACATGGGCCGCGTTCAAACATGGGACAATCACGGCAACATCTTCCCGACGCTCAAAGATCGCTTGCTGCCGCCGCTCGATAACGGGGTCTCGGCGTTGCTCGATGACCTGCATGAGCGCGGCCTGATTGAGAACACAATGGTGATGATGCTCGGCGAGTTCGGACGCACTCCGAAGATCAATCCGCAAGCCGGTCGCGACCATTGGGGCCCGTGCTTCTTCGGAGTCTTCGCGGGAGCAGGAGTGCGCGGCGGGCAAGTGATTGGTCGCTCGGACGACGAAGGCGCCTATCCCGTAACCCGAGCGTTCTCGCCGAATGATGTCGGAGCGACGGTCTACAGCGTGCTCGGCATCGACCCGGATTCTGAAGTTCAAGACCGTCTCGGCCGCCGCGTGAAACTCAATCGCGGCGATGTCATCGAGTCGCTCTTCACGGGGGCAGAGGTCTAAGAGCCGTGCTTCGGCGAACCGGGACGAGAAGCTTGTCTGAAGACGTCGCAGATAGTCGTGGTTCGCTCCGCGAACCAACGCCTGCCGTCGAGAACGAACGTCATTCAGAATGCTTGAAAGCGTTG
>CAZNMS010000705.1:1166-3879 GCA_964573505.1 uncultured Planctomycetaceae bacterium | reverse complement strand
CTTTTGCGGAGCAAAAGCCGACGATCCCTTTCGCAGAGCGAAAGGCGACTATGTAACGCGTCCTACAATGCGCAAACCGACAACAAGACGCGAACTACTAGTACGAGAACGCGACTCGCCTACGCAGCTCAGTCGCTCCGCGACTGATTCTTCGGCGCCTTCCATTCAAGGGGCACGTCATGAAACCGGCATTTCTCATCACGATCGACACTGAGGGCGACAATCTTTGGTCGTATCCCTCTGAGATCACGACCGAGAACTCGCGGTACTTGCGCCGCTTTCAATTGCTCTGCGAGCGGTACAGCTTGAAGCCAACATGGCTCACGAATTGGGAAATGGTGAACTGCTCGGTCTATCGCGAGTTCGCTCACGATTGCCTCAGACGCCGCACGGCTGAAATCGGCATGCATCTGCATGCATGGAACAATCCGCCGATCATTCCGCTGAGTGCCGATGACAACAAACTCGTGCCGTTCTTGATTCAGTTCGAAGAGTCGGTGATGCGTGACAAGATCGCGGTCATCACCGATCGGCTTGAGGATGCGTTCGGAGTGAAGATGCGAAGTCATCGCGCCGGACGATGGGCGTTCAATGAGACTTATGCGCGACTGCTCGTTGAACGCGGCTATGAGATTGATTGCTCGGTCTCGCCGCATATTCGCTGGGAGCACGGCGATCCGCGCGTCACGCAGGTTGCGGACTATCGCGGCTTCCCGGAGTCGGCTTATTGGGTCGACCTGAATGACATCTCGCGCGAAGACACTCAATCGCCGCTGCTGGAGCTGCCGGTGACGATCCTCTCGCGGCCGCGCACGGGGCTGCTGAAACTGGCGGAAGCGGCGGCGAAGCTGCATTCGTTTCCGCGTCGCGTTCTTGATCGGCTCGTGCCGCAGACACTTTGGCTCAGACCCGATGGCCGCAATCGCGACACGATGCGCAGCGTGCTCGACACTGCGATCAGCGAGGGCCGCGACTATGTGGAGTTCATGTTACACTCGTCCGAGTTCATGTCGGGAGGCAGCCCGCGTTTCCCGACCGAGATGCATATCGAACGCTTGTATGACGACCTCGAAGCATTGTTCGAGCACGCGCGCGGACGCTTTGAAGGTCAGACATTGGCCGAGTACCGCGATCGGTTGATGACGAATGAGATTCGCGCGGCAGCGTGAAAGCGTTTGAAATCGGTGAACTCTGAGTGTTCAGATTGTCGTAGCCGGATTCGTCAGAATTCGGACGCATGAGACCGACCGTCTGAACTTTGAGAGACTCACGTCTGCGTTTCTATGTCGTGTGTCGAAACGACACGTTTAACCGCGACCCTCTGGGGAGCGCGTCGGACGCGGTCGTCGACATCATCTGTTGATCGTCGTCGTCGTCAGCAGTGGCCCGCTCTGACGACTGAGTCTCTTGCGAATCGAGTGCCCCAACCCGCACTCGACGCGCTCCCCAGAGGGTCGCGGTTAAACGTCTGAAGCTCTGTCGGAGACGGCAAGTCGCATTAGGAATTGAAAGCGCTAAGGAAAGCAACATGTTCAACACGAACGCAGCAACGTTCGGCACGCCGACGGCAGATGCTCCCATTCGAGTCATCTATGTGATGGGGGCCGGCCGCAGTGGCTCGACGGCCCTCGAAGCGATGCTCGGAGATCATGAGGACGTTGTCGCGGTCGGCGAACTGGTCAACATCTTTTGGAAGCGCTGGCAGGAAGACGTGCATTGCTCGTGCGGTGCGCTGACTTTGCAATGCTCGGTGTGGCGCGACATTCAACAGCGGTTCTGCGAGCTGACCGGATTGAAGTCGTTTCATGACCATTTCGAGGCTTATCAAACGTTCGAAGGCTTCGTGCCTCGCACGCTCGGCATCCCGGAATGGATGCGACTGACGTATGCCGAAAAGATCGGCGGCGCTGACGTTCGACAATGGCAAGCTCGAAACTACGCGGTCTATCAAGCGATCGCCGAAGTGACCGGCAAGCGAGTCATCGTCGACTCAACGAAAGTCCCAATTCGCGGTCGCGTGCTCTGCATGACGCCGGGATTGGATGTCCGACTGGTGCATCTCATTCGGGACGTGCGCGGCGTTGCATGGTCGCGACAGAAGGCATACCGCAAGAACCCGGCACTCGGACTGAATAAGGACAATGACCCCGTGCCCGTATGGCGTTCGGTCGCCTATTGGACGGTGATGAATGCGCTGAGTTCGATGGTTCGCAGTCGTTATGAAGATTGCCCGTCGTTACTGGTGCGTTACGAAGATTACACCCGGCAGCCGCTCGAAGAGTTTGCCCGAATTAGTGAAGTCGTCGGGCTCGATTATGGCCCGATCGCAAAGCGACTTGTGGAAGGGCAACCTGTTCGGCCTCAGCACACTTCGGCCGGCAATCCAGTCCGCATGTTGGGAGCGATCAAGCTCTCGCCGGACTTTGAATGGATGCAAAAGCTGCCAGAAGCAGATCGCGAGAAGTGTTGGCGCCTCGCCAGCTTGATGATGCGTGCTTATGGCTATGAGAAGCATCCGCTGATCGACGACTCGGCGCTGACTCCGCGCGTGCAATCTGTTTGGGATCAGATTCAGAGCGAGCAAGCAAAGGCTGCGTGACGCTTTCGAGCCGCCGTTTGCAGAGCGATCGGAGGCCGTCGTCGATAGTCGTGGTTCGCTCCGCGAACCAACGCTTTCCAACTCTACGACTGACGATGTCTTCGATATCAGACG
>CAZNMS010000705.1:0-1156 GCA_964573505.1 uncultured Planctomycetaceae bacterium | reverse complement strand
TACCTACTTTTCTTTTTCTTATTTTTTTTATTTCTTTTGTTGTTGCGGGTTGCTAACCACGACTATCTGCGACCTTCGCGGACTCACTTCTACGGGCGCCAGACGCTCATGCGCGTCATCGCGACGTGACCGCCGAAGCAGACATCGACGTCGTCTCCCGGAGTGCGCGGACGATCGTGATAGATGCCGCGATAGCGCAGGCCGCCTTCTTCGGACTCGAAGTGAATCGGCAAGTGCAGCGGGTTCAGCGGACAGGCGATGAATTGCGGCTCGTGCTCGTGCTGTCCGGTGAGATCGGGCAAATTCACGTTCCAAAATTCGCCGTGCTGCAGTTGCTCGTCGATGAGTCGCTCGATGGCTTGCTGAGCGAACTCGGCAGCTCGCTCCCAATCAAACTGCCCGCCCGACTTGCGGTAGTGCGAGAAGGCGATGCCCGGCTTGCCCTGCAACGCCGCTTCTCGGACGGCAGCAACGGTGCCCGACATGAAGACGTCGACTCCTAAGTTGCCGCCGCTGTTGATGCCCGAAAAGACCCAGTCCGCGTCCCGAACGACTCGCCATAAACCGACGCGCGCGCAGTCGGCGGGAGTGCCATTGATCGCCCAGTGTTGAGGCTGCATTTCTCGCAGTTGAATGGGCTCGTCAGTCGTAACGCGATGCCCGCAGCCGGAGTGTGCTCGATCCGGTGCAACAACGGTTACATCTCCGAACCGCCGCGCGACCCGCGCCAATGTCGCGATACCGGGAGCATCAATGCCGTCGTCGTTCGTCACCAAAATCTTGCGAGTCATTCTGAGTTCCTGAGTTGAAGTCATTGAGTCCGTTCCAGACAGAACTGTCGCTGAAGTCGACTGACTTCAGCCGCACGTGCCGAGGCATCTGAAAGTCTGAGGCATCTCGACCGGTTTCTTGGAGTCCAGTTTTCGAGAGTCGCCTTTCGCTGAGCGAAAGGGATAGTCGGTTTTTGCTCCGCAAGAGCTGCCTTTCGCGGAGCGAAAGGCGACTATCGATCAGAGGCAGAGCCTCATTGGTAGTTCGTGTTTCGAGCGGTCACATTGCCCTGCATGTCAGTGATGTCATTCGACGTTCCGAATGACGACCGCTTAGGCGAGCGGCAGATGAGAAGTTACCGGCGATCTTCTGTACGACGGACTTG
>CAZNMS010000704.1:0-3881 GCA_964573505.1 uncultured Planctomycetaceae bacterium | reverse complement strand
CTGACAGACGGAAGACAAACAAGACTTTGAACAGGAGATCGCAGAGCACGCAGAGGAAGAAAGGCAGAGAAGACAACGCGGCGAAGTCGGGCCGTTTCGTTGCTTCAAACTGTCGAGCAAACCGCATGAAGACGGGGTCGGGTCTACGAAATTTCGAAGTTGGCGGGAGCGGGAGTCTCATCGCGAATCGAGTCTCTCTCCCGCCAACTTCGAAATTTCGTAGACCCGACCCCTCGCAGCTCACGGCCTCGTTACGACAGCGTCACTGCTCCAGCACGCTGGCCCAGCGACGCGGGAGCGCGGCGAAGGCTCGGTCGTAGGTGTCTTGCAGTGGCACCAAGACGTAACCGCCGGTGCTCACGTACAACGGCATTTCGGGCAAGGCGTCACCGACGGCAAGCGGTTCAACGTAGGCTGTCACTGCCCCGAACGGCTTTGATTCATAGGCCGCAAACGTCAGCGGCTTGTCGGCAGGTTGTTGATAGTCATCGAGTTCGTCACCGATGTGCTTCCAGATTGCTCCGTGAATCCCGTCGGGCGCGCGACGCGTTGGCTGATGGAGATCCAGAACCAGCAAATGAATGCCTTGTTCCAGCAACAAGCAGGCTTTGCGAACGAACGCATCGAGCCTCTGCTGACTGGATTTGTTGCCCGGCGAGACGACTTCGATGATCGCCACAATGCGATCGTCGCTGGCATGCCGCACCGCGACCGACTTTTGCTTGTTCGTGTAAAAGTCTTGAGGGCTCTGCACGGTGAACTTCACCTTCGGCGGCGCGACCAACAGCGCCGTTCCCCCGTCACCACTCTCCGCGCCGGACTCATCCGCAGGTGCTTGCAACGCGAGAACATCAGGGCCGAATTCAGAGACTTGTTGCTCCGCCAATGCGTACAACCACGGCGGTAATAAGCCCCGATTCAAGGCTCGTTTGATCTCCTCAATCCAGGCATGGTGGAAGTCGTGAAAGATTCCATCATCGACTCGATTCCAATCGTGAACTTGCATGGCGAACTCCTCTGAATGCCCCCTCTGGCCGCGACGTTGGTAGGGTGACGATGGAGTGCATCCAAACGGAAGAGACTGCGAGGTGGCAATCGCTTGCACCGCGAAGGCCCGTTAAGACGGTCTCCTGTTTAAATTCTTACACACCCATGGCGATCCGGTCCCGCCTGACGTCGACGGCGACAGACGGAAGACAATCAAGACTTTGAACAGGAGATCGCAGAGCACGCAGAGGAAGAAAGGCAGAGAAGACAACGCGGCAGAGTCGGGCCGTTTTGTGACTTCGAACGACAGACCGAGCCGCATGAGGACGGGGTCGGGTCTACGAAATTTGGAAGTTGGCGGGAGTGGGAGTCTCAGCGCGAATCGCGTCTCTTTCCCACCAACTTCGAATCTTCGAAGTGCCTGCCCCCTTTGTTTGCGCCCGTCAGATCAAATCCCAATAAACCAAGATTCCGAAGACCAAGCAGCCGACCAAGCCGACGACGGTTGCCAATAAAGGAACGCCGAGAAGGGGCAAGAACAACTGGCCAATAAAAGAATGACAAGCGACAATCACGTTCATGTCGGTCTCCAAAGAATTGCTGTGAGATCGAGTAACTCAGTCCACAAGACGTAGGTCGCGATGAATTAACACGCGCCTTTTTCTCGGCACCAAAACGAGACGATACGCTGTCTTACGACGGACGGTCGGCAGCCCGCGTCATCAGAAGGCTCGTGAGGACGCGGATGCCAATCGCCAACGCGAGTGGACCACCAAGAACGACCCCAGCGTCAATGACTCGGTCTTGCGAGTCGCGAATCATCTCGGCCAAGGTTTGAGACCCAACCCCTCGCTGTGCGCGCCTCGCTTCTGGGATCGTCACTGCTTACTCAACGACGTGCTCGCGGGCTTCCCAGATCGATTGCAGGACGGCGTCGATGTATTGGTCGTCGGAGAAGGGGCTCATGATGTACGACTTCAACGCCACGATGGGCTCGCCGTAGTCGGTCTCGCGGTAGCAGTCGGTGAGCGAGATCACCACGCCTCGGCCTTGTAGGGCTTCGGATTGGATCCTTTGAAAGATGCGGCGGTTGTAGTCGTTGTGGGCTCGCAGTTGGTCGCGATGCTCGGGATCTCGCTGCTCCAATTGCTTGATCGAGAACGTGTCGACGCCGTCGGGATAGACGCGGAACAACGTCACCGGTCCGAAGTTCTCGCTGTTGAGCACCGTTGTGGCCGAGTGCCCTTCGAGGTGCTCGGCCAGTAGCTCGGACATGCTGACAAGGTGACCGAGCAAGCTCCGCAAGCCGTCCTTGCCGAGCAGCAGCAAGTTCGCGAGGGCGGACATTGGGCCGCCTCCGCCGCGTGATGTTTCGAGCGTGTATTTGCCGGGGTGATAGTGGCCCGTCTTGAAGAGGTACGGCATTGCCGCCGGGTCGCGCGAGATGCGCGAGAGATCGTCCGACGAACGGCTGAGGAACATGCTCGACACGTAAGGCGTGAAGCCCGTCTTGTGAAAGTCGATGCCAATCGAGTCCGCATCATCGAGATGCTTCATGCGTCGTTGAGTTCCGGCGAGGGCTCGCACCGTGCGATGTCGGAAGCCGAGCGGATTGGCTTCGAAGTCGTAGTCGTTGAAGACGCTCCAGGCCCAACCAATCACCGCGTCAGCATGCAGGTGCGGGACGTAGTCGAGTTCGAACTCCTCAACGAGTTGATCTCGGATCTCGCGCAGACGATGCAGGTCATCAAGCCCGAAGGCGTCGGTCGTGCCCATCGTCGCGACGATGCATGCAATCTTTCTTCCATCCTTCAAGAGTTGTCGGCACATGCTCTCGAAGAGGCACGTGCGAATCTCGTTCTCAGGAGAGGACGGCACGATCTCGACGTTGTCTTCTCCAATGCCGAGCCAACTCGCGACGGTGCGGCAGCCATAATGAGCACAGTCCGAGCAAACGATGACCGGCGATTCACGCAGGCCCGACCGAGAAGATCCGGGACATGCTTTCTCCAGTCCGACCTTCGCGGCATAGAGCAGCGTTCCTGTGCCGCCGAAGGTGAAGACGCCTTGAGCCTCGCGCGGGTCGTAGCCGACGAGCGACGCGACGATGCCCGTGACTTCCGCTTCCGCGAGGGCGACTTGCCGCGACGACTCTTCGCTCACGAGGTTCGGGTTATAGATCGAAGGCAAGAGGCCCCCGATGATGCTCGGGATCGTCGGCGGCGGGATGACGTTGATCTGTGCTCGCGGATGCCCCCAGATGAAGCAACCCGAGAGATGCTGCACGAGTCGCGTTGTCACTTCTTCCAATGACAACGGCTGCTCAGCCAACCGGCATTCGCGCGCGGCGTTGAAGTCGAGCGTCACTTGCTGGCCGAGTACCGGAGCTTCGGACTTCAGCGCATCGACTTGATCAATGGCCTGCATGATCGCATGCCCGAAGTAGGCATCATGCACGCGATCGGAAACGGGCTGAGGAAAGCACAACCGCAGTTGTCGCACGAGTTCGTAGTAAGCCGCCGTCATGGTGTGAGAGATCACTCCTTTCAAAGTTCCTGACCCGATCGAATCGCCGAGGGCACGCTCTCCATCGACGCGCGGTCTAATGGCACGACGACACGAGCAGGTGCTCGGCACAAGATGATCGATCGAGGCTCTGACTCACACCGACGAATTGCAGGACAGACAAGATGTCTGTTCTACAAACCGTGATGACGGCCCAACGAAGACGCTCTTTCGCGGAGCGAAAGGCGACTATTGGTTGCGGCTTCGCCGCGTCGTTTAACGACGCCGTTCGACTCGCGAGCCGCTACTTGAAACCGAGTTCGTCGGCTTGAGGCAGTTCTTCGAGCTTGCCCAATCCGAAGACGGACAGGAAGCGGCGAGTCGTGCGG
>CAZNMS010000703.1:0-3883 GCA_964573505.1 uncultured Planctomycetaceae bacterium | reverse complement strand
GAGCTATCGCAGATTCTTCATCCCGCTGCGATATCAGTTACCTGATCCGTGAACGACTACGTGTTCCTTCAGGTCGGAAAGTCGCTTCGGCTTACCATCTAGTTAGCGGCGATAACTTATTCCGCTCTACCTAACCGCGAGTCCGGCAGCGACGTCAGTCGGTCAAATCGCGTTCGGCGGCGGCATCTTATGGCGACCGCGATTGCTACTTCTCATCAGGGAGCGTGCGATTCAGCAATTCGAACAAGTCATTTCGCTGCTCGAATGGTCGCACTCGTGAAAACCATGCACTCCACCGGCGCAACGCCTCTCGTCTCCATGCTGCCACTGCCGCAATTTTTTGCTGCTCCGTCGCACCTTCCGGTATGTCCTCAAACGGACTCTCCGGCACACCGACACCCGAAAGCTTACGGCTGAGGAATTTCAACGATGCATTAGCCTCAACGAGCACATCAACATCATTGTCGCCTAACGCTTGAATGAGCAGCAAAGCGTCGCTGATCTGCCCACTGCGGCCCAGTGCCCAAACAGCAGTCCGACGAACTTCAGCACTCGGGTGCTTAATCAATTTTCGCACCGTCTCGAGCTGTCCCAACAATTCTTCACGATTCCCAATTTGCACTTTCTCAACGATCGCAGCCTGAGCATCCTCAAGAACAGTCGCGTCCTGATTCGCTAATTCCGCCAACAAATCGTCGAGCCCTCCGCCGCCCCCCTTCCGCTCCTTCACCTTACCCTTAGAGACACTCGCCTTCGAAAGATCATCGGGAAGCCCTCGACCGCCAATTTGCAAGCCGCCGGCTATACTCATTTTCTCAATAATTCGACCGGTCGTTCGTGTGAGAAAAAGCGTGGTTAATGCAGTTCCAGCCACCTCGCCGAAATGGTCTCCCCATGATCCATTTGCCGCCTGCAGGCCAATGGCCACCGGAAGACACTCATTGAACCAAGAATGTGATCCAATCTCGTCGCTTGCACTCAGCGCCCCAACGCGCTCAAGGGAATAAAAGAAATACCCCGACATGTCGTTGATTGGCTTCTGCGTCCAATGTGATATTACCCACCCCATGCCTCGTGCAATCCCCTGGTCGATAGCAGCGAGCGGAACAATATCCGACACTTTTGCCCTCATATCGTCCCAATTAGCCTGAGCGGACTGAGCTTTGACGTCATCCAAAATACCGAACTTTTTAGGCTTCGGCTTCTCCTTCTGGCCATAGTACGGCTTGTCTCCATACAAATAGATGCGTGCCACGAAGAGACATGCTGTACCTGCAAAGGTCATGTTTGGGCATGAACCTGCTCCGGCGGGACCTCTAGTAACACCAGGGTGATAAGCAAATCCGCCATCCGAATTCTGGTTCTGCAAACACCATTTAACGGTATTGTTCCATGCTGTTAGCGGCACCTTCATCCCAGTCCGTTCTGCGGCCCATAACCCCAGAACCGCATACTGGGTCATACTCGTGTCGCCGTTCGCCTCGCCGGGATAGGTCCAGAAGCCGGCAGGTCGCTGGGATGTCACAAGGAACTGTAGTATGGCCTCCATTGTGGGGCGGTTCTCGCCCGGATTGGCATCTGCCAGCAATGCCATATCAGCAGATGCCTCGTACACGCCGTGGAATCCGTTTGTCGGCTGATACCCCGTGGTGCCGACTTTCTTACGAACATCCTGAATAGCCGCCGCGATTTCCGCTGAAGTGTTTGGCTCACCCGCTTTGAGAAGTGTGTAAGCTACCAGACTCTTGTATCCGCCAGCTTGTGTGCCAAAATGGCTCTTAAGATACACGACGGATTTGGCAATCGCAGGCTTCGCTCGCGGATCAATTGAGTATTCGACATCGGCCGACACAGCAATCCCTTGCACCGACGCGACCGAGAGGAATATTAATAATTCAATCAATCGAACCTTCGCGAAATTAAGATTCCTCATTGCAACACCTAAGTTCTTGAAGTGCGGATTGTGGTGCCAAGTCACGCAGGACTAACCGCTTGACGATAACTTGCAGCTACCGGCGGAGCAATTCCTCGCAACAGGTGCTTGGTGCCGATTTCAGAACCGTTGAATGGCGCCTACGTTTGGCGAATCGGGAAAGCTCACCGCACAGAATCTGCCTCATTTCGGGTCGGTGGCGGAATCTCCCATTCCCACTGTGGTTCGTCCTTAGCATGAGTGTGGAGGGCGCCCCCCCCCCTCATCCGCCCTTAAGCGGCGAGGCAATTCGCTCGCACCACGCCACAAACGACTGACAACCTGCGTTCTTAGGATTAGCATCCCGAGCCTTCCGCGATTCACTCCATGCTTGGTAATCGACTTCTCAACTCAGCATGCTTGCTCACACACGAGCTTGCAAAAGCATGCCATTACGAGGTAGATCAATTACTGCAGTTTTATTATGCGCAGGTGCGATCGCACTTGCTCTCAAACAATGACCCTGCTCACGACGACACATCTTGCATCCGACGCTATGAAATACTCAAAACGTTTTCGTAATGGGGGAGCAATCTCAAAATGGCAAGTACAGATTTTCCTTGAGGGAGCAACCAGGTGGCCTTTCGCGTGATCATTGAGGCTAGACGCCCCTCGCCGCTGCTGTCGCTCACAGACATATTACGGCATCGCGAATTGCTATACATGCTGACAACGCGAGACATACAGGTTCGCTATCGGCAGGCAATTATCGGTTTGACATGGGCGATAGCGCAGCCGCTTGTCAGTTTAATGTTGTTTCTCACGCTGTTTGCCTGGCTGAGAACAACTCCTGCCAGCGACCCGAATCAATACACCGTCAGCGCTCTCTGTGGGCTTTGCTGCTGGCAATTCATGGCAAATGTGATGCAGCAGAGCACGAGTTCGCTCGTGCTTAACCGCAATCTCATTACGAAGGTGTATTTTCCACGAGCACTCATTCCACTGGCGACGGTCGGGTGCGGGCTATTCGACTTCCTCATGAGCTCCATCTTGATGGCGGGATTCATGCTATGGCATCAGGTAAATCCTGGCTGGAATGTGGCATGGCTACTTTTATGGCTTCCACTTCTAATTATCACAGCAAGCGGTTTGGCGTTCTGGCTCTCAGCCCTAAATGCTCTCTATCGCGACTTCGCCTTTGTGGTCCCATTTGTGGTGCAAATTGGAATGCTCGCTACGCCGGTTGTTTACGAATCAAGCCAAGTTGTGCCGCCTGAGTGGCGATCCTGGTATGCGATTAACCCCCTTTCGGGAATCTTCGAGGGTCTCCGCGCATCGTTTTTGAATGCCAATCCGCAACCGTGGCATTTGAGTGCAATTTCCGCCGCCTCAGCGATCACGATATTCGTGACCGGCCTTTTGTTCTTCGCCCGCGTGGAGAGGACGATCTCTGATCGAATCTGACATCATGTCGTCGAACCCCGTTATAAAAGTCGAATCACTCGCGAAGAGCTTCCGTCTCGGACGACGCCAGCAGTTTGATCGGCTCTCAGAAGTGTTACAGCACTTTGGTCGAATGCTGCTGACGAGCCCATTTCGCTCTCGCGCGAAACATGACGCCCCGAGTTCCGAATTATTATGGGCGATTCAGGATGTCAGTTTCGAAGTCCATCCCGGCGAGGTTCTCGGGATTATTGGGAACAATGGCGCCGGTAAGAGCACGCTATTGAAGATTCTCTCGCGAATTACACATCCAACACTCGGGCGAGTTCAGATCGACGGCCGCGCTTGTAGCCTTCTGGAGGTTGGAACCGGATTTCATCCAGAACTCTCAGGCCGTGAGAATATCTTCTTAAACGGCGCGATTCTCGGGATGTCTCGACGCGAGATGCACCAGAAGTTCGATGCGATTGTCGATTTCGCGGGAGTTGCCCCGTTTTTGGATACGCAACTCAAACATTATTCAACCGG
>CAZNMS010000702.1:0-3899 GCA_964573505.1 uncultured Planctomycetaceae bacterium | reverse complement strand
GTCACAGCCACTTGATCGGCTTGATGAGTCCCGTTGCGAGGCACGCTCCGAAGATCGCCGCGCAGACGCAGCAGAAGCGAATGCGTTTCAGCGCGACCTCTTCACCGCGCTGTTCTGCCAGTCGTCGCAGCACGTTCGAAAGTCGAATGACGTGCGATGCTTTTAAGAACCCGAGAACGCTGATCGCGAAGACACCGATCCCGACGACGATATGAGGAGCAATCAAGAAACAAACTCCAATTTGGGAACCTGACACTTCGATGAACTGCGCCGCTTTCGGCTTCCCGGTAAGCAAGTTGCCGCGTCTTCCGAACTCGATCTTCAGTCATCGTCAAAGATGAAAGCCGCGACCAACAAGATGAACCCGGCGCCCCATCCCCATGGCCAGAAACGCCCCGAGAATGACGAGTGACACTCCCACTTTCTGCCATCGAGTGAGTTCGAGATACCAGTCGAACATCTTGTTGCTCCTCTGCTTCAGCCGTTCGCGCGGCCAACTATGAAGATCGATCGCGATGGGCGAGACGTCGTCAATCAGTCGGCTCACACCATTGACGCCAAATGTCCCGCAGCACGCACTCAAGATTGCGCACGAATCGAACTTTGTCGCAGAAGGGCGATGCAGCCATCTGCGGGCGGATGCGGCTTCTCAACTCAGCCAATTGAGGCAGATTGGTCGCGAGCTTCACGGCGCGTTCGATGTAGTCCTCGCGACTCGTTGCGACGAGTTCCGGCAGACCGATTGTTGAGAGGTAGCTCAGCGACTGACGGCTCGCGAATGTGTCGCGCGGCCATGTGATGACCGGGCAGCCCATCCAAAGTGCGAGGCACGTCGTCATGCCGCCGGTGAAGGGAAACGGATCGAGTGCGATGTCGATGTCGTGATAGCGGCGCAGCATGTCGTTGAACGGACTCACTCCTTCAAACGTGAGTCGCGCGGCATCGACTCCGTGCTGAGCGAAGAGCTTCTCGAAATGAGAGCGCGTCGAAGCGTCGTTGAAGTTGCGGTACTTCAGCACGAGTCGCGAACCCGGCACGCGCTGCATGATCTCCGCCCAAACGGCGACGACTTCCCCATTCACTTTGCCCGGATTGTTGAAGCTCCCGAACGTCACCGTTCCGTCTTTCAACGCCGGTAAGGGCGAAACGTCGGGCGCATCAGCCGGCGGTTCGAAGCACATATGCCCGTCCGGCAAGCGCAGCACTCTCTCGGCATAGAAGGGCTCAGCCTCAACGGGAATGTGATGCCGGTCCGCGAGGATGTAATCAACAGCACATAGCCCGAGCGTCCCCGTATAGCCGATCCAATTCACGAGCAGAGGCGCAGGCTTCAGCGCCAGCATCAGCGGTCGTCCGCCCGACAGTCGCCCCGCAAGGTCGATCAAGATGTCGATGCGATCGGCTCGAATCTGCTGAGCGAGTTGCTCATCCGACAAAGCAAAGACGTCATGCCACTCAGTTGCCGCCGCGCGAAAGCGATCGCGCTGCACGTCATCACTGACGCGACTCGAATAGACGACGAGCGAGAACTGTTGCTGATCGAGCGCCTCAAACGCCGCACGCACGAAGTACCCGACCGGATGATTGCCGAGATTGTTGCTGTAGAGACCGATGCGCAGAGGCCGATCGGCAGTCCGATCATTCTCAAACGGTTGCCAATGCTCGCGCAGAGGACGCGCGAAGCGAGCATCCCATTCGGAGTGCTCGCGATAGATCTCGGGCAAGCCGCAGTCGGGCGCGTAGTGCAACGTCGAGAGCACATTCTCATGTGCCGGGATGAAGTGCGGATTCACTTCAACCGCGCGGCGATAGCAGTCACGAGCCTCAGCAATGCGGCCTTGATCCTTCAGCGCATTGCCGAGATTGAGCAGTGCTCCGAGATGCTGCGGATTGAGCGCCAACGTCCGCTCAAAAGCCGTCATCGACTCGCCGGTCCGATGCAGCATCCGGTTCGCGTTACCGATCACGAACCATCCTTCAACAAGCTGCGGGTTCAACTCAACCGCACGCTGCCCGGCTGACAAAGCCTCTGCATGCTGACTGAGATCAAGCAGCGTCGACGCCGCATTGAGATGCGGTTGAGCGAGCGACGGATTGAGCGCGATCGCCCGCCGATATGCCGTCAGTGCGTCCTCAAACTTCCGCTGCTGCCTCAGCACGCTGCCGAGATTGTTGAGCGGCGCCGGATGCTGAGGATGTGCCGCGACGGCGGTTTGCAGATGTCGCACTGCGTCGTCGAGTTGCCCGCTCTTCACGCAGGCTTCGCCCAGTCCGAGCAGCATCTCGAGATCGTTCGGCACTCGTTTGAGCCCGCCTTCAAAGGCGAGTTGCGCCCCTTTGAAGTTCTCGGTCTCGATCATCGCTCTGCCGAGTTCCGCAAAGCACTCGCTGCTATTGGGACTGACGCGCAAGCACTGCATCAGCAACTCAACGGCCTTTGCCGGCTGCTTAAGCCCCCGAGCGATACGACCCATTCCGAGCCATGCGGCGCCGCATT
Organism: uncultured Planctomycetaceae bacterium; assembly: GCA_964573505.1. GTDB lineage: Bacteria > Planctomycetota > Planctomycetia > Planctomycetales > Planctomycetaceae > AM-0621. Next base: position 1,402 of record CAZNMS010000702.1, on the reverse strand, counting down.
GAGGGGCTTCGCGCACGACCTGCATATAGATCGCGCTTGCCTCATTGAATTGCCCCGCAGCAAGCAGTCGCTCGGCCCGTTGTAATACGTCTGACATGCATTATTTCCAACAGTCATGTAGCTCGCAGTCTCAACCCGACCGGCAATGCCGTTGACGACTTTGGGGCTATGCCTTCGCTCGTAGCCGAAATCGTCAGATTTCGGTTTGCAGTCCGTTGTAGGTTGAGTCCTGCACCAATGCCCGAAATCTAACGATTTCGGCTACGGGGTAATTTTTGGCGGCCTTGTTCCGACCGGCGTGCCCTCACGCCAAAATCTCCGGCACGACTTCGGCGTCGACGATCTTGACCGGGCGATTCGTGCGATCGGGCAGAGTGCTTTCGAGGTCGATGCCTAAAAGGTGATAGGCCGTCGCGAGAATGTCTTTCGGCGAAACCGGTCGATCCGCCACTTCGCCGCCGATCTTGTCCGACGCGCCGACGATGTTGCCGCGTTTCACTCCGCCGCCGGCGAGTAATACCGAATACACCTTTGACCAATGATCGCGTCCGCCGCCAGCAGCTTTGTTGATCTGCGGAGTCCGACCGTGCTCACTGAGGACGAGCACGAGCGTCTCATCAAGCATGCCGCGCGTCTCAAGATCGGTGATGAGTCCGTAGAGCGCTTTCTCGAAGCCGGGCATCAGTTCGCGCCGCATTCGCTCGTAGTGATTCCAGTGTGTGTCCCATCCCATTCCCGCGAGCCCGTATTCGTCCCAAACAACAGTGACGAACTTCGAACCGGCTTCGATCAGACGTCGCGCCGTCAGCGTGCTTTGCCCATAAAGCGTCATGCCGTAGCTCTCGCGCATCGCTGCTGACTCGCGTCCGACATCGAGCGCCTCACGCACTGCCGGTGAGCTAATCAAGCTGTAAGCCATCTGCCGTTCGCGGTCATAACCCTGCGCGGCTTTCGAGAGATCAAGCTGCCGTCGCGCAACATCAAATTGATCAAGCAAGCTGCGGCGTTGATTGAGTCGATCAATCGTGAGATCCGCAGGCATCTGCGTTGCCGCTGCGATCGCAAGCCGACTCTCGGGAGTGATCCCCATATACGGATCAAAGACCGTGCGTTCCTTTGCCCCGAGCTTCTTGAAGATGCTGTCGGTTGCTTGCCCTTCAAACTCGGTCCAAATCGGGTCATAGGCATTGCCGAGAAACGCCGCGTTCAAGCCCGCTCGCGGCACTTCGCCTTCGCGCTGACTGCTGAAGGGAAACGGCAACGCAATGTGTCTCGGGATGACCGAACCGCTTTGCTTGCCGCTGCGGCGATCGAAGTAATCAACGACCGAGCCGAGATAGGGATGATGTGCCGGATGTCGCGGACTGAGTTCCATCCCGACATCAATCGTCGGGATGCCGGT
>CAZNMS010000701.1:0-3900 GCA_964573505.1 uncultured Planctomycetaceae bacterium | reverse complement strand
TCCTTTCGCGGAGCGAAAGGCGACTATCGGTTGCGGCTTCGCCGCGTCGTTTAACCGCATCGCCATCGGCGTGCGTTTTTTGTTACACGCTGGGGTTTGCACGTTGCAGAGGCAAGACGGAGGCAGGCAGATCATCACCGCCGCGAGGTCGCCGAGTGGGCCTTATTTGCGAGCCGTTTCTTTGGGGGCTGACAGTCGCTCGGCAGCGGGAAGAACGCACGCCGATGGCGGTGCGGTTAAACGACTTTTCTCCCGCGATGTTGCTTTAGATCTGATCAATCCAACTGGGGAGCGGGGAGAGGTTGAAGGCGTTGTTGATTTCTCCGGCGAGCGCGTCGGGGAATGTGTCGCCGACGTCCGCACTGCCGTTGCCGGTGCCTCCGGTGAGAGTGTCAGTGCCGGCTTCTCCTCGCAGTTCGTCGACGTTCGCGCCGCCTTGCAGCACGTCGGCTCCGTCTCCGCCTTTCAAGCTGTCGTTGCCGGCGCCTCCGTAGAGAGTGTCATTTTCAGTACCCCCCAGCAGCGTGTCGTTGCCGGTGTAGCCCGAGAGGCCGTCGGCTCCAGCGCCGCCGTTGAGCGAATCGTTGCCGTCGCCTCCGTTGAGTGTGTCGTTGCCGGCATCGCCATTGAGCGTGTCGTTGCCGCCGCGACCTTTCAGCACATCATCGCCGTCACCGCCCGAGAGCACGTCGTTCGCCGCGCCGCCGATCAGCGTGTCGTTGCCGCCGAGGCCGGAGACGATCAGCGTCGCAGTCGCGGTCGCTCCATTCACCGAGTTGTTGCCGGCGCCGAGCGTGAGTTGCACTTCTTCAACATCGATCAAGGTGTCGGTGCCGACGCCGATCAACTGCGTGCCCGAGACAGTGAAGTTGGTGTCGGCAGTTTCGAAGACACGGTCGGCTCCGACTCCGCCGTCCAATGTGTCGTTGCCGAGACCGCCAATCAGCGAATCGCCCGAGCCGCCGAGTCCTCGTAAGCGATCGTCGCCCGCTCCGCCGTCGAGCGTGTCGCGGCCTGCTCCGCCGGAGAGGTTGTCGTTCCCGCCGTTGCCGACGAGCGAATCATCTCCCGCTTCACCGTTGAGGAAGTTCGGCCCGTTGTTGCCGATCAAGGTGTCGTTGCCTTCGCGGCCATAGAGCAATGCGTAGCCCGTATAGCCCGAGGCGTTGATGACGTTGTTGCTTGCTCCGCCGTTGATCGTTGCTTCGGCCAGTCCGATCAGAACGTCGGTGCCGAGACCCGTCATCTGCGTGTCGGTCAGCACGATGTTCGCGTCGCCCGTCTCCAATAAGACGTCCTGCGAGCCGTCCAATGTGTCGTTGCCGAGCCCGCCACTGAGCGTGTCGCGGCTCGAACCTTGACCGCGAATCAAGTCGTTGCCGTCATCACCGACGAGCAAGTCGATCCCCGCTCCGCCGAGCAGAGTGTCATTTCCATTACCCCCGAAGTGCGCATCGTCACCGCCTTCACCGGCGAGATAGTCCGCAGCAGTTCCGCCGGTGAGCACGTCGTTGTCATTGCCGCCGCGCAAACGAAGACCGAGCGCAAAGCCCGCAGCGTTGAGCACGTCCGCTCCGTTATCGCCGCGAATTTCAAGCGTCGTCGCAAAGAGCGAATCAATCGCGCTGGCCGAGATGCTGTCGTTGCCGTCTCCGCCTGAGATCGTCATGCCCGTTGTCGGAGCGGTGAAATCGAATGCCTCAGCGTTCGTCAGTGCTAACCGACTGGAGCTGTTCCCGATAAGCCCGTCGTCGGTCAATGCAGCGGTCTCGCCCGTTGTTCGCAGGTTGTAAGTCCGCTGAGTGACAGAGAGGTCGTCGTCGACTCGCTCTTGATCGTTGAACCTCATGACGGACGAAGTCATCCCGAGCGTCAGCGTGATCGTGCCTGCTGGCGCGGTGAGCAATGTGTAAGTCACCGCATCAAAGTTCGTGCCGGTCAGTGCGACTTCGTCGCCGCCGCTGCTCTCACCGGCTCCATCAATCACGAAGTCACTGCCGACAATCGGGTTGCCGTTCGCGAAGTTGACGGTGATCGAATCATCGCCGCTGCTGCCGGTGACGCTGACGACGCCTGCCGGATCAACGGGCAGCGAATCAATGACGGTGCTCGACACGTTGTCGATGATCTCGATGTTGCTGCCATTGGCTTGCACGGTGATGTCTGCCGGACCGGGAGCCGTATAGATCAGAGACTGCACTTCGACCGCGCCGATGTCTCGTCGCACGTCTCCGTCGCCATCACCGTCTTTCGCGCGACCGAGCACGCGCTGATCTTCAACGTTGTTGTTGGCCGGATTGCCCGAGTCGATTGCAGGACTTCCGAGACGCGGGCGATGCGTCTGCGTCGGACCGCCGTAGTTGCCGAGCGGATCAAGCAGGGGATCTTGTCCCGCGATATCCGACGGATCAGGCGCTGAGATGTTGACGCCAAACAGGTTGTAGCCGCCGGAGAGAACGCCGCCTCCAACATCCGAGTTCGTCGCGCCGACTGTATTTTTTGCGACAATCGTGCCCGTGATCGTCGCCGCTCCATCATTCATGAAGCCAGCGCCAGTGAGTCCCGCTTGATTCAAAACGATCGTGCAATCGTTGATCGCGCAGGTGTCGTTCTCGGTCGCGTTATGAACTCCTCCGCCCGAGTTCGCGGCGAGGTTGCCGGAGATCGTGCTGTTCTCGAGCAACAACTGAGCGATTCCGAAACCGCGATTCGCGATCGCTCCTCCAAAGGTCGCTTGATTGTCGGTGAAGGTTGATCGGCGAATGGTCGCGATCCGACCGTTGTAGAGGCCGCCGCCGAGAGCATTGAGCGAGACGCGTCCGCCGCTCACCGTTGATTCGATCAACGTGAGGTTCGCGTCCGAGCCGTTATTCATGATCGTGCCGCCCGAGCCGGAGGCACCGTTGCCCTCGAACTTCGTGCGAGTCACCGTCGCGGTGCCCGCATTGAGGAACGCGCCGCCGCCGATATTGCTCGTCGCTGCGTTCGCGATCATGGCCGAATCAACAACGTTGAGCGTCCCGGAAGCGAGATTGCTCAACGCACCGCCGCCATTAGCCGTCGAATTGTTTCGCAGGTCGACATATTCGAGCGTCAGAGTGCCCGCGTTGCGGACAGCTCCGCCCGACTCAAGATGATTCGTCGACGCATCGCTGATCTGCAGCTTGCTGACGCTCGCCGTCACTCCGACAGGAACATCAAAGACGCGATCGAAGTCGTCGAAGTCGATGATGGTGTCGCTCGAACCGGCACCGATGATCGTGACGTCTTCCGTGAGATCGAGATCGCCGCTCGCCGCGCCGTCGTCGCCTGCCGGGCCGATCGCGAGTTGAACTTTGCCGGATGGAATTTGAATGACATCCGCGCCGGGCAACGCATTCGCTTCTTGCACAGCGGCACGCAGCGTCGTGACTCCAGTTGCTGTCAGTGCGACGCCGTCGCCGGGATTGGCGTCAACTCCGTCGGTCAGCACGTCGACGACGAAGACTGTGAGCAGCTCGCGAGGCTCAAGCCGTTCGAGCGAGCACTGTCGCGACGAGACGCGACGACGCGTTGTTTGGCAACGAGCAGCAATCAACTTCAGCCAGGAAAGTGACAGCATCGGACGAGCCCTTCGAGCAGCGATGAGACGGAAATTGTCGAGCAGAGACGGCTCAGAGTAAGCGGCGGGTGCATAACCGAGTTGTCGGCAGTACGCACGGATCGCCCGCCATTTCAGACGAACAATTCCCGGAGTCTCACGGCACGAAGTCAGGCGGTTCACGAGCAGCGATGACTGAATTCAGAGCGTCAATCCGGTTCCCCTCGCCCCTCGTGAGAGGGGCTGGGGGTGAAGGGAACCGGAAGAATCCGCTTGTGTGATGTGTTGCCGCCGTCGTCTGTGAAGCAGCTTGAGTGCGG
>CAZNMS010000700.1:0-3910 GCA_964573505.1 uncultured Planctomycetaceae bacterium | reverse complement strand
CTCCGCTCCAAGTCAGCACGCGCGACTCGTCCCGGCTGAACAACGCGCCTCTCACAAAGCTGTCGTGTTTGAAGGTCTGGAGCGGCTCGGGTTTCGTCACGTCCCACAGCCGCGCGGTGCCGTCATCGCTCCAAGTCAGAATGCGTCGCTCGTCTTGCGAAAGTTTGACTCCCCGCACAGCACCTTGATGCAGCCAGGTGCGCACAGCGTTCTCATCGGAGGCATGCGCTGTCAGATTGAAGTTTCGAAAGCGTCCTTGATCTAGCTCACTGAGTTGGGATGTCGGGATGCCCTTCAAGGAACTCGCCCCGCGCAGAAACAACTGACTGGCGGCGAGCAAGTTGTTGGAGTCGGGGGCAGTGCGATCACGCTCTCGAACAGCGAAGCGCCAATAGTGATCGGCATTGGCGCGCGCGACTTTGGCTTGTTCCTTCTCAGCCTCCTCTCGCAGGAGATCCGCGTTCTGACGCGCTTCGAGCGCCTCCTTTTCCTTGCCCTGTGCCTTGCCTCTTTCGTCCTTCGCAACCCGCTCTTGCGTCTGAGCCTTCTCAGTCGCAACGTTGGCTTCGCGCAGCTTGACAAGAGCGAAGATCAAGCACGCAACAGCAATGAGCGACGCTATGAGTGCTGCTCGTCGTTGCTTGCGGATGCGGATGGCGGCGGCTTCGGCTTCGAGGCGCGCAACGGTTTCTGTCTCGGCGAGTTTGCGTTGAGACTCGGCTCGTTCGCGCAGGCTCTGGCGTTCTCGTTCCTCAGCAGCGAGGCGTGCTTGCTCTAAGCGATCGAGATTCTGCTGGCTCTCGCTGATGAGTTGCTGACAGGCATAAAAGTCACTGGCTGCGAAGGTCTCGGCGCGGTCGTAACGCATGGCCCAACCGGCGGAGGGCTGAGCATCCAGTTGCCACTTCAGAGCCTCATCCAAATGCGCGGCACTGAGATAGTCGGCCTCTGTGAAGACGAGCCCCTGACCTCGCGCCTTCACCCGCCGCACGATCGCGCGCAGCTCGCGATATCGCTCGGCGGATTTGCCTTCGGCGTCGATCCAGCCGCGCAAACGCTGCCACTGGCGCAGCAGGCTCTCGTGGCTGATGTCGAGCACCTCTTCATCGTTCGCGGTGAGGGAACGCACCACGAAGTTCACGCCTTCGGCAGCGAAGGCGTCCACGACGGCTTCGACTTGCTGACGCTGCTGAGCCGTCGGCTGGTCGCCGAAGACGATCCGCGAGACTTCGTTGATGCTCGATAAGCGCCGCTCGGGTTCTTGGTTGTTGTCGATCTGGCTGAGGGCACAAAGCATCGCCCGAGCAATGCGTTGCCGCGCCGCCAGGTCTTCTGTCGATAGCCGCGTTTCTGCGGTGCGCTCTGCCGGAGTCCGCAGGTCAGCGAACACGGCATCGGCGTGAGTCGAGATGGCATCGGTGACCCACTTCAACCGGTCGGGAACTTTGCTCGCGGCGGATTGAGAGGCGTCTGACTTCTCGGTCGCCCGGCAGCGCTGCGCATGCTTGGTCGTGATGCTGCACTTCTCGTTGCAGGGCTTGCCTTCCGAGGCATAGTCCCACAACTGAGCCAGCGCATGTTGGATGACGGGCAGTTGGTCTTGTCGCTCGCCCATCGCTTCCAACAAGTCCGAGACCACCGCATCTGCGATCTCGCCGCCAAAGAGTTTCAACGGTTTCTGAATGGCATCGACCAATTGCGGCTTCAGCATGCGCGGCGGCAAGAATTGGCAGCGCGTGATTGCTTCCGGCAAGCCCTCGAACGCATCGCAACGGCCCAGACTGTCGGACCTCATCGTGATCGTCACATAGATCTGGGGATGCTTGGCGTTGACCGTCGCCAACAACATGTCGACGAACTTCACCGCTTCGTCGTGCTGCTCGGTTCGCTCTAACTCGCTGAGGCTGCGATGAGTGGTATCTCCGAAGCGGAAGATCTCCTCGAATTGGTCAATGACCACCAGCACGTTCCGCCTCGCCAAACCGGGAACGCTGTAGATGGCATCGATCAGGCCATTCCTACCCGCACGCAACGTCGACTCAATGAACTCGACGAAACCGTCTTTCGCTGGCACGCTCGACTGGGTCGCGAGCGCTGTCGCTAGATTCCGATATGGCCCACCTCCAGGACGAGCAACGGCCCAGGTCCACGACTGACCCTTCACTCCAAGTCGCGTATTGGGCCTATGTAATTCGGCGCAGAGCCCAGCTCTCACTAAGGATGATTTGCCACAACCACTCGTCCCAACCACGGCAAGAAAATGTTGCCGTGCGAGAATCAAGAGCATCTCAATGTGTTGCTCTTCTCGTCCAAAGAACAACGATCGATCTTCAAAGTCGAAGGGTTTAAGGCCGGGATACGGGCGGATGGATTTCATGGTTCGTCTCCCCCCGAAGACTTGATCCACGCGGCTAGCTGCGGGACGCCAGAGACGCCGTAGAACTCCCTGTACCCGTCAATGTCAAAAGGCAACGGGTCTGCATCCAATTCGTCATCTGCCTTATGAAGAAACGCTCGCTTTGTGGGCAGATTTTGATTCATCGCCAACACGCTACGAGAAGCCATTGCGAACTTCGCAAGCCACTTATTGTCGCCAGTGAATGTGACCACGAACGCGTCAAGAGGGAGTGGTGGAGATTTCAAGAAATCGAGCACAAGCTCCCATTCGAAATGCGAATGGCAAGATACGTTTGCCGTCTTAAGCCCCTTCCGAACTTCTTGCACAAAACGCTTACTCTCCTCCGGATAAGCCATCAGCGCATTTGCCTTCTTCTCCTCACTGTTCCCGGTGCCGGATTGCTCACCCAAATTGTCCGACCGTAACACTGAAGCATTCTGCACCCTGGCACGCTCGATTCGCTTCTTGAAGTGCAGTTCCGCCGACTCAGAAACCGCAATAGCCAACTTCGATGGCAGACACGTTTCTGTGTCCATCGTCTTAAAGGCGGCCTCGGTGTCTTGGGGCAGCGGCATCTTGTCCGAACGCCATTGCATGACCGGCACGCTGCACTCGTGGGCGATCTCTTGAGCACCGCCCGCCCAACCCTTTCGAAACGGATCGACGGGAATCGGCTCGAAAGCATCAGGAGCCAGCAGCGTCACCAAGAGATCCGCATGCTTGAGTCGCTTCTTCAAGGTCTCACTGAGCAGCGGTTGCGAGTGGTCAATGACGGTCACTCGCTGTAGTGCGTTGAGGCATTCACTGACGGTGCTCTGCAAGGTCTCTGTCGATGAGCCTTCCTGAGAGTTGTGCAAGATCACGATTGAAGGCCGGTAATGCCCGGCGGCGTCGCGTTGATCGACAGCATGGAGCAAGCGACTGAAGGCGTCGTGCTCTTCGGTCCGCAGACGCAAATCAAGGGCTTGAGCCGTACTCAACCACAGCGGGATGTCGGGATCTTTGTTGCAGGTCGGTAAGGCCAGAGGGATCACGAGCTTGCGGGCTTTGATCCGCTCCGGCACCACGATCTCGATTTCATGTTCTTGCCATTCACCCAAACCGTTCGGTCCCAAGCACACGACAACCGCCGTCGCCTGTAACATGTCTTCCACTAACTTTTTCTGCCAGCGGCAGCCGGCACCGAGACTGCATTCATCGATCCACGGCTTCACGCCGTTGGCTTGCAAGCGGTCGCCCAACTGTCGGACCTTCGGCTTGTCCTGAGAGTTGTGGCACAGAAAGACAGAAGGCTGAGAGTCAGGAGGAACGTCGGCCATGCGTCACCTAATGAGGTCGGGACTCGGAGGTACATCACGGAGGGTGGCACATGGTCCTGTGTTGTTGAGCAAGTTCAAGAGGCCAAAACGCGACTCTGCCCCTTGTGCTGGTGTCGGTCGGGAGACTCGCCCTACTTCGGCGCTGCGCCAAAACAAGTCGTCAAAGTAGCGGAACGGCGCAAGCCGTCCGGTG
>CAZNMS010000699.1:0-3930 GCA_964573505.1 uncultured Planctomycetaceae bacterium | reverse complement strand
CTTTACGGTCCGCCGATCACTTCGAATTGCGCGGTCGAGTCGCTCGGCTTGAGCACGTCGACTTTCAGTTCCGGTGCGTCGCGACCTGAGAGTTCAACTCGCACAGTGATGACGTGCCGTCCGGCTTCGAGCGGCGATTCAATCTCGGTCTTACCTTCATGTGCTTCGGCATCGACCCATACTTGCACCTTCTCGGTCGACTGAATCTTGAACGCGACTTTGCCCGGTTCGTTGACCTGCACTTCGCCTTGCAGAATCAAGACGGTCGGAGTTTTTCCCTGTCGTAATTCTTCCAGTGGCAACGCACCGGCGACTTTGCCGTAAGCCGAACTCCATTCATCGGGCTGACTGCCGAGCACGAATTGCCGAATGTGTTCGAGATGCGGGACGTCCTCAGTCAGTTCCTTCGCGGGCTTTCGCAGCATGCGCCATCGCTGAATGCTCGGGTCTTTGCGAATCCCGTAAGGACCGGGCTTGCCGAGTTCCGACACGAACTTTGCGAGATCGAGCACTTCGTCGTGCGTGAGGAACTTCACAATGCCTTGCGGCATGAGCGACTTGCCTTCGACTTCTTCATCAATGTCAGCCGTCGGGATGATGATCACTTTGCCCTGCGAATCTCGCACGCGGACTCGCGTATCGTCGCGGTCGATGACGACTCCGGTGAACGACTTGCCGTCGTTGAGCACGAAGATGCGAGTGACGTACTGCTCTTTCACCGCGAGGTTCGGATTGAGGATTGAGTTCACGACGTAATCGACGGGCGATGAACCGCCGAGAGCACTCAGATCGGGCCCGACTTGCCCGCCCGCGCGGCTCACGCTGTGACAACGGAAGCAACTGACATCTGCGCGACGGAAGACTTTCTCACCGCGAGCGGCATCACCTTTCGCAACGACTTCGCCGACGATCTTTGTCACTTCTTCTTGAGTGGGCGGCGGCGGATCGGAAGCGACTCCGGCAGCCTCACTGAGAACGGCGGACAATGCCGCGTCGCTAATGCCGACCGAGTACATGTAGCGGAGCGCGGTCTTTGCATTGTCGACCTTCAGCTTGCGAGTTTTCAGCGCGGCGGCGAGCGCATCAGTTCCGCCTTTGCGATTGAAGAAGGTGTCGAGCATCTCGCCGGGATTGTCTTGCGATGACGCCGCTTCAAGCACGGCAGCGGCTTGAGCCGATGCCGCCGGAAGATCGAGTCCGACTAAGCCGGCAGTCGCCTTCATACGAATGCTGATTGACGAGTTGCCGCTCGCGAGCTTGAGCAACGTCTCTTTGCTCGCCGCATCGCCCAGTGCGACGAGTCCCTCGATCGCGGCGAGTTGCAGACCGGGAGCAGCCTTCTCATTCATTGCGAGTGCTTGCAGGGCGCCCGAGATCGCGCCGACTTTCCATGTGGATGCGAGCTTGATCGCAGACATCTGCAGCGCGGGCTCTTTCGCTCCGACGAGTTGCTCTAACGCCTTCAGATCGCCTGCCGGTTTGATCTTGCGCGTAGTCGCGGCATCGCTCAGCCATCCCATTGCTTTCATGCGGAGATCAGCCGGGAATCCGTCCGGCTGCACCACTTTGTCGAAGACGACTTTCAAGTCGTGCTCGTTGCCGCGATTGCAAATCATCTCAACGACAGTGGGCTGCCGATCGGCGGGCAAGCGACCGCTTAAGAAGAGCTTGATAACGGGACCGACCGCGCTCGGCGGATCATCTGCTCGGACAAGACCGATGGTTGAGCAACTCAGAATCGCGATCGCACAGCATCGCACCCACCATTGACGACGAAACGCAAACAGCATGACTTAGCACTCGGTTGAATTGAGGAAACGGACATCGTCACTATCGGCTCCGCACGAGAGCCTCTTGCTTTTCAAGATTCAGTCTTCGGGGTAGCCGAACTCGTGAGAGTTCGGTCTTTCGAAGCTTGATCAGAAGTCTCACGACTTCTGCTACCGGAAACTCGCGGCTCGCAGTCGCACTCTGCTTCTCAAGCAACGGTTTCTGATTGGTACGACGGGCATCGTGTCCGTCGCGCCGCGTCATCGACGGACAAGATGTCCGTCGTACGAGAACTTGGCGGGGCATTCCGTTTTGCCACTCGCTCTCAGCAAGACAAACAGCCCGGCTGCAAGTCTTCTTACATAGGCTTTGAATCGCGGCAAGCGAGCCGCCGTCCTCTCGCGATTCATCTGCCGAGCAAACCGAAAGACTCCGATCACTTCATCACTTTCGGAGTCTTCTTCGGCACCGGCAGATCGACGGTGACTAGCTCATCTCCGCGTCTGACGACGAGCTTCAAGACGTCTCCGGCTTCGAGTCGGCCCATTGCGTCTTTGATCGTGCGCACGGACTGCATCAACTCGCCGTTGACGAATAGCACGAGGTCGTCGGACTTGAGGCCGCTCTTTGCTGCTGCCGAATTCGAGATGACTGCGTCGATGTAAGCCGGAGTTCGAAACAAGACATCGGGCACCATCACGATGCCGAAGTCTGTCGGGTCGTAACGCTTCGCGGCATCGGGTTCGTCCGCCGGCTTCTTTGTCGTCGTCGAGAACTTGCCGGTAATGATTTCATCAATCGGCTGCCGCAGCTCGGTCAGTGGGATCGAGTAATTCACCCATGTATTAGTTTCTGCATTCCGCACTTCGCGACCGATCATGCCGAGCAGCTTGCCGTCGCGACTCGTCAGCAGTCCGCCTGCTGCGCCGGAGTTATTCGTAATGGCGTCGACAACGTAGACGGGGCCTTCATACGGGATTTCGAACGTGCCTCGACGCAGTTTGAACTGAGTCTTCGACGCGATGACGCCGTGCAGCACCGAGACCGCTTCATCTCCCGCAGCAACCTGAAACATGTTGCTGAAGGCAAGCACTCGCGCTCCTTCATTTGCGCTCGCGATCGCTGTCACGAGATCGAAGTAAGGGAACGACGCGCCTTCGGGAGCATTGATCTTCAGGACGGCGAGTTCCTTATTGGGCTCGGCCCCGAGCACTTTCGCCGTGAAACGCCGACCGTCATTCAAGACGACGCTGACTTCTTGCGGATCGAGCACGTGACTCCATGCAGTGGCGATGTGCCCTTCCTTCGAAACCAAGAAGCCCGTGCCGTGATGCGATAAGCCCCGCAATCCGCCGGCTCCGAAGATCTTCACCATTCGAGGCAAGACGTTCTCAATGGTCGTTGCGGTCGAGTTGCCCTCAGCCGCTGTAGCGATGCTGCCAATGAGCAAGCACGCGATCGAGATGACAGCGCGGAGCGAATGAAGCTGAGTCATGAAACACTCGGTCAAGACGGAGAGAAGTTCCTCACCGGGCGGGCCGGCACAATGGGCTAGGAACACTGGTACGACGGACTTGTAGTCCGTCGACAGTCGTGAGAAGCGACGGACTGCAAGTCCGTCGTACCCAAAATAAAGGATGTGTTCCTTAGGAGTGAGACGCGACGGGCTCAGACTGTTGCGAAGGGATCGTCGGAGAATTCGTAGCATGGACGCCTACGTCCGTGCTGCCTCGCTGTCGGACGTAGGCGTCCGACCGACGCGACGCGGAAACTTGAAGTGATTCCTCAACGATCCCGAAGCTCGCGCACGATCGCGTTATCGATCGGCACGAGCACAACGGGGCGGGATGTTAGGCAGCCCGCAAACCTCAGAGCGAGGGACTCTGACACGATCCGTTGACGCCCTCTTGCGACTCCAGTCTTCTTCCCGAGCCTCATCCTTCTACTGAAAGCTGCCGCATGACCGCTCTCGAATACACCCGGAAGCTCGTTGAGTTTGAATCGACCAGTTCGCTCTCGAACGTCCCCGTCTCGGACTACGTCGAAGCAACGTTGAAGAGTCTCGGCTTCGTGACGGAGCGGCTCGAATACGACGACGCCAATGGAGTTCGCAAAGCTTGCGTTCTCGGTCGCAAAGGCGCGGGCTCGGGCGGAATGGCT
>CAZNMS010000698.1:0-3954 GCA_964573505.1 uncultured Planctomycetaceae bacterium | reverse complement strand
CGTCATCATCTTTGCTGCTCATTGAAGCCACTGAGTGTCGACGGACTGCTCTCGGCAAATGCATGCTTGAGTTAGGTCAAATCCAATTCCGAAAGCTGAGTGCAATCGAGTACGCGCTCATAAATGAGTTCGAGCTTCGAAGCGTCGGCGCAGCGCTGGATCCTTCGCTCAATCGCGACCGGCACTTTTCCGAATCGCTTTCGCAAGCAAGTGAGAATGTTCTTCTGAACCATCAGTACCGCTCCTTCTTGCCATCCCTCCTTCCGCCCGATCTCTTTGCCCTTCTTGATTCCATTCAACTCATACGTCGTGACCATTTTTTCGACCTCGCGATAAGGCTTTGTTGTTTGGACCAAACTTAAAAACTCGGATTGCTCGTGTTCAACCAGCGGCATGTAGGTCTCGATGAAATCCATCAAGAGTGTTCGACGAGCCGGGTTGATTTCACTGCCGAGCATCAGTCGCAGGAAGTCTGCTTTCAGTCTCACGATTTGTTGCCGCGACCAATTCATCTTGGCCATCAAGGCATAGGCCAGCGGATTGTTCGACTCCAGAAAGTTGCGGTAGTCCAACTGGCTCAAATTCACGACATGATAGTCGTACCGCACGCCGCAGCGTTCGGTCAGCCTCAGTTCGAACGACTCGGGAATCGTTGTGCGAGCGGTGCTCTTCCCCGTGAAGACGGCAACGGCGACGACCGGAATGCCGTACCGCAAATACAACTGGCAGAAGTATTGAAAGAGTCTCTCGCCAAAGTCCGGCTGAAAGCGGCGCGACTCGAACTCGAAATGCACGAGCACACAACGAAACCCGCCAGTCTTGAGCCTGACGCGAGCGACAAGATCCATCTGCTTCTTGCGACCGCGCGGCACGTCGGTGAAGTGCTCGTCGCGCAGGAACTCGACGCTCGAGAAGTCCATCAACGCCGCTTCCTCACGACAGAAGAGTTCTAAGAACTCCTTGAAGAACGACTCACCGAGCGTCTTGAAGATTTGATCGTGATCAATCTGCATGCTGGCCCTCCAACAAGAAGAACGGTCTTAGTTCGACGGCGCACCTTCGCGTTTCCGTAGCTGAAATCGTCAGATTTCGGACGCTTGAAATGCCTGAAATCTCACGATTTCAGCTACATGGTGCGCTGTAGCATTAGTTTTCAACATCGAACTTGATCCCTTGAGCGAGGGGCAATTGGCCCGAGTAGTTGATCGTGCTCGTTGTGCGTCGCATGTAGGTCTTCCATGAATCCGAGCCGGACTCGCGACCGCCGCCCGTCTCCTTTTCGCCGCCAAACGCGCCGCCGATTTCAGCACCGCTCGTTCCGGCATTCACATTGACGATGCCGCAGTCCGAACCGGCCGGAGAGAGGAACCGCTCCGCCTCGCGCAGATCGCTTGTGATGATCGACGACGACAATCCCTGCGGCACGTCGTTGTGCATTGCGATCGCCTCTTCGAGCGACGAGTACCTCAGCACATAAACGATCGGAGCAAAGGTCTCATGCTTCACGATCTCGGTCTGAGCCGGCATCTCGAAGATCGCCGGTCGGACATAGAAGCCGCCGCTCGGAACGCCGCTTGTCACTCGCTCGCCGCCGCAGCACTTCCCGCCCTGCGACGCGGCAGCATGTAACGCCGATTGCATCATGCGATAGGCCGCTTCATCGACGAGAGGCCCCACAAGCACGCCGTTCTGACGCGGATCGCCGATCGGCAATCGCTCGTAGATGCTCTTGAGCCGAGCGACGACAGAGTCAGCAACGCTCTCATGCACGATCAATCTTCGCAGCGTCGTACAGCGCTGCCCGCAGGTGCCTGCAGCAGCAAACACTGCCGAGCGAACCGTCAATTCAAGATCTGCCGTCGGCGTCACGAGCATGCCATTGTTGCCCCCGAGTTCGAGCAACGAACGCCCCAATCTCGCGGCGACTCGTTGCGCGACCGCGCGTCCCATCGCGACAGAACCCGTCGCGGAAATCAGCGGCAGTCGCGCGTCATCACAGAGCGTCTCGCCGACATCGCGATCGCCAATCACGAAGCTCGAAACAGCAGCGGGAACATCCGGCATCTCAGCACGGACTTCATTGACGATCGCCTGACAAGCGAGCGCGGTCAGAGGCGTCTTCGGCGACGGCTTCCAAATAACAGTGTCGCCGCAGACCCATGCGAGCATCGCATTCCATGCCCAAACAGCGACCGGGAAATTGAACGCCGTAATGACGCCGATCGCACCGAGCGGATGCCATTGCTCCATCAGTCGATGTCCCGGCCTCTCGCTCGCAATGGTGAGCCCGTGCAATTGCCGACTGAGCCCGACAGCGAAGTCCGCAATGTCGATCATCTCTTGCACTTCACCGAGTGCCTCTTGAGTGATCTTCCCGGCTTCGAGCGTCACCAATTGAGCGAGTTCCGCTTTGCAGGCTCTGAGCTTCTGCCCGATCCGCCTGACGAACTCGCCGCGCCTCGGAGCGGGAATCAGTCGCCACTGCTCGAACGCTTGATGAGCCGCCGCAACGACGGCATCGCATTGTCCGCTCGTCGCTGAAGAAATGGTTGCAAGGACCGCACCATCAATCGGCGAGCGAGCGACGCACTCGGGCCCATTGCCCTGCTGCCAGTTGTCACCGCACGCGATCGCCGTCAGCGGCAGCGGCACTCCCAATTGCCCGAGCACCGACAGAGCTTCTTGTTGAGTCGTCATCGCAGTCCTTTCGATGTTGAGGGAAAGTCATTCTTCAATGTTGTCGTTGCATGGACTTCCAGTCCGTGCGTCTTGACCTTGATCGAACGAGTGCAAACGCAGCGTGATGCGGCACAGGATAGAATCTCATGCTACTCGGACAGGCTTCTAACCCGCGCTGAACGCTGCCTGTTTCGCCAACAGAAACATTCCGAAAGACGGCCCGGACTGGAAGTCTGTCATTGGCACACAACTCAGAGGGTCACGTCGTTCGCGCGGTCTTTGTAGCCGCCGAGGCACGTCAGCAGTTTCATGAAGTCGTTCAGCAGTCATTCGACATCGGTGTGATCGCCGAGGTCGCTGACTTTCATCGACCGCACAACATCTATCGTCACTGGCGGTAGGTGCGACTGTGCTCGCAGTACGCTGCTCGAACACTTCGCAATCCCGACTGCACCGAGAAGGCAATCTTAGTTACAACGTCGCCGTTCAATGCCGTGCCTGCGATCGGTCGATGCCTACCGACGATCAGTCTGCCCCTTCGCCGTTACGAGCATGTCTGCAGCCGTTTGCCTTTTTGCTCTCATGACAGGAAGCCGCGCATGTCAGCAACCATTACTGAAGATGATGTTGGTGTCGCCACATTGCCTCCGGAGCCGGAAGTGAGGAAGCGACCTGAGAGGACTCCGCCAAAACCGAAACGACTTCCGCCTTATTCCGTCATCGTGCTCAACGACGACTTTCACACTTACGAGTACGTGATCGAGGTGTTGCAGAAGATCTGCGGTCACTCAGAGCAGAAGGCGTTCTTGCTCGCGAAGACGGTCGACGAGACCGGTCGAGCGATCGTTTGGAGCGGCACAAAGGAAGTCGCCGAACTCAAGCGAGATCAGATCCGCGAGTTCGGCCCCGACGTCTACGCGAGCGTAAAGGTCGAGTTCCCCCTCGGCTGCGTCATCGAGCCAATGCCGGAGTGAGGCAGATAAACGCAGGCGCAAGGTCGATGCTCACTTCACTCCGAACGAGCCAGCGAACTGAATGAGCGACATTCCATTGCCCGCATCCCTCTGCCACTTTCTTGCGTGCATTGGATTGGCAGTGAAATGAGAGATCTAAGGCTGTCGTCGCCCGGAGTTCTGAGCAATTGGCGAATCCGGTGATGTCTTCTCTGCGTCCTTCGTTCCTCTGTGGTTTATGTCATCGACTCTTACCGCAGAGGAGCGAAGGACCTAGCGCGGCAGTGCCGCAACCAAAATGTACGACGGACTTGTAGTCCGT
>CAZNMS010000697.1:0-3976 GCA_964573505.1 uncultured Planctomycetaceae bacterium | reverse complement strand
GGCAGCCTCCTGTAGCAGTCGTGACACCGCCCGTCCCCGCGCCATTGGAAGAGGTATTGCCGGATCTCGAACCGCTAAGCCCTGCATGGCTGAACTTTGTCAGCACGCTGCCGATGGAATCTCGATTACAGGCGATCTCAATCGAGATGCAACGTCGCAATCCGGGCTCTGATGGCCAGTTAAAGGAACTTTGGAATAACGATGGGAGCATCCAACATGCGACGGTCATTACGGACAAAGTTGTCGACGTGACGCCACTGCGAGCCCTTCCGACGTTGAAGAAGCTCTCACTGCCCGGCAGCAAATCTCGATCGGGCATCCTTGAGGATTTGCGGCCATTGGCCGACTTCGAACTCGACTATCTGCGTTGCGGTTGGACGCGCGTCAAAGACCTGCGCCCGATCTCGAAGATGCCACTGCTGCTGCTGAGATGCGGAGGATGCCGCGTCGAAGACTTGTCACCGATCGCCAATATGCCGCTTGAGGATCTTGAGATTTGGGCAAATCCCATCCGCGATTTGAGTTCGCTCAAGACACTACAAAACCTCAAGCGACTGCGGATGAGCCACATTCTCGCGGCCGACATCTCGTCGATCTCCGGACTGCCGATCACGGAATTGCATTGCGAGGAGATGAACGTGAAAGACTGGTCGCCGCTCAAGACACTGCCGCTTGAGAAGTTATGGATCACTTACGACGCGGTCATTCACGCCGCTGTGCTGCGAGAGATCCCGAGCCTGCAAGAGATCAACGGCAAGCCCGCGAAGGATGTGTTGGCAACTCCGTAAGGCGAGCGGCAGAGGATTTCATGCCGGTACGACGGACTTGCAGTCCGTCGCGCCCGATCTTCGACGGACTACAAGTCCGTCGTACAAGAATTCGCAGGTAAGTTCTCAACTGCCACTCGCCTAACAAGGCGGCTCAGTGCTCGATCTTGCATCCGCTCCAACGAAGTATGTCACGGTGAAAATTATGGGTCTGCCACAACAAGCTCCCTTCCTGACGATTGCCGAGTACTTCGCCATCGAACGCGAAGCGGCGACGAAGAGCGAGTACTTCAACGGTGAGATGTTCGCGATGGCCGGAGGATCGGTGAACCACTCGCGGATCGCCAAGAACCTCTTGCTGAAGATTGGGAACCATCTGGCGTCAAGCCCGTGCGAGCCCTTCACCAGTGACTTGCAGATTGCCTGTCCGACTGGGCTGCTGACCTATCCCGACCTGAGCGTCATCTGCGGCGCGGCGGAATTCTTCGAAGGCAACAATCAGACCGTCACGAATCCGACCTTGATCGTTGAAGTGCTCTCGAAGTCGACCGAACGATACGACCGAGGCAAGAAGTTCGACCATTACCGATCGATCGCATCTCTGTGCGAGTACGTGTTGGTCTCGCAAGACGAGCCGATGATTCAAACCTTCATCAGAAACACAGACGGCAGTTGGATCTTGCGCGTGGCCAATGAACTCGAACAATCGATCCGACTGACTTCGATCGACTGCGAGTTGCGACTCAGCGATGTCTACGACCGAGTCGTGTTTGATTCCGAACCTGACGAGCAAGAGCGTGAAGTGACGTCGAAAGTCGGCTTGATCTGACGCACCAACATAAGTCCTATGTAATACGGACTACTTCAGCAGCTCTTCCACCGGCTTGTAGTTCACTTTCTTGAGCGTCTTGATGCTCAGCAACAGGTCGCGATGAAGCTCGCGGCGGTAGCTTAGGTGTAATTCTTCTAACGGCAGTTCGGCCAGAATCGAGTAGTCCTCGATCGGGGACTCTTGGCAGGCGAGATGCTTGATCGGCAAACCTCGCAGCGGGCTCAGGTCGCGAACAAGAGTCTTCTCGCATTCGACTCGTTCGAGTGTCCGCATGCCGCGTAACGGTTCGAGGCTGCTAACCCGCGTGTCCCAGAAGCTCGCCAGTCTCAGCGGACAATTACGAACCGGACTAAGGTCTTCGACCAGCGTGCCTGACAACTGCAATAGCCTAAGCGGCGCGTCAGCAAGTGGTGTGAGATTCGCGACTCGGGACAACCTCAATCGCAATGTCAGCAACGGCATACCGTGCAACGGCGATAGGTCGCTCACTCCGGTGCCACCGGCATTGAACTCCAACAACTGCAACCCGCGCAGTGTCGAGATATCAGTCAACGTCCGACGCTGGGCATCGTCTAAGCAAACGAGTTCCCTCAGGTCGCCCAATGCCTGCAAGGGCGAGATGTCTCGGACGTTCTGCGAGTCAAAATTAAGCCGGTAGACCGCCTGCTGGCGCTCATCCCATTCGTGACGACCGTCCCATTTGGGATTGCGACGGCGTAGCTCCGCTATGACAGCGTTGATCTGTGCCTCAGCCGCGAGTCGCTTTGTTTGTCGCAACCAATCGGGATTGAGTGGTTCGATGCGATTGGCCGCTTGCCACCAGCGCCAACCTCCGACCGTTGCCCCTGTAGCAGCGATTACTCCAGCGGCCAATAACGAGCGACGACTGATCAACTTCCGAGGCGGGCGCGGCATGAGTGCTTGCAAGCGAGTCGCAACATCATCGGCGCTGGCCGGTCGACGGTATTGATCGCGCGCCAAGAGTTGATCAATCAGTGAAGTCAGTGCTGGCGGCAATTGAGGAGCGACAACGTGCAACGACATCGCGGACTGAGTGAGCCTCGCGCGCAGCAACTCGTCGTGCGTCGTCCCTTCGAACGGCAATCGTCCTGTCAGAAGCCGATACAGCACGCAGCCCAAACTAAAGAGGTCTGTGCGGTGATCGACCGGCAGCGCCTGAGCTTGTTCGGGCGACATAAAGGCCGGCGTGCCGAGCACCCAATCTCTTTCATCGAGCAGCGTCGCGACGTTCGTGTCTGCGACCGACCGAGCGAGTCCGAAGTCGAGCAGCTTCACGCACGGCTCCGTAGCCGAAGTCGTGAGACTTCGGTGGGACTCACTTACCGGCTGCCCCAAACTCTCACGAGTTCGACTACGTTCGCCGTCCGCTGTGAGAAAAATATTGTCGGGCTTGATGTCGCGATGAATGAGCCCGCAGCGATGCGCCGCCGCCAATCCGGCCGCGACCTGCGAACCAATCTGTAACACTTCTGACACCGACAATGCAGGGCCGTTTCGTAAGCGATGGCCGAGCGACTCGCCCTCTAAGAACTCCATCGTGAGATACGGCAGCGTACCGATCTGACCGACCTGCAAGATCTTCACGACATGCGGATCGGTCACGATCGCCATCGCTCGCGCTTCGATCGAGAACCGCTCGCGCACCCGCGAGGTTGTCGCGATCTCGGGCCGCATGAACTTCAAAGCAATGCGACGTTGCAGCCGTTCGTCGAACGCATCGAACACGATGCCCATTCCGCCGACACCGACAAGACCGTCAACTCGAAACTGACTGATGCGCAACGCTCCTGTTTCGTCTGCTGATCCGAACTCGGTCTGCAACCATTCCATCCAATCGCGAGACGACAATGCGCGAGCACGATCCGGCAAGTCCTCTAATCGCGCCAACAGCCGCCGCAGTCGCGCATCGTCCTCAATGAGCGTCGTTGCTTGAGACAGCGAGATGACGGGCACTTCGTCGAGCGTCGACAAATCTTGCGGATCCTTTTCCGACGGCTGATATCCGTGCCGCAGTCGACCGAGCAGCAAGTCTTGCTTGCGATCCAATGCTGAGAGCACCTGCTGGCAGGCATCGCATTCGTCGGCATGAGCCGCGACTTGAGTCAGCTGAGATTCGTCGAGTTCGCCGAGCACGAATTGCTCAAGCTGCATCTGAGTCGGGCAGTGATTGGAATCCAACATCGTTCGGTTCGGGGCTAAAGGTCGTTCGTCGTTTCGAGAGCGCTGATCGCCAGAATGAAGACGCTCTACCAACAAGATCGCGAACGCGCAACACGAACATTTTGCACCAAAGCGATATCGGCTCTTCGGGAACTCATTCGGACAAGTAGCTTGGGATTCCATCCCGAGCCTCAGC
>CAZNMS010000696.1:1200-3977 GCA_964573505.1 uncultured Planctomycetaceae bacterium | reverse complement strand
AAGAATCTCAGCAAGGAGCGAGGCGGTTTCTGCTTATCTCGGGGTGTGACCGTTGGATGGACGGTCGGAAGACAGGCTTAATCACCTCACCCCGGAGACTCGTCATGACCAAGATTTGGGACTCGATTCTGCAATTCCTGCGTTCGTTGGTGGCAAAGCAACCGGCTCAGCATTCTTTGGCCACGTTGAGTGCCGAAGAGATTCGTCGCGAACGCATTCGCATCGAGCAGACCGAGTTCAAGCTCACTCGCGAGATTGATGATCTCGAACGCCAGAAAGAAGAGTACTTCCGCAAGGGCGTCGAAGGGGGCTCGGAACGACAGCGGTTGCAGATCGCTCGCAAGATCAAGGAACTGGATGGACTCGTCCAAGCTCGCGATCGGCAGTTGAAGTTGATCACTCAGAATCTGCGCGTGCTCAACGGCGTCGCGGGGATCAAAGAGAACGATCGCTTGCTGAAGGATCTCGGAATGGAAGGTCTCGTCGGCAAGATGGACCTCACCGAGCTGCAAGCCTACATCGAGCAATCCACCATCGAAGGTCAGTTCCAAATGGAACGCTTCACCAAACTGATGGGCTCGCTGGACCAAGCGGACTCGGCTTATCAGGTCGCCGACGAAGATGAGGACACGCTCAAGATCCTCAATGCCATGCAGACCGCAGCGGCTCAGAAGACGGAAACGGCTATCGAAGCCGGAGTCGAGCAAGTGGCGCAAGTGCTCCGCAGCCCGGCGGTGGTTGAGTAGGTTGGGATTCCATCCCGACCATCAGCGGGGACAAAGCTCGATCCACACGGCGACTCATCGTCGGAACCGAGCTTGCGACATCGAAACCGCTCATTAGCCACACGAACGTAGACGGCCCACTGGCGATTGAAGGCTTGCGGCAAAGCGTGCTTAGCCGACTTGGGTGGCACGCCCTAAGTACTCGAAGGGCGTGTCTTCTCATCGCACGCAGCCCACGCCCTTCGAGTACTCAGGGACGTGCCACCCGGTTTGCTGTTTGTGGCTTCTCACATTCAAACGGTCGTTGCTGGAGGGGCGGAGGGGCTCGTTCCTGACGGCGGATCGCTGGCTCGTAACAGGTCGTGCCCGCTGCGGCTCGGGATGGAATCCCAAGCTACTTGTTCAATCCCCGAGAGCGGGATGCGGTTGAAGGGGCAGAGAGGCTCGTTTCTGACGGCGGAGCGCTGGCTCATAACAGGTCGTGCCCGCTGCGGCTCGGGATGGAATCCCAAGCTACTTGTTCAATCCCCGAGAGCGGGATGCGGTTGAAGGGGCAGAGAGGCTCGTTTCTGACGGCGGAGCGCTGGCTCATAACAGGTCGTGCCCGCTGCGGCTCGGGATGGAATCCCAAGCTACTGCAATGCAGCAAGCTCCCGGCCGAATTCTGCTTAGAGATGGGTGAGGCCGCTGAGACGCGGATGAGGCAATGTGGCCTTCATCGCTCCGCGTGAAGTAGGCCGGGCGGGACCGGCGGCGGCTCATCAAGGCCGCGCTGCGATCGTGAAGGTATTTGCTGAGCATCGCTCTCCGCTCGTGAGGCAGTTTTTGTGAGCTGCCTCCATTCACGAGCGGCTGACTTCACGCGGAGCGGTGAAGGCGACATTTTCAGACACCAACTTGATCGGGAGACCTGATCGTGGCAGTTGATCTTAGCCGGAGTCTCCGGCCTCTCTTGGAAGGCGCGATGGATCGAGCCGTCCGAAATCAGAACGCTCAGCGGTATCACGATGCCGCCGATGCTTGGGACGAAGCCGCTCGGTTGGCGGGACAGTTCGCGGATAACGCTCAGACGCAACTCGAACGACAGCGACGCAAACAGTCCGCTCAGGACTTCCGCTCGAAGGCCGAGCAACTTCGCAAGCTGCGTCCCGCTCCGGTGACGATGCCTGCGACGGAACGGCCTGTCGGAGAAATTACATCCGGCAATGCTGAGGCTGACGAGCATCAAGCCACGGCGCGGAACATGGTGCATCGTTCGAACGTCAGTTGGTCGGACATCGCGGGGCTCGAAGACACGAAGCGAGCGATTCAAGCGGCGTATGCACTGAGCTTGGCTCAAGCACCCAGCGGCGTGCGGCTGACTCCGGTCCGCAACATTCTGTTCTACGGCCCGCCCGGCTGCGGAAAGTCGTTGCTCGCGGCGGCGACCAGTCGCGGGCTTGATGCGACCTTCTTCAACGTGAAGGTCAGCAACCTGCTGTCGAAATACTTTGGCGAGTCCAGCAAGCTCGTCAGTGCTCTCTATGGAGAAGCCCGACAGCAAGCTCCGAGCGTCATCTTCTTGGACGAAGTTGATGCGCTCACCGGCAGCCGCGATGCGAACGACTCGGGCGCCGAACGACGCATGCTTGCGAACCTCTTGGCGGAACTGGATGGCGTCTCTGAGAAGAGCGACCGCCGCTTCGTCCTGACCATCGCCGCGACCAACACTCCGTGGTCGATCGACCCGGCGATCCTCAGCCGCTTCGAACGCAAGATCTTCATCCCGCTGCCGGACTTCGAAGCACGGCGGCAAATCCTCGATCTGCAACTCCAGCAACGTGGCTATGAAGTTGCGATGCCGCTCGACGAACTGGCCTATCGCACCGAAGGCTTCAGCGGTCGCGAGCTCGAGCGATTCTGCAAGGTGCTTGTCGAGCAGATGATTCACGCCGCGAACCCGGACCTCACGACGATCGCGATCAGCGGTCGAGCCGCGATCGAAGCCTACCGCGTGCGAGTCCGCCCCATCGGCCCGAGCGACGCGGACTCCGTGTTCGCGACCATCCGACC
>CAZNMS010000696.1:0-1100 GCA_964573505.1 uncultured Planctomycetaceae bacterium | reverse complement strand
CTCTTCATAAGGACCGCTCATCATGGTTTTCTTCGGACTCTTCAAATCGCGTGAGGAACGAGACCGCGACGCCAAGATCAAGTTTCGTCAGGGCAAGGCCCGCATTCAGAGGTTCCTGCAACAGGCTCAACAATCGGGCGACAACTATTGGCGCTTGGCCAAGCAGGCATATCAGCTCGGCGATCAAGAGCAGTTCAAGCAGCTCGCCGGGAACTACCTGCGGATCCGCGACAGCATCAATCGCTGGGAGCGGTATGTCGTCAAGCTGGACTCGTTGGAGATGCGTCGCAACGAGGTCGAAGCGACCGGCGAGTTCCTCAAGAGCATGAACGCGCTCACGGGCACGATCTTGCGAGGAGCGTCTCCTGCCGAGATCGCTCGCATGCAAGGCGACGTCGAGAAGGCTCTCGAAAAGTCCGAGTCCCAAGAAGAGATGCTGAACCTCGCGATGGAAGCCGCAGGCACAACGCTGACTTCGTCGTCGGACCTCAACGACACCGTGTTGAACCAGTTGATCGCCGGCTTCGGAGGCACGCCTTACGAAGAGCCCGATCGCCCCTCGGCCCCGCGTTCCTTCCCGCGTCCCGACCCCGACTATGGAGACAACCCCGCCCTCGCCGCCGACATCCGCCGAGCTTTGGAAGAAGTGCAGAACCGTCCCGCGTAAGTCGCCTTCAATGTAGCCCTCACCGCTCCGCGTGAGGAAAGCCGAGCGCGGGTAGAGGCATGAAAGGCAGAAGCCATCGATCGGCAAGTTTGACTGTTAAAAGGTTGGAGAACGAGCACTTGGAGTGCTTCGGCTCGACGAAGCCCTCCGACTCAGCGGCGCGAGACCAACAACAAACTTGCGACGTCCTCGTCGGCGACGAGTCGCCTCATCATCTCAAGACGAAAGTACCAATGCAGACAGCGCATGGCGTTAATGCCGACTCGCCCAAGAAAACGCAGTGCCGCCGAGTCGGAGGGCTCCGTCAAGCCGGAGCACTCCAAGTCAGCCGCGCTCACGATCGCAGCGGCGGTGATTGGAGCCGCCGCGCCTTCCGCTCGGCTGGCTTCACGCGGAGCGATGAAGGCTACATTTTTGAAAGCTACATTCCGCC
>CAZNMS010000695.1:0-3982 GCA_964573505.1 uncultured Planctomycetaceae bacterium | reverse complement strand
GCGTCGCGATTTGGCGTCGCGTAGGTCGGACGCCTACGTCCGACAGCGACGCAGCCCGGACGTCGGCGTCCATGCTACGACTTCGGGGCGCTGATGTCAGAGACTTCAAGGAACCGGGAATGACATTGATTGAGCGGACGGTCGAGTTTGTGCGCAACAAGATGAGTGGCGACTCGTCGGGGCATGATTGGTGGCACATCGACCGCGTTTGGCGCACGGCGCGAATGCTCGCGCATGCCGAGGGCGCGAATGCTGAGGTCGTCGAACTCGCGGCGTTGCTGCATGACATCGCCGATTGGAAGTTCGCAGGCGGAGATGAAGAAGCCGGACCGCGCGCCGCTCGCGAGTGGCTCGCGAAGCATGACGTACCGGAGAGCACGACCGAGCACGTTTGCGAGATCATTGCGACGCTCTCCTTCAAAGGCGCCGGAGTGCAGACGCCGATGAAGACGCTCGAAGGTCAGTGCGTGCAAGACGCTGATCGACTCGACGCGATCGGCGCAGTGGGGATCGCTCGTTGCTTCGCATTCGGAGGTGCGAAAGGTCGACTCATGCACGATCCCGACGTCTCGCCGGAACTGCATCAATCGTTCTCGGCCTACAAGAAGAACTCCGGTCCGTCGATCAATCACTTCTACGAAAAGCTGCTGTTGCTGAAGGACCGCATGAATACAGAGACCGCGAAACGGTTCGCCGCCGAGCGGCATGTTTTCATGGAGCAATTCTTACAGCAGTTCTTCGCCGAATGGGACTGCCTTACTTGAGGCGGAGTTCGTGCTGACTCAGGCGGCGGGCTCCCGAGTCGTTGATCACGTAGTTGTGTTCGAGGCGGACTCCGCCGATGCCTTCGACGTAGAGGCCGGGTTCGAGCGTGATCACGTCGCCGCTGACTAAGACGTCTTCGCTCTGCGGCACGAGGATCGGGGCTTCGGGATGTCCGAGTCCGAGACCGTGACCGCAGTGATGCACGAGCGGCATGTGACCGGCTTCCGTCAGCACGCTCGATGCCGCGTTGTAGATGTCGGCAGCGCGGACTCCGGCGCAAAGTTTCTCTTCGGCAGCGAGTAGCGCGGCTTGCACGGTCTCGAAGATCTCAAGCTGCTCGCTTGTAGGAGTTCCTACAGCGAGCGTATTCGTGAAGTCGCTGCGATAGCCGCCAATCACGACCGAGTAGTCGAGAATGAAGAGTTCGCCGTCTTTCAGCGGTTCATTGACCGGCAGGCCGCCGCGCTTCGGGGTCGTCCCATTGACCGAGCGAAAGTCTCCGTAAACGACACACGGCAAACCGGCGGCGGCTTGCGCGGCTTGAGAGACCTCTAAGTACAAGGCTAGATCAGTCATGCCGGGCTTGAGCACTTCGAGGGCTCGACGATGCCCGGCTTCGCAGGCGCGCATGCAATGCTCGAGGAGCGCGATCTCGTCGGACTCTTTCTGCCGCCGAAGCTCCCGAATGATGCTGCCGAGTTCGAGCGCACGCGTCTCGATCCCGAGATCCAATTCGTCGCAGAGCGTGACGGGCAGCCATTCGCCCTCAACGAGCCCTCGCGCCGCATGCAGTTTCGGCTTGAGGTCTTTCAACTGCGCGAAGAGCACATGATCGCGGTTCATGACCGAGCGTTTGTGGTCGTACCACTGCCCAATCTGTGGCGCATCGACGAACGGCTCAGCGACCTTCGAGCGAAAGGTCATGTTGTCCGCAAACAGCGTCGCTTTGCCGCTCCGTTCGAGCAGCAAGAGTCCGCGCTCGCTCGTCGAAAAGCTAATGGGGTTGACCCAGAAGTTGCTGAAGTAATGCACGTGCCTCGGGTCAGCGATCAGCACCCACTCGTACTCAACCGGCAGTGCGTCCCACAAACGGAAACGGCGGTCGGAACATCCTTCGGCAGAAAGCATGAGAATCCATTCGGATGATTAGTCATTAGTAATTGGTCCTTAGTCATTAGTTACCCCGAGGTCTTAGCTAATTACTAAGGACTAATTACGAACTACTAAGACCAATGAGTAATGATTATTGCAGAATGATAAAGGCAGAATGAATGAGGGACGGCTCGCTCACTCATCCACTCATTCGATGCCTTGCGCGGCAAGCCAGCGTTCGCAGTCGAGGGCTGATTGGCAGCCGGAGCCCGCAGCGGTGATCGCTTGCCGGTAGTAGTCGTCAGCAACGTCTCCGGCAGCGAAGACGCCCTCAACACTGGTGTTGGTGCGATGCGGCAACGTCCATTGGATGTAGCCCTTGTCGGTCGTCAGCAACTGGCCGTTGAGGAAGTCGGTATTGGGAGTATGCCCGATCGCGCAGAAGTAGCCGGACGCTTCGAGTGTCTCGGTCTTCGACGGATCAAGAGCGCTCCGGATACGAACTCCGGTCACTCCGTTCGCATCGTCGCCGAGCACTTCATCAACGACCGAGTTCCACTTCACTTCGACTTTGTGATTCTCGATCACGCGCTGCGCCATGACCTTGCTGGCGCGGAACTTGTCGCGGCGGTGAATGACATAAACCTTCGAAGCAAACTTCGTGAGGTACGAGGTCTCCTCCATTGCACTGTCACCGCCGCCGACAACAACGAGCGGCTTATTGCGGAAGCGAGGCAATGCTCCGTCGCAAACAGCACATGCCGAGACGCCGCGATTCTTAAAGGGCTTCTCGGAATCGAGGCCGAGATAATTCGCGCGAGCACCGGTCGCGATGATGACGGAGTTAGCTTCAATCGTCTCACCGCCTGAAGTCGTCAGCTTGAAGGGGCGGCTCGAGAAATCGACGCTCACAATGTCTTCGCTGACGATCCGCGTGCCGCAGTTCAATGCTTGCTGACGAACAAGCTCCATCAACTCGGGACCGCTCACTCCGTGACCGCGATGCGGCGCCATGTACTGACGACGCTCTTTGTCGATCGCCGAATCGAAGTAGGCCGAGAGATTGCCGGACGGGAAGCCGGGATAGTTCTCAACTTCGGTCGTGATCATGAGCTGTCCCCCCGGCGGACGACCGAGGTCGTAGTTCTCTTGCGACATCTGACCTTCAAAGAGCAGCGGCTGAAGATTGGCGCGCGCGGCATAGATCCCCGCCGCCAAACCTGCTGGACCCGATCCGATAATCACAACCTTTTCCGGCACGAGAGCATCCTTTCGCATTCAAGGTCAGAGGCCACTCAGAAACGTCTGGGGCCGAGGGCGAGGAACGTTAGGGCAACGTTTCTGGCGCGCCAAAGCACGCGACATCGAGCTTGCTGATTCGCTCGGCAGTCAGCGTCGCAGCAACGTGTAATTGAAAACACGCGACTCAATCGGGCTTGTCGGCCGGCATCTCACGATTCCATTTGAGGATCGCTTCTCGCAACCGCGCGACAACCGTCGGACGAGACGATGTGAGGTTCATCGTTTCAGAGCGATCGGCTTCGAGGTCGAAGAGTTCGGGATTGCTGCCGTCGAAGTTCATGCAGAACTTCCACTTGCCGTCTCGCACGGCGAGATCAGGGTTGTCTTGCTCGCGCGTGCCCGGCCGATCGGGCGGACGACGCCAGAAGATCGGAGCGGAGCGGCCATAACGATCTGCCCCCATCAACGTCGATGAGACGTCTTCGCCGTCGAGCGTTGCTCCGGCAGGTAGCGGCGTCTTCGTGATCTCGTAGAGCGAGCGATTTAGATCGAGCGAGCACATGACGGAGTCTCCGTCGATGCAGCCAATCGCATACGGCTTCATGAAACTCGGGCACCAAACAATGAGCGGCGAGCGGATGCCGCCCTCATAAAGCCATGTTTTGCCGCCTCGTAATGGTGCCGATGATCCCGCTCCGTCTTCGTGACCGTTGTCCGAGAGGAAGACGATCAACGTGTTGTCGCGCAGCTTTGCGTCGTTGCGAATGCGGTCAAAGAGGACTCCGAGCTGTCGGTCCATTTCAGCGAGCACTGCGTAGTAGAGAGCTCGCTTTGTGCCGTCTGTTGCAGCTCGGGCTGCCTTCGACGGGAAGAACGGAGAGTG
>CAZNMS010000694.1:0-3984 GCA_964573505.1 uncultured Planctomycetaceae bacterium | reverse complement strand
AATCGCGCTAATTACCCAGCCTTCCAGGTTATCCCAAAGTGCGCGCTAGCCCTGCGGCTTCGCCCGCTTTAGGACGACGCGTCGCAATTTATGCAGCCTTACATTTCGCGAGTATCAAAAAGAAAAGGGCACCGGACTGATGCCGGTGCCCAGAGGGGATTTGCGACGTTGTGGGGAAGGGAGAGAAGTGAGGAGGGAGGCTCCTGGGAGACCAATCAGGGAGGGAGCGATTGGCCTCCCAGGAAGCGAGGGAGGGACAGACAGGAGGGAGATGAAGCGATAGATCCGACGTCGCGGCGGTTATCTACTTCGGAGGGAGGGATTCAGAGAGAAACGGTGTGCCGTTTCAGAAATCTCATACCGGTCGCTTTCGCAATCAGTATCAATCGAGTGTCTTGCTACTAATTCGACAGCGCACCTTCGCGTTTTCGTAGCCGAGATCGTCAGATCTCGGACGCTTGAAATGCCTGAAATCTCACGATTTCAGCTACATGGTGCGCTGTAGAACTAACACTGACTTTATCGCGTTGAGGCGACCGCAGTCGGCGGTAACAGAATTGGCAACTTATCCTCAGTTGCGGCGACCGCTTTTGTTGTCGCTTTCCATCCGCTTGATTTTGCGACTGCTGTTGCATGCGTCTCGGCAGCGATGTTCGTTGTCGAGGACTTCATTCGTGCGGCAACAAATAGCGGCTTCTCATCGCTGTTGTTCTTCGATGCCGTCTCAACGGCGGGCTTAGCAGCCTCGGCCTTAAGGCGGGCGAGATTGCGTTCGATGCGATCAAGCTTCTCGAGCGAACTGCTTGTTCGCGGTGACACGGATCGCGGTTCAGGTTCGTTCCGGTCGTCGAAGTTGTCTTCGTTTCGCGGTCGAGTGGCGGTGCGATTTGTTGTGCCGCTCGGTCTTGCACTGATCGGGTCAGGCTGCGGAGCGAGGCTGATCGCACTGTTCGTGATTGGAGCCGAGCTAATGACCGTTGCTCCGGCAGGGGCATAGGTCCATGCGGTTTGCGTTCCGCTCGCGATCGTCTTCATGACGGTCACTGGCTTCATTGCAACGACCTCTTCTTCAACCCAGCGAACTCGATTCACAGCGACCTTACGGCTCGTCGTCTCGGGCACGTACTTCGTCACTTGATACGACTGCTTCTGCACGCAGGTCTGAGGTACTCGGCGCGTGACCGGCACTTGAGCAACACAACTCTGCGGCACGTACTCGCGAGTCGCGACCATGTTCGGAGTGAAGGCCGAGCGGATCGAATAACCGGTCCGATTAAAGAAGCCGAAGATGTCGTTGCGCGGGTCGTACTGGCACGGCGAAACCTTTTGGTTCTGCTGATAGCGAGTCTGCCAGTGCCCGCTGTTCTGAGCGACTTGCTTGTACTCGACGACGTCTTGATAGGTCGTAACCGGAACGTCGACCGTGCGAGTCTCAACAACCGGGCGATAGGTCGTGCAGGGTTGCTCGACGTACTCGACTTCAGTGACCGGACGGCGAACTCGTTCGCGAACTTGCTGATACTCAGTAACCGGAACCGTGCGGTAGCACTGCTGAGTCACCGGAATCGCTTGCATCGCCGGAGCACAAGAAACGGGAGCGACCGCTCCGCAAGTTCCCGTGCTGCAGGACGAGACGGGACGGGACATCGCGATCGGCGCTGGTGCCGAACCGCAACCGCAAGAACTGCCGGAGAGCCACTGAGCAGCGGCAACGCCCGGCAATAGAGCAGAGACTCCAGCAACCGCGCCAACAACACTGCGGAAGCGTTGAATCATGGAGGATCCTTCCTACCAAGATGAGACCAACAAGTCAGAAGATGGAAGACACTGCTCAAGGCAAACTCCTCGGAGTTGAGTTCAACCTTCATGAAGAAGGTCGAGGAGACTCGCGGGTGAGGCTCCGAGGGGGCTCGTCAGCTTTCTGAGGCGAGCAACTTGAGCAGCATCTTTTCGTGTTCGAGAGGGGGACCGCTTACTGCGGGAAGTGACCGCCTATCCGATTGCTCGACCGTTTGGTTTCACTGAAGAGCAACCGGGAACTCCGTTCGGCTTCAGTTGTTTTTCGCGGTGTCGAACCGTTGTTCGTCAGCGGCGGGGGAGATGTATTGGGCTCTCGCTCAGAGCAACAAGACGCCCTCAAGACGACCTTGATCGCTTTGCAAATTTCACAAGAGAAATCTGAAAGTCGGCTCAAGCCGGAGCGGCCTTCTGCCGACGCAACGGCGCCCTTGCAAGAATTACCAGTGCGAGCGGTGCAGCGAATGAGATGCGAAACCGGCGTAATTTGTAGGGGAATTCGCGAGTTCTCGGGGCGGTGATGGCGATCGCTCAGCGGCGACGAAGGCGACGATCGCAACTGCGACGCTCGGACAAACAGTTCCCGCGTTGCGGCTTTGAAGTCACCGGTGGGGCGAAAGCAGGCTCTGTCAGCGCGGGCGTTCGAGCACAAGCGCGTAGCGAGATCGTTGTTGCGGTCGCCGGCTTCGCATGCCCCGTTGCAGCTTGAGTCGATCTCGGATGAGGTCGGACATTCGCTGATGACTGAGTTCGGGCTCTGCCGATGTTAGGGGTCATATCGAGGGACCGTGCGGAGAGTGTGAATCCTCTTTGGCGGCGTCATCGGTCGAACGGAACTCAAGGATTCCCCGAAGCGCGTCGGATTCACTCCGGGCAGCAAGCGGGGATTCGCCGTTTCAAGTCAGACGACTTCAGCTTCGGCTCGGTCGGAGATCTTCGTGCGGCGCGGCTTCCGTCGTCGGCATTTATTGCGTCTTTCAAGTTGCTCTCGTGCGGTCATCGTTGACGGCATCGACACAGCGAAGGGGTCCGGATGCTTTGCTTGCGCATCTCTGCCGGAATGATCTCGGCACTGCTCGCGTTCTGCTTTCTCGTCACCGGCTTATGCCGCGCGGACGACAAGCAAATGCCGCCGATCAAAGTCGATGTCCTGCAAAAGGGGGCGTCGAGTTCAAAGGTGATGGAGCAGGCTCTTGCTGATCTGCCGATCGCTCAACTCTCGAACGAGCACCGACAGCGCGTTGAGACTGTGCTCAAGAGTCGCAGTTTGTTTCGCCGCTTACCGACGATCGGCATGAGTGCTGATCCGGCGGTCTATCAGTACTTCACTCGGAATCCCGAAGCAGCCGTCGGCGTTTGGCGCGTGATGGAGATCTCGCAGTTCAAGCTGACTCCGGTGACTCCGACATTGTGGAAGGGCGATTCCGGAGACGGGTCGTTCGGCACCATCGAAGTGCTGCATCGAACTGCCGAGAGTCAACTGCTGCTCTGTGAGGGCGAATACAAGAGCCCCGTCTTGCCGAAGGCGATCAAAGCGCAAGCCATTATGCATCTCCGCACGGATGCCTCTGAGCGACCGGCCGACAAGAACGCGGCTCATCACAACATCGTGCATGACCTCGATCTGTTCGTGACGTTCCCGTCGCAGACCGTCGACACCGTTGCGAAGGTGATCGCGCCGGTGAGCAATTCAATCGCCGACAAGAACTTTCGCGAGCTGAGCATGTTCGTCGAATTCATGGCGACGGCGATGAAGACTCATCCCGGTTGGGTCGAGCAAGTGGTGCAGCGCATCGACGGAGTGAAGGTCGATCAGAAGGACGAGCTCCTCAAAGTTTCCGCAGCAGTCTTTGTGGCCGCGCGTCGAAACGAGTTGCAGCAGTCCGGCGTTCAGAACGCGTCGTTCGAAGATCTGATCGCTCCGTATCAAGACGCGAAGCGATAGCGCTGAGTCGGCGTCTTCGAAGATGTTGCGCATTTCGGAGTGCGGTGATTCATCACCGCTTTCCCATTCGGCGGAGCCGATTTCCTTTTTCTTCTTCTCTGTCAGGCCTCGCGCTGAACCCGGTGTGAATTCAACTCCGTGCCGTGCTCGGGCTGCTTGCGAGAGACGAAGGCCGGGTTGCGAAAATGAAGACGGCTCCGCCGAGGACTAAAGCGGTGATGAATCACCGCACTCCAAAAGGG
>CAZNMS010000693.1:0-3992 GCA_964573505.1 uncultured Planctomycetaceae bacterium | reverse complement strand
ACTATTTCACCGCCGATCCGACTCTGCATCCCGAGTACTTCGGCTATTCATTCAATCCCGGCCTGCGCCGTCTGAGCGATTACCAGCGATTTGCGCCGCTCACTCAGTTCTCCGGCGAACGCGACGTTTCTTACTGCTTCAAGCGACTCGGCTACACCATGGGGTATCTCGAATCACCCGCAGTACGTCACATCGGCAATGAGCGGCATGTCGATGACCCAACAACTTCAGCCCGTGCATCCCGCCGACTGCACCGCTTCTCTCAATCCGTGCAACGCCGAATTCAAAGAATCTG
Source organism: uncultured Planctomycetaceae bacterium (assembly GCA_964573505.1). GTDB lineage: Bacteria > Planctomycetota > Planctomycetia > Planctomycetales > Planctomycetaceae > AM-0621. Next base: position 3,697 of record CAZNMS010000693.1, on the reverse strand, counting down.
TCGCCGTTTGATACCAGCTTGTGATCCGGCAACCCGATTTCTCTCGAAGGCCGGGTAAATCCAGCACGCTCTCAATTTTGAAACCTTTTACTCCGCAAGACGCGCATCTCAAGGACAATGGAATGTCTGCCGAGCAAGCCCCGACTCACACTCTGCCGATCTCATGCTATATCCGCACCTTGAATGAAGCAGCACGCATTGGTGATGTCATCTCGGCAGCGCAACAAATTGCTCAAGAAGTCGTCATTGTCGATTCGGGATCAACAGATAGCACCGTCGAAATTGCACAGCGACTCGGCGCGCGAGTGATACACCAGAAATGGCTCGGCAACGGCCATCAGAAACGAGTCGGCGAGGCTGCTTGCCAGAATGAGTGGTTGCTCGACCTTGATGCCGATGAAATTATCAGCCCTGAATTAGCCGCCGAAATTCGAACCGCCTTTACTGGCCCTGCTCCCGCACAAGACGCCTTTCAGCTACTACTGACTACTGTCGCACCAACGGGTGATATTTGGCATAAGGCGGGCACATCGTGGCGCACGAAACTCTATCGCCGCTCAGCTTTTCAAATGCCGGCGCACGGAGCATGGGACCAATTTGATATTCCGCCGACGGCGAAAGTCGGACGATTCAAGAACGCCCTGCTTCACTACTGCTTCAGCGACGTCGCCTTTCTTGCCATTAAGCAAGCACAAGCAATGCGCAAGAGAGCAAATTTTATTAAGAGTCGCTCATCGAGTTACGCCACATTTCGAGTGCTGCTTTCCTTTCCTGTCTACTTCTTCAAGAAGTTCTGCCTACAAGGACTTTGGCGAAAAGGCATCTACGGGTTCATGTGGTCGATCGTCAGTGCCTATAGCCGATGGCTCCGCGACGCGCTTCTGCTCGAAAGAAATCTGATCGAAGCACACTCGAACTCCGAGGAATCCGCCGCCACTATCAAGTCTCATAAAGCTGCGTAATTACTACTCGCTAAAACAAACATTGGAGCCCCCATGAAATTACTCCCGACAGGCATTCTTCAGAATCTGCGTCGTCCGATCGACCAATACCTCGCCATTCGCAAACTCAAAGCATTTCATCAACAACCGCGATCGCTCGACGAAGTTGTTGACGCGGCGATGAATTTTGGCGGTCACGGAGACTTCCGAGTACGCACCGTCCAAATTCGCTCTGAGATTCTCTCGCTGGCAAAGCGAGTCGCTGAATTGAAGCCGCGAAACATTCTGGAGATTGGCACCGCTCGCGGGGGCACGCTCTTTATTTGGTCGCAACTCGCCACCAATCGCGTCGTCAGTTGCGATATCGCGCATATGGCCGCTCGCCGGACTCTGTATGAGCATTTCGCGAGTCCTAATTCGAATTGTCACTGCCATCTCGAAATCGGTAACTCTCACGACCCTGAGTTTGCCGCATCCGTCGAGAAACTCTTCAACGGCGAGCAAGTCGACTTCCTCTTCATTGACGGGGATCACACTGAAGTCGGAGTTCGTGAAGACTACGAGCTTTATCAGCACTTAGTTCGCCCCGGCGGGCTGATTGGGTTTCATGATATCGTTATCAATCAGCCGACGCCCGACAATCAGGTTTATCACTTCTGGAAGTATCTCAAGCAAAACGCCGAAACCGAAGAGTTCGTCGAAGATTACAATCAATGCGGCTTCGGCATCGGAGTCGTGAAGAAAGCGGCATAGCAGCTTCACTCGTAGCATGGACTTCTACTCCGTGCCGTCTTGAATTCTTCGCCTTCGCATGACTGCTTTCATCAAGCACAGGCTAGAAGCCCATGCTACGAATTTCAGAAGCAAGTCAGAATTGTCTCGCCGAAAGGCCCATAGGACGACGTCATGACCGAGGCAAATTCACTTGCGACACAGATCACCGTCAGCATTGTGACTTACAACAGTGCTGCGGTGATTGGCGAGTGTCTGCAACGGATACCGGACTCGGTAAGAGTGCTCGTCTTTGATAATGCAAGCACCGACAATTCAGTGACACTGGCGCGACAATGCCGCCCCAATAGCGAGATCACCGTTTCCAGTGCAAATGTGGGTTTTGGACGCGGACATAATGCGAATTTGGCTAACGCAACAACGCCCTACGTACTGATCCTCAACCCGGACTGCTTTCTGAGCGCGGCATCTCTTGAGGCTCTCGTCGCGGCGCTATCAAACGACGCAAAGACGGCCATTGCCGGTCCGGTTTTAGACGGTCACGGAATTAACCAGTTTTCCGGTGAGACGCCGATTGAGGTCGATGCGGGAATCAGCGGAGCCTGCTTAGCACTGCGGCGCGAAGCGTTTTCACAGATCGGCTTCTTCGATCCGGAATTGTTTCTGTTTTATGAAGATAAGGACCTTTGCACGAAGGCCCGTTTGGCGGGGTACAAACTCGTCATCGTTCCTCAAGCGAAGGGCGAGCATCTTCCCGGAAACTCCTCTGGCAGAAATACGAGCATCCTGCTGCGTCGCGGTTTTTATATGGGATGGTCCGAAGCCTATTACAAATGCAAGTACCGTCCGTCTCGCGCCAAGATTTGGACGGTCTCGCGAATCATCGCGCGACATCTTGCTTCTGCGTTTTGCAGTGTGTGCCTGCTCAAGCCGATGGCGGTCGACTCGCTGAGTCGAGTGATCGGATCGATGTGCTACGGAATCGCCGGCAGCCGACGGCAAATCGGGTCGTGACGCGAGTCGCGCCGATTGGACACTGGTTGGACTTCAAACGTTTGATAATTCCTTCGAGCAAGGGGCAGGGTTGCGATGTCCGTGAACAACGTTGGCCGGAGAGTGTTTCTTGATGTCGGCGGACATATCGGGCAAACACTCGACGAAGTGCTGAAGCCTGAATATGGCTTTGATATCATCCACTGCTTCGAGCCACTGCCGAAGTTCGTTGCACTGCTTAACGAGAAGTATCAAGACGCAATACGCAGCGGACGGCTGCAGATTCACGCAGTTGGCCTCGCCGCTGAAGACGGTACGGCGACTCTCTTTGGTGATAATTCCGGCGGCGGCGCGAGTCTCTTTTCCGAGCACGCGAGTAACTCAGAGCATCCCGGAGCTGCGACCATTCCACTGATGCGTGCAACGCGATTCTTTGAGAGTGAATTGCGTTGTTCTGACATCGTGCTGATGAAATTGAATTGTGAAGGCGCTGAAGGGCAGATCCTTTGCGACCTCGCAGAGAGTGGTGAGATTCACAAAATTAGCAATGTGATGATTGACTTCGACCTCTTCAAAGTGCGAGGCCGTAAGGCTGAACCGTATGCCGTACTTGAGAAGCTAAAGCAGGTCGGCTTCAGCCGATATGAATTGTGTTTCGACGTGATGGTCGGGAAGTCGCATCAAGCTCGGATCCGAAATTGGTTGTCGATTGCCGATCGCAAACTCGGCTTTGTTGCGGATCGGCGATATTTCGACGGTGCCCATCAAACGCGACCGCTCATGAAGCGACTCCTCAAGCGAATCAAGTGGCGGGTCGGGGCGTTGCTGGATCGGAAATGAGTATCAGCAGGAACTTGTCTCCGTAGCAAAGACATCCAATCCGTGCGGACAATCTTTGCGCGACTCGATGTGTTCTTATTTTGTGTTTATTAAAAGGAAGCTCTCGTGGATCGGAGTCGTCATGACGTTCCGGCGGGGGTTATTGAGCCGCCTTATCCGCGCCGGTTTCTGCGTGAAGTGTTTGAGCGGCA
>CAZNMS010000692.1:0-3998 GCA_964573505.1 uncultured Planctomycetaceae bacterium | reverse complement strand
TTTCGTAGCATGGACGCCTACGTCCGTGCGGCGTCGCTGTCGGACGTAGGCGTCCGACCTACGCAACGCCGAATCGGGAAGTCATTCCTCGACGGCTCCTCAGCGAGTAACTGTTGCGACAACAGAGACCGATGCGACGAATGAAGGTGCGATGCCGACGTTCGTCCGATCGGTCTCTTTGCATTTGAGAGGCCCCATTTGCGGCGCGACCGGCATGATTGGCTTGCTCGGCAGCTTCCGAGTGACCGCTAGAAGACGTTGCCGATGAAAGTTGTTTGTGGCTTCTCACGGAATTGACTCGCGTCCGTAGCTCGTGCGACGAACGACTACGCGCAATGTCGAGTATGAAGGGGATCGGCTGTTGGCCCAGTCGCGTGACTGACGCACCGCCCCGACTCTGATTCGCGAGCCCCGTAGCCGAATTCGTCAGAATTCGGGGGCTCTGCAACGGCGTCCGAAATCTCACGATTTCGGCTACTGGTCATTTTCAGTTTGCCGATCGCCTCTTCGCTTCTTCCGATGGATCGTCCTCATGCCTTTGAAAGCCTTTTCTACGGAAGACGAACCGACCATCAACATGACTCCGATGATCGACTGCGTCTTCCTATTGCTCATCTTCTTTATGGTCGGAACGACGTACTCGAAGCAGGAGCAGCAGCTCGACATCAAGCTGCCGACGGTCGCAACGGCGACTCCGCTGAGCAGCGCTCCTGATGAGATCGTCGTCACGATTGTGGGCGAAGGTGCCGTGCAAATCGGAGCCGAGCGGCTCACGCTGCCGCAGTTGAGCGAGCGACTGGCTCAAGCAAAGAAGCGATATGCCGAGCAAGCCGTTGTGGTGCGGGGCTCGGGGCCGGACCCGTATCAGTTTGTGGCCGACGTGCTTGAGATCTGTGAGAAAGCCGAGATCAGCAACATCTCGCTCGCGAGCCGATTGCGAGACAAGAAGTAGCTCGCCCGAGCGTGAACGCGCTCAGAGGCAAACGATTTCGACCGTCCCGTAGCTGAAGTCGTCAGACTTCAGACGCATGCTCGAAGGCATCCGAATTCTGACGAATTCGGCTACTCAGAAACCGGCATTCGGTGCTGCCCCCTGTCACTCTACGGCAAGTCAGTCTCTCTTCCTGTCGCGAAAACTACAGCTCCCTCAATTCGATTGGTTAAGTGCGTTTCATGCTGGCGAACACTCCCCCCAACTTCATCGACTGGCTCGCTTACGACGTCTGCCAGACGACGCCGGACAACGTCCGGTTGTGGTTGTGGGTCGCGCTGTTAGCCGGACTAATGACGGCGACCATTCAGTTTCTGCTGATGATGGTCACGCGCTGGGGCAACAGTGACGCAACCGGCAAGGCGTTGATGTGCTCGGTGCTCATTCATCTGTCGCTCTCATCGGGGGCCGTCGTCGCGACTCCGCCGAAAGCTGTGCTAGCGGTCTTTCATAAACCGACGAAGCCGACGAAAGACGTCATTCGCAAAGTCGTGATTGAAGGACTCACGAAAACGGAGTCGCCGAAAGCCGGCAATACTCCCGTGTGGGAAAAATTACCCAAGAAGCCGCTGATGGAACTGGCGCGACTCGATCGCGCGCCGTTCGAGTTTGAGTCGCTCAAAGCTCCCGAACGCCGCGAGGCCGAGCTGACGAAGCCCGATCTCGATGTGCCCGACCTCAAGCACATTCCCGATGCGCCGGTCGCTCGACCCGAGATCGAACAGACGGGCGATGTCGGCCCGAAGATTGAGTCGTCGGCTCCCGTGAAGATCGACGACATCAAGGTCGAAGCGCGGCCGGACGTCAATGTGCCGTCAGTGACAACGATTCGTCGCAAGGTCGAACAGAGCGGACTGGCTGACATCGCGATCGAGCGGACGCCGAGTGCCGGTGTCGTCGAGCGAGTGCTGCCGGTGCCGGATCTCAATCGGCAAGTCGCTTCGATCCCGCTTTCTCCGTCAGCCATCGTTGACCCGAAGGCGATGCTGCAACGTGATGGGCTCGACGAAAAGATCGAACGCCGATCCGGTCCAGTGCCCGCCGAGACGATCAAAGAAATTGCCGGAGCAAGCGGAGCAACGAAGACGGACGACTCCGCCGCAGGCTCGCTCGGCAAGCCGAAGTTTGATCGGCTCAAGACGCGCACGCCGAAGATGGAAGAGTTCGGAGGCACTCAACGACTTGAGCCCGATCGCAAGCCTGCGACGCCTCAGCCGGTTCAGTCGCCGGTCATCTCAGTGCGAGACAGCATCGCTTCGAAGGCTCCCGTTGATGGACCGAAGCCGAATGCCATTCGTCCGAACTTTGAGCCTATCAATCGCGATCAAGCGAACGCGCTGCCGCCGACATATCGACTGCGAAATCTCGCGAAGCGAGCAGAGACCGCGCTCAAGTACGGCGGCACGGAGACCTCCGAACGCACCGTTGAAGCGAGCTTAAAGTGGCTCGCGCTGCATCAGAGTCCGGAAGGCTATTGGGACGCTGACGGCTTCAGTGCGATGTGCCCCGATGGGAATCGCTGCATCGGGCGCGGGCAGGGACGAACGGTCGACGGGCAAGGTCGCGACGTGCCCGTTGAAGTCAGTGGAGCGGACTCGGGCATCACCGGCTTGACCGTGCTCGCGTTTCTCGGAGCCGGCTATACGCACGAAGAAGGACCGTATGCCGACGAAGTCGATCGCGCCATCAGTTGGCTGATTCGACAGCAACAACCCGATGGTTTCTTGGGCGGTCGAGCGGCTCGGTTCGAGCGGATGTACTGTCACGCGATGGCGACGTACGCGCTCGCGGAAGCGCTCGGCATGCAGACGGATCGCGCGACTGATCGCCGCATCCGAGTGCCGCTCGAAAAGGCCGTGCGCTACATCCTCTCACAGCAAAGCATCGAGGACGGCGGCTGGCGCTATGAGAAGGGACAGCGCGGCGACATGAGCATGTTTGGTTGGCAGCTCATGGCATTGAAGAGTGCCGAGATCGCGGGCTTGCCGATCCCGGAAGCCAATCGCCAATTGCTGATTAGGTTCTTGAAGGAACGCAGCATCGGGCCTCGCAAAGGACTCGCCGCCTATCGTGTCGTCGACCCGCAGTACGAGCCGCTGCCGCCGACTCCGGCGATGACTGCGGAAGCATTGTTCTGCAAGCAAATGCTCGGCATCGCGCGGACCAATCCGCAAAGCGTTGAAGCGGTCGAGTACGTCATGCAACGTCCGCCGAGTCATCGCACCGAGGACATCTACTATTGGTACTACGGAACGTTGGCCGTCTACCAATACGGCGGCGACGACTGGGTGAAGTGGAATACCGCGCTGCGCGAGTACCTCATTCAGGATCAACGCAAGAGCGGTCATGCCGCTGGCAGTTGGGATCCGAAAGCGCCATGGGGCACCTACGGAGGCCGCGTCTTCTCAACCGCCCTGAGCACGCTATGCCTCGAAGTCTATTACCGCTTCCTACCGCTCTACCGCGTGCAGAAGTCGACAAGCGAGTTGGACGGGGAGTGAGGAAGTTGAGGAGTTGAGGAGTGGGGAGTGGCGACGCGGCATACGGAACTTGAGGTCTACAAACGGGCGTTTGCGGCGGCCATGCAACTCTTTGAGTTGTCGAAGTCGTTCCCGAAAGAAGAGACGTATTCCCTCATCGATCAGATGAGACGGGCTTCGCGTTCGGTTTGCGCCAATTTGGGCGAGGCTTGGCGCAAGCGGCGGTATGAAGCGCACTTCAAGAGCAAGCTCACCGATTCAGAGTCGGAGGCCACTGAGACTCAGGTGTGGATCCAATTCGCCGTTGAGTGCAACTATCTCGACCGCAACATCGCAGCCCCGATCTACAAGGAGTACGACGAGATCATCGCAATGCTCGTCGCGATGAATCGGGACGCAAAGAAATGGGTCTTGAGCTAAGGAGTGCTAAGTAACACAAATTGCACGCCACTCCCCACTCCCCACTCCCCACTCCCCACTCCTCAACTCCCCACTCCTCAACTCCCCACTCCTCAACTCCCCACTCC
>CAZNMS010000691.1:0-3999 GCA_964573505.1 uncultured Planctomycetaceae bacterium | reverse complement strand
GTCGTGATCAAGCTCGGCGGCAGCACTCTTGAGAACCCCGATTCGGTCCGCGCCTTTCTGACCGACGTGCTGTTTCTGGAAACCGTCGGCATGCGTCCCGTCCTCATTCATGGCGGCGGCAAAGACATCAGCAAGGCGATGGAGAAGGCCGGCATCGAGCCGCGCTGGGTCAACGGGCGCCGCTATACCGACGAAGCAACGCTCGACATTGCTGCTCGCGTGCTCTGCGGCGAGATCTGCAAAGGACTCGTCGACGAGATCAATCGGCAGGGCGGTCGAGCTTTCGGGTTGAGCTACCTCACCGCGAATTGCTTGAAGGGCGAGAAGCTGACGCTCAAGGGCGAGAATGGAGAGGATCTCGATCTCGGTTACGTCGGGCATGTGACGGACATTGATGTCGGTCTGATTGAACGAGCGACGTCAGCGGGCTTGATCCCGGTCATCCCGAGCATCGCACTCGACAGCACGGGGCATCGACTCAACGTCAACGCAGATACCGCGGCAGCGGCGGTCGCTCGGATCTTGAAGGCCGAGAAGCTGATGTTCGTGAGCGATGTGCCGGGCATCTTTCTCGACAAGAACGATCCGAGCACGCTGCTCTCGCACATCGACGTGAAGCGTTGCCGCGAGTTGATCGCTGACGGCACGATCGCAGCGGGAATGGTGCCGAAGGTCGAAGCGTCGCTCGAAGCACTCGAAGCGGGAGTCGACAAGATTCACATCGTCGATGGCCGCATGCCGCACTCGGTGCTGTTAGAGGTCTACTCCGACAAGGGCATCGGGACGGAGATTGTGAAGTAGCAGTTGGACTCTGAGGAATGGGGTCTCGCCTGTCAGCGTCAAGTTTTGGAAAGGCTGTGGCCCGACGCGTTAGCGAGGGAGTCCGAGTGAATCCCTCGCTAACGCGTCGGGCCACAATCAGAGGACAATCCATGAACTTGAAATACAGCATGGTCATCGAGTGGTCTGATGAGGACGACGCCTTCATCGTTTCTCTGCCGGAGTTCCCCAACAACCGGACTCACGGCGCCACCTACGAAGAAGCCTCACACAACGGACAAGAAGTCCTCGACATGCTCATCGACTTTTTTCGTTCTGAGAACCGTCCGCTTCCCGAACCGCGAGTGATGTCGAATGCTCCAATGCTTGTATGAATTGCTACCGGTCTCTTCAACGAGATTCTGAATTGAATGACTAGTGAGGCGCGGCCTCTGACCGACGACGAGTAGAGTCGGACCAGCTCTACGTCGGCCCAACATGCACTAAATCAAATCACTTGGGGACGGACAACGGTGGCAGCTATGTCTGAAGGCAGCGTTGCAGTTGTTGTTACAGTTTCCGAAGAACATTTCAGTGATGACGACTGCGTTTGCATCAATGCGGCAAAGCATGTTTGTGCAAAACTGCGGACGCACTTACTTCAACAAGGCCACTTAGTCCCAGACTGGATTCAAGATGGTTGCGACGAAGATTGGGGCGTCTACTTTGAATCGAAACTGAATGACAAAACCTTCGAATATCACATCTGTTTCTTCGCCGGACCGTCTGGCACGACACAGAACCAGATGCTGATTCAGTACCGAATCCGTCGCACGCTTATGCAGAGGCTTTGTCGCAAGTCGAATGAATTGCCGCCCGACACTCCGATGCACGAAACGATGCGATCTTTCGGTGAGCTATTTTGTGCGTCGCGAATGTTGACGCAGACGCAATTTGTGAGTGAGTACTAAGAAAAAGCGTCAAAGCAGATCTCAGCCGCAACTCTTACCGAAAGGCACACTGTGGATCCCGCAGCCACTCGATCCAGTCACGACACCGTCAAGCAGTTCGAGAAGTACGTCATTCCGAACTACACCCGCTATCCGATTTGCCTCGTGCGCGGTGAGGGGCAGTACGTTTGGGACGCAGAAGGCAAACGCTATCTCGATCTGTTCCCCGGCTGGGGTTGCAACATTCTCGGGCACTCGCCGGAGCCGATCGTTCGGGCGATTCAGCAGCAAGTCGAGAAGCTGATCCATATTCCCAATACATGGTACACCGAGGCACAAGGCGACTTTGCTGAGATGCTTTGCTCGCGCAGCTTCGGCAAAGCGTTCTTCTGCAATAGCGGTGCAGAAGCGAACGAAGGCGCGATCAAGCTCGCGCGTCTGCATGGCTCGCCGAACGGTCGCTACAAGATCATCACGTTCGAACGAGGCTTTCACGGACGCACGCTCGCGACAGTCACTGCGACCGCTCAGCCGAAGTATCACGAAGGACTCGGCCCACTCGTCGCCGGCTTTAAGTACGCGCCGTATGGCAAGCTCGAAGCGGTCGCTGATCTCATTGATCATGAAACTGCCGCGATCATGCTCGAACCCATTCAAGGCGAAGGCGGCATCAACATTCCGCCAGAAGGTTTCCTCGAAGGCTTGCGCAAGCTGTGCGACGACAACGGCTGCTTGCTGATCTTCGACGAAGTGCAGACCTGCATGGGCCGCACCGGAACATGGTTCGGCTATCAGCAATTCGGCGTGCAGCCGGATGTGCTCACGATGGCAAAGGGAGTCGCGGGCGGCGTTGCTGCAGGCGTTGTGATCGCGAAGACGGAACTCGCTCCGGCACTGCGACCGGGCATGCACGCGAGCACGTTCGGCGGCAACCCACTGGCGATGGCCGCAGGCATCGCGACCATGAAAATGATCGAAGATCAGAACCTGCTCGCGCATGTCGAAGCGATGTCAGCGCGGTTCCGTCGCCACTTCGAATCGCTGCAACGCGAGCTGCCGATCATTCAAGAAGTCCGCACGAAGGGCATGATGATCGGCGTCGAGTTGACGATCCCCTCGAAGCCCGCCGTCGGGAAGTGCATGGAGCGCGGAGTTCTCGTCAACTCAACGCAAGATTCTGTCTTGCGGTTGTTACCGGCACTCAACATAACTGAAGCCGAAGTTGACGAGGGTTGCAGCGTTATTGCTGAAGTCCTCAGAGAAATGGCCTCGGAGGCGCAATGATTTGAGTTTTGAGCCAGGTAGTTTCGAACCCGGCTTCCTATTGAAGCCGGGTTCGTTTTTTTGATGGGTCCGAAATCGGCGCGACCTCAATCAACCGTAGCCGAAATCGTCAGATTTCGGGGCCGTAGCTACAGCGTCCGAAGTCTCACGACTTCGGCTACTAGGTCCGTAAATGCCGCGTTGAAGTAACGCCGCAACGTTGCCGTTTCATTCGACCCTATCTCGCAGTCATGAAGTCCGACTCGGCCTCGCGGGTCGGCTTCGTCGTTTATCAGTCTGGAGTAAATCCCCATGCGACACCTCACAACCTTGATGGATGTGTCGAGGGACGATGTCCTTGCCATCTTCGAAATCGCCGCAGACCTCAAAGCTCAAGCCCGAGCCGGTGAGCGTCCTGCGCTGCTGCAACACAAAGTGCTGACTCAGATCTTCGAGAAGCCGTCGCTGCGCACGCGTCTGAGCTTCGAGTCCGCGATCGTGCAGCTCGGCGGCCAATGCTCGTTCTTCAATGCGAAGGACGCCGGCTTGCACGGGCGCGAGTCGCTGCATGATGTCGCAAAAGTTACAGGCGGCTTTTCCGACTTCGTTGTGCTGCGCACGTTTCAGCAAGAGATGATCAACGACTTCGCGCGCTGGGCGAACTGTCCCGTTATCAATGGTCTCTCGGACGACCATCATCCGTGTCAGGCGCTGACAGACCTCTTCACGATCAAAGAGGTCTTCGGCAAGCTCGATGGTTTGCACTTCGTCTTCATTGGCGACGGCAACAACGTTGCGACGTCATTGGCGTTCTTGTGCTCAATGCTCGACGTCCCAATGACGCTCGTCTGCCCAGCCGGCTACGAGATCCCCGCGAAGGTCGTCTCCGACTTGCGCAGCCGCTACCCCAACAGCCAGTTCCGCCAGTCGCATAACTTTCTGACTGCCGTGAAGAACGCGGACATCGTCTACACCGACGTTTGGACGAGCATGGGGCAAGAAGACGAAGCCGACGAGCGTCGTCGCG
>CAZNMS010000690.1:0-4006 GCA_964573505.1 uncultured Planctomycetaceae bacterium | reverse complement strand
ACCGCAACACTCCAGCGACACCGCGCCGTCGTAGCTTTTAATCGGGAAGATTTCCCGAAGAATCGCTTCCAGACCAATCCCAAGTCTGTCTTGGGGCGCGACGTCTTTCTGGAGAAACCGGTCGTATGCAACTCGCTGGAGGTCACACAAAGCCCCGCTACCGAACCCCGACCTAGATCTCTCGAAGTCCTTGATTTCCGTCGGTTCAATAGTCCTGGCTGCAGAGATTGCCATTCACCCCTCGCGTTTCGTATGCACAACGATCTACTACTTAACTTCCGCCTTCGCGCCGCTCGCCTCGAGTTCAGCACGGATCTTGTCTGCCTCTTCCTTCGGCAACCCAGTCTTAACGACCTTCGGAGCACCCTCGACGAGATCCTTCGCTTCCTTCAATCCGAGGCCTGTGACCGCTCGGACCACCTTGATGACCCCGATCTTGTTATCACCAAAGGCAGTGAGGACGACATCGAATTCCGTCTTCGCGGGAGCAGCTTCTGCCGCTGCCGGCGCCGCTGCTCCGACAACTCCAACTGCCACTGGCGCCGCCGCCTTAATACCATGCACTTCCCCGAGATAATCAACCAGCGACTTAGCTTCGATCAAAGTCAAGCCAGCGATCGCATCACCTAGTTGAGTTACCTTCTCACCATATTCTGCCATGTTTCGTCACCTACGAGAAAAGAGAGCCTCAATCACTTCCACCCACCGCCCCAACAGCACCTACGACGCCACTTGGGATCGCCTCGACTGCATCCACGATCTGACCGCCCGGGCCGAGGATCGCGGCACATATGTCCGAAAGGAGTTCCGCACGTCCTTTCGACTCACTAAACATTGCTACTTGGCTAGCGACGACGCCGCTGCCCTCCGCAATACCACCGATAATCTTTATCTTGTCATAATCTCTAATTGCATTGGTAATCGCCTTCGACAGTGTGACGATATCGTCACCGTTCCAGGCGACACAGATCGACCCCTGCAAATTCGCTTGCAGTCGGTCTCCGCCCAATTCCTTTAGGACGACAGATACAAGATTCCCACGTCCCGACAGTAGTTGGATCCCCGACTTCCTGAGACCACGTCGCCAAGCACATGTCGCGTTCGCGTCGAGTCCGCCTTGATCCAACACTACGACATCCTTAATGCCGGAAATGCGCGATCGCATTTCACCGACCATCTTCGCGTTGATTACCTTAGCCATTCGTCGTCCCCCCCACGCTGTCAGCCAATTGATACGCTGGCAACATTGTTGCACTCACCCATTGTGCCTTCACAAACACGTTCTTGTGAGTGCCTTGTCGGGTTGAATCAATCGCTGCCTGCGCTGCAACAATATTTTGCTCGAGTGCCTCTGTTGTGAACGACATCTTTCCAACCGGAATATGCAAATTGCCGGCCGGGTCAGCACGGAACTCCACGCGCCCTTTGATGAATTCAGCCAGCGTGCCTTCTAGGTCATCCGTGACTGTCCCTGACTTAGGTGATGGCATCAGCCCCTTCGGACCTAAGAATCTACCTAGCGGGCCAACTACACCCATCATGTCAGGGCTAGCCAACACCACGTCGAATTCTTGCGACCCATCCTTGATAATCGCGGCCAACTCCTGACCACCAGCAGCTGCTGCCCCCAATTCCCGCAGACGGACACTTCGTTCCGGCTGCGCGAACACTGCAACGCGCTTTGCCTTACCGACACCGTTGGGAAGCGACACCGAACCGCGCAATGCCGCTTCGCCCGGTCTCGTTCCAGCACTCAGACGAGCCGTCAACGTGACGGTTCGATCCGGTTGAGCGCGCTTCGCAATTTCCTTCACAGCGCGATCGCACTTTTGCAGACTACCAATTGCAGTCCCAATTGCCTGCGGTTCAACGCTCCTCAGGGTCGCAAGTACCTTTTCCCTCTTGGTCACCACTCACCTCATCTTCTCAGTTGTCGATGATACTTACGCCGAGACTACGAGCAGTGCCCCTCAGCGTTCGAATCGCTGCATCGAGATCACTGCAATTCATATCAATGATCTTTCGGTCCGCAATCTCTTTCAGTTGCGTAGACGTAATTGATCCGATTGTTTGCTTTGGATTCGCCGCTCCTTTTGCCACCTTAGCCGCCTGTTTGATAAGCACTGCAGCAGGTGGTGTCTTGACGATGAATTCAAAGCTTCGATCTTTGTAAACAGTGACGATTACTGGAACGACCGTTCCAGTAATGTCTCGAGTCCGTTCGTTGAATTCCGAGACGAACTTCCCCAGATTGATACCGTGAGGCCCCAAGGACGTTCCGATTGGCGGCGCGGGTGTAGCTTGCCCCGCTACAATCTGGACCTTCACCTGAGCCGTGACAATTTTTGCCATCGCCGTACTTTCTATCCCTACTCACATACCACGACATCGTTTGGGTAAACCGTTATTGGAGTAGGTCTTCCAAAAACTTCAATAAGCACTGTGACTTCGCCAGTTCCAGCTAAAGTACCTTCAACTTCACCTTCGAATCCTTCGAATGCTCCACTTGAGATTCGCACTCTCTCTCCAGCCTTGATCTTTGGCTGACTAATCTCGGGTGCCGCATCCGCACTGCTCGCATTTTTTAATAGCTTCGCAACGTCCTCTGCAGGTAGTGGACTCGGAATTCCACCCACCCCAGCGAAATCGCCGACACCCGCGACATGTCGGACCAGATACCACGAGTCATCCGTAAGCCGCATTTGGATCAAGACGTAGCCAGGGAATAGCTTCTCCTCTATTACCCTCTTCCGCTTCGGACCTTGTTCGATGATTTTCTTCGTTGGGACGAGGACCGTTCCGAAGAATTCATCCATCCTATCCTGCTTAATCGCCCGATCAATCGCATCTCTAACTGTTTGCTCTCGATTCGTCTGAACCTTTACGATGTACCATTCGAGACTCGGAAGCTGCGTTTGGTGGTCCATTTCCTACTCTCTATTCCCCGGAATCCGCACTCACCTGAACCGTGCTCCCAGTTACCCCCAGCATCTCCAGAACCTTGATCGTGCCAAGATCAATCAGGAAAAGATAGCAGGCCAACGTCGCCACTAAGATCAGAACATGCGAAACCGCGTCGACGACCTGCGCCTTCGACGGGACTGTGCAATTTCGAGTTTCAGTCATTACTGAACCGAGGAATTGAAACACGGCTTCAACACGTCGATCGTATTTTCGGGCCAAGTATGCCGCAGCCACTGCCACGATCATTAACCCTGCGCACCAAATCTGAGTATTTGACTGATACAGCCCAACCGCCAACGCCGCGACGCCGCCAACGAGTGATCTCTGCGCCGTTTTGGCGTGCTTCAGAATGATGCCGGTTTGCATATTTCATAGCCTTCGCGCTAACACGGGCGGAGGGAGTTGAACCCCCAACCTGCGGATTTGGAATCCGCTGCTCTGCCGATTGAGCTACACCCGTCGGTATCAACTACCTACTTTTTGCGAATTTCTTTATGCAGCGTATGCCTTCGCAACCGCTTGCAATATTTCTTTAACTGAAGTCGATCGGTCCCCTTCGTCTCCTTTTGGATTCGATAGTTGCGGTCGCCACATTCAGTACATTCAAGCCATACGTATTCACGCATTTTTAGCCTCGGTCATTTTGGCTTCGGTCTTCACCGTCGCCACAACTTACTACTTAAGAATCTTTGTGACGACGCCAGAACCAACAGTCTTTCCACCCTCGCGAATCGCGAAGCGACTATTGTCATGCATGGCGATCGGCTTGCCGAGTTCGACTTCCAGCCGAACATTGTCGCCTGGCATACACATTTCTGCGCCGCCCAAGAGATTCGCAGCACCAGTTACGTCGGTTGTACGGAAGTAGAACTGCGGGCGATAGCCACTGAAGAACGGCGTATGACGGCCACCTTCTTCTTTACTCAAGACATACACTTCGCACTCGAATTTTGTATGCGGAGTGATACTGCCGCCGTGCGCGAGAACTTGACCTCGCTGAATATCTTCCTTTTTCACGCCGCGAAGCAGGAGACCAACGTTA
>CAZNMS010000689.1:0-4022 GCA_964573505.1 uncultured Planctomycetaceae bacterium | reverse complement strand
GAACCCGAGCAACAGTTTTTCCCTGAACGGCGGCACGGCAGACGACACCATCAACGTCGCCGCCATCGACAGCGGCTTCGTTCCGAGCATCAGCATCGACGCCGGCGCGGGCACTGACAGCATCACGAGCGGCGCCGCTCTCACCGTCGGCACCGGCAACGCCGGAACCGTCTCATTCACCGCCGAGTCAATCACCGTCAACACCGCGATCGACACCACTGCGGGCACGACAGAAGCAATCACGCTCACCGGCAGCACGATCGCGATCAACGCCCCGCTCACGACCGACAGCGGCGATGTCAGCATCTCCGGCACGGGCGCCATCACCTTTGCTGCAACCGGCGACGTCACATCGTCGAGCGGCAACATTGATGTGACCTCAACCGGCGGAGCGATCACGCAAACCGACGGCTCATTACTCGACGCAGGCAGCGGCGAAATCAACGTGACTGCTGACGGCAACGTCTTGCTCGCGGGCTTGCAGACGACCAATGCCGGAGCCTCTGCAATTGTTGTGACATCCAACAACGGCGAGATCATCGACAACGGCGATACTGGCGACGAAGTCTCTGCGCCGAACGGCACCGCAACGCTCACCGGCAAGAACGGCATCGGAGCAACCGCCGGTGCCGGAATCACGAACTCGATCGAGATGACCGTCGCGCAGCTCGTTGCTTCAACGACGAACTCGAACATCGACATCGTCGAGACCGACACACTGACCGCAGTTGACATCAACGCCGGAACCGGAGACGTCTCACTTCTCGCTGCGGGCTCGATCACCGACACCGACGCGCTCACCGACATCACCGGAGACGACCTTATCATCGGCGTTGATGGCCCCGGCACGATTGGGACGGCCGCCAATTCGATCGACGTTTCCGGCACAACGCTCGTCACGGGCACCGCCAGTGGCGATCAATACTTGAGCACTCCGACATCGATCACGATCGGCAACGACGATCTCGACGCCGGCGCGGCGAACACCATCCATCTCACAAACGGCACGTTCTTCACGACGGCAGCCGGCGGAGACATTCAGGGCAACGTCGAAGTCGACAACGGAGCCGTGCTGGCCGGAACCGGAGAGGTAACGGGCACGGCTTCAGTGCTGAGTGGCGGAAAAATTGCACCCGGCATGAGTCCCGGACAGATCGCAACCGGCAGCGTCACCTTCGCCGCCGGTTCAACATTCGATGTCGAATTCGGCGGCACCACTCCGGGCAACCTCGCGACAAATCACGATCAGCTCATCGTCACCGGTTCGGTGACAATCAACAGCGCGACGCTCCAATTGTCGTCCTTCGGCGGCTTCGTTCCCTCTGACGGCGACGTTTATGTGCTCATCGACAATGACGGAGCCGACGCGGTCACGGGCACGTTTGCCGGTCTGCCCGATGATGCACTGATTGCGAACTTCCTCGGTTCGGGCCTCTACGCGCAGATCCATTACGACGGCGGAGACGGCAACGACGTCGTCATCGAATCCTTTGCCGTTGAGACGTCGGTCGAGATCGTCGCGGGCGATCTCGTCATCACTGACATCAACGGCGGCACGTCGAACGACAATCTCACAATCACACTCAACGGCGCGGGCACGCATTACGTCATCAGCGACAGCGTGCTGATTCTCGGCTCATCGCATGTCGGAGCAACCGGAGCGGGTACGACGACAATCACGATCCCAGTTGCCGATGTCACCGGCACGATTCAGTTCGCAACGCTCGCCGGCAATGACGCGATCACCGTCGACTACGCGAACGGCAGCTTTACCGACGACATGACGATCGACGGCGGCACGCAAACAACATCCGACTCACTCACCCTGCAGAACGAGACCTTCACGAGCATTACTCACTCTGCGACGAGCAGCGGCGCAGGCTCGATCGCCTTCACCGGTCCCGCAAACGGCGGCATCACTTACTCGAACCTCGAAGCGATCACCGACTCGCTCACCGTCAGTGACCGCACTTTTAATTACAGCAACGTCGTGCAGACAATCGCCATCACCGACGCCACTGCCGCGAACGGTCGCACCAACATCTCGTCGTCCGCCGGAACCCGGATCGACTTCACGAATCCAAGCAACAGCTTCTCACTCAACGGCGGCACATCGAACGACACCATCAACATCGCCGCCGTCGACAGCGGCTTCATTCCGAGCGTCAACATCGACGCGGGCGCGGGCACCGACCGAATCACGAGCAAAGCCGCACTCACGATCGGCACCGGCAACGCCGGAACGGTCTCGCTCAGCGCCGAGACACTCGCCGTCAGCGCCGCGATCAACACCACTGCCGGCACGACCGAAACGATCACGCTCTCCGGCAGCACAATCGACATCAACGCCGCGCTCACGACCGACATCGGCAGCGTCTCGATCACAGGCGACGGCGGAGTCAGCTTCGCCGCAGCGGGCGACATCACAACAACGAGCGGCAGTGTCACCGTCAGCGCCGACAACGGCGGCGGCACGAACGGCATCACTCAAGCCGACGGCTCATTGATCAACTCCGGCAATGCCGAGATCAGCCTCAGCGCCAACGGCGACATCACGCTCGGCGGCTTGCTCACAACGAACGCCACTGCAACGGCGATTACAGTCTCCTCATCGAACGGCGAGCTTCTCGACGGCGGCGATTCGCACGTTGATGTCAGCGCCGCAAACGGCACCGCAACGCTCTCCTCAAAGAGCGGCATCGGTGCGGCAAATCCGATCGAAACGACCGTCGCGCAACTCGTCGCCACTACGACCAACAACGGCGACATCAGCATTGCCGAGACCGACGCACTCAGTGCTCTCAACCTCAATGCAAGCACCGGTTCGGTCGCACTCACCGCAGGCGGAGCAATCACCGACGCCGACGCCGCCACTGACATCACCGGCAGCACCGTCGCGATCACGATCTCGCTTGCGGGCGCCGCGCTCGGTGCGTCAGCGAATCCAATCGCCCTCTCCGCAACCACTCTCACCACTTCAACGAACGCTGCCGACCAATACCTCAGCGAAGCCGACTCGGTGACAATCGGCACCGCCGACCTCAATGCCGGAGGCTCGCCCAACACCGTGCATCTCACGAGCGGCACCTTCTTCACAACTGCCGCCGGCGGTGACATCAACGCCGATGCTGAAGTCCGCAGCGGAGCAACTCTTGCCGGTACCGGCATCGTCACCGGAGATGTCTCGGCTCTCTCCGGCAGCACGCTCGCTCCCGGAATCTTGACCGCCGGCATCCTCACGACCGACGCCGTCACGCTGACAACCGGGACGATCTTCAACGTCGAATTCGGCGGCACGACTCCCGGCAACACTGCCAGCAATCACGATCAACTCGCAACGACCGGCGCCGTCGACGTCACTGACGCGACGTTGAATCTCTCGGCCATCAACGGCTTCGTGCCCGCAAACGGCGACACCTTCACGATCATCAACAACGGCTCTGCGACTGCCGTCACCGGCACCTTCAGCGGCTACGCCAACAACGCGATCATCCCGAACTTCCTCGCATCAACGCTCTTCGCTCGCATCCGTTACGACCTCGGAACCGGCAACGATGTCGTCATCACCGCCTATGCCGCCGAGACCTCAGTCACGCTCGTTGCAGGCGACTTGATCATCACCGACATCAACGGCGGCACCTCGAACGACGCTCTCACGATCACGCTTGATGGTCTCGGCAACTACGTCATCAGCGATCCCTCGAACGCGATCACAACCTCCATCGCCGGCTCAACGGGAGACGGCAGCTTCAGCGTCACCGTCCCGGTTGCTTCGGTCACCGGCAACATCCAGTTCAACACTCTCGCCGGAAACGACGCGCTCACGATCGACTTCGCGAACGGCAACATCGCGCCCGCCATCGTCGTCTCTGCCGGTGCCGGTGCTACCGACTCGCTCACGCTGCAAAACGCGACCTTCACGAGCATCACTCACACTGCGACGAGCAGCGGCGCAGGCTCGATCGCCTTCACCGGTCCGGCCATCGGCGGCATCACTTACTCGAACCTCGAAGCGATCACCG
>CAZNMS010000688.1:0-4025 GCA_964573505.1 uncultured Planctomycetaceae bacterium | reverse complement strand
GCGCTGATTCGCGACGAACTCTTGCGCCCGTTGCCCGAGTTTCCATGCGGCACTCGGATCGCGCAGCCATCGCAACAACGTCGTCGCCAGTTCGTTTTGATCGGCAACGACAATCGCTGCCTCGCGATCCAAAAGGTTTTCAACAACGTCGCGGAAGTTGCGCGTGTTCGGGCCGAAGCAAACGGCAGCACCGAAGCCCGCAGGCTCGATCATGTTTTGTCCGCCTCGATTCGTGAGGCTGCCTCCGACAAAAGCAAAGTCGGCAAGCCCCCAGCAATCGCTGAGTTCGCCTAACGTGTCGAGAAGCAGCACCGCTTCGTGCTCGTCTCCATCAGTCGCATTCGGCTGCGAGCGGCGCAGTAGCGTGCAACCCTGACTCGTCACCAATCGAGCGACGTCCTCAAATCTCTCTTTGTGGCGCGGCACGAGTATCAGCCGAAGATTCGAGAAGTCCTGCCGCAGCGTGCGCCAAACATTAAGCGCGATCAGCTCTTCGGGGTCTTGAGTGCTCCCGGCGACGAAGACGAGTTCATCAGGCTTCAATCCAAACGCGGCTCGCAGCGCCAACGTGCGCGGGTTTGAGCGATTCGTTTCAACGCGGTCGTACTTCACCGATCCAGTGACACTCACTCGCTCGGCATCGGCACCGAGTGCAACAAACCGATCGGCATAAGTCGCGGTCTGAGCTGCGATGTGATCGAAGCACTTCAAGATGCGACCAATCAGCCCCCGCGCTCGCTGATATCCGCGAAAGCTACGCTCGCTGAGTCGGCCATTAATCAAAGACAACGGCACCTTCGCGCGTCTCGCGGCGATGATGAAGTTCGGCCATACCTCAAGTTCGACAAGCACAATGCGCGTCGGCTTGATCCGGTCGATCGCGCGACTAACGGCCCATGTAAAGTCGAGTGGAAAGTAACAAATCTGACAGTCCGGAAACTTCTCGCGGGCAACATTCTGTCCGGTTGCGGTAGTCGTCGAGATCACGATCTCTGCAAGTGGCTCGCGACGCTGAAGCTCAGCAATCACCGCTTGCAGCAACAGCACCTCACCGACGCTGACCGCGTGAAACCAATAGCGAGGCTGCTCAGTTGAGCGTGCTGATTGCGGAGCCGCTCCGAGAAATTTTTGGCGCCAACCGCTGCGGTACTTGCCGAGCTTCATTGCTCGATACAGCAGCAACGGCGAAAGCACGACGAGCAGCAGCGCGTAAATGCAGTTCAGCAGCCATCCGACGATGCGCCATGCGCCGCGTTCAGCAGCAGTCATAGGCGGCACGTCGGGCGTAGAGGGCATGCTCAGCGATTCCTTCACCGAGATCACTCGGCACTTCATGGCCTTTGAAAATGTCGACGTTGGCGGAGCGAGTTAGCACGTTCGATCTGCCGATCGAACCTCATCACCTCAACGGCATGACTTCGAGAAGACGACTTGAAGTCAGCCGTTGCAGCCTGATTGCCGAGACTTCGACTCGCAACGTACCGACTCTGCCAAAATCGAAGGACAAGCAGCGTCGACGGCAATGCAGACGACAACTTGCAAAGGACCATTCTGCGCGGCCAGCAAGCAAACCGCTCGCGCGCGTTCTACGATCCCCGGTCACACACTTCCGGAGACACGTATGTTTCGAGCGTTAGGCGCTTCAGTCGCGCGCTATTGGGGTATCTGGCTACTGAGTTGGATCGCCGGTTACGTCTGCGCGTCAATCTTCGCCCCGAGTTGGGAGACTGTCGCGAAGGATGGCGAATTCGACTTTCTGCCCGATCGTCTCCCGAGTCGGCAAGGCGACAAACTCTTTCAGCAAGCCTTTCCGTCAGAGAAGCTCGCGAGCAGCGTCGTCATCATCGCGTCCCGCGAGAAAGAACCGCTGACGAACGACGAGCAGAAACTGATCGCTGCCGAACTGGCTTCGAAGCTCAAGTCGTTGAGTGAGTTCGAAGACTCGCCCGAACGGTCAACGGGAGGCGGGTTGATCTCGCGCATCCGCTCGCCGAGCGACGACGTCACGGGGCCGCTGCTCGTCAGTCAGGACGAGCGAGCGATGCTTGTGATTGTTTCTCTACGCAGCGATTTCTTGGACCTGCGCAATCGCGAAGTGTTGAAGCAGATCGAGGCTGTGATTGCCGAAGCACGAGCCGACGAACGCTTCCCCGCCGGGGTGCAACTCACGTTGACCGGGAGCGCGACTGTCGGACGCGATCTCTCCGCCGCGAAGTCGCAAAGCGCTCGGGCAACCGAAGTCATGACGCTCGTGCTCGTCATTGTGTTGTTGACCGTCATCTATCGAGCCCCGCTTCCGGCGTTGATTCCTCTCGTCACGGTGTTTGTGTCGGTGAAGCTGGCGGTGAAGTTGCTGTCGATTCTCGCGCTGCACGGCGTCGTCGGAGTCTTCGACGGAGTTCAGACCTATATCACGGTCATCGTCTATGGAGCCGGAGTTGACTACTGCCTCTTCCTGACGGCGCGCTATAAGGAAGATCTCGATGCCGGAATGCCGTCCGACAAAGCAATGGTCGAAGCGCTGTCGAATGTCGGCGCAGCAATCACTGCGAGTGCGGGCACCGTCATTGGCGGCATCGGCATGATGGTGACGGCAGAGTTCGGCAAGTTTCAGCAAGCCGGCGTCGCGATTTCATTCAGTCTCGTCGTCGTTCTGCTTGCGTCGCTGACCCTCAGCGCGTCGATCTTGCGACTCGCCGGGAAATGGGCGTTCTGGCCAGCAAGGTTCCCGACGAATGACGCCGAAGCATTAACTCACTCGCCGCAATCGACCTCAGAGCCAATATCGAACTCATTCTGGGATCGAGTCGGCGGCGTGCTCCTGCGCTGCCCCGGACGAATTCTTCTGATCTCATTCGGCCTCATGCTGCCGCTCAGCGCGGTCGCGTTCTATTTCAGCAAGTACCTCAGCTACGGCCTCGTCGCGGCTCTCTCGGCAACTGCTCCGAGTGTTATTGGAACGAAGGAACTTCAAGCTCATTTCCCCGCCGGCATGAGTGGTCCACTCACATTGCTCGTGAAGCACAGCGATGTCGACTTCCGCGATGCTGAAGGACGAGAAGTCGTCGAACGGCTCACTAATTGGCTCGTTGAGAAGCGTGACGATCTCAAACTTGCGGACGTTCGCAGCGCGACGAAGCCGCTCGGCATCACTTCGGCGGCAGAGCGAGCGACTGATGTCGCAACCGGTTTGCAGGCGATTGCTCGTCGTCGTCTCATTCAGAAGAAGGCGAGCGAGCACTACATCAGTTCGGCGGAAGACAATGACGGGCATGTTGCTCGCTTCGAACTCATCTTTGCACACGACCCATTCTCTCGCGACGCAATCGATCTGCTTGATCGGGCTGAACCAATCTTGAAGGCCGGATGCACGGAGCATCTGCCGTCGGGCTCGGTCGTGAGATATCTCGGGCCGACCGCCAGCATCCGCGATCTCAAGTCGGTTCGAACGGGCGATCAAACGCGGATCAGCCTGCTGGTATGCCTGAGCGTCTTTGCCATTCTGGTTGTGCTACTGCGACGCCCATTTGTGTCGCTCTATCTCATTGCGAGCGTGCTAATCAGCTACGTCACGACTTACGGAGCGACCTTCATCACGTTTTGGGCGCTCGATCCAGTCGGCTTCGCGGGGCTCGATTGGAAGCTACCGATGCTGCTCTTCACGATCCTTGTGGCGGTCGGTGAGGACTACAACATCTTCCTGATGGCGCGCGTTGAGGAAGAGCAGAAGCGGCACGGTTCCGAGCAAGGAATCATCGTCGCACTCACAAAGACGGGCCGAATCATTTCGAGCTGCGGAATTATTATGGCAGGAACCTTTTCCGCGCTGATGTTCGGCTCCCTCGTTAGCAGCCGCCAACTCGGCTTCGCGCTCGCCTTCGGCGTGCTGCTCGACACGTTCTTAGTGCGACCGATTCTGGTTCCCGCGTTTCTAATTCTCCTCGAACGCTGGCGCCGAAATTCTGCTGATACTAGCGCCGCTCGATCAACGACGGATCCCGTCTGATCTATAAAAAAAGCTCCGT
>CAZNMS010000687.1:0-4036 GCA_964573505.1 uncultured Planctomycetaceae bacterium | reverse complement strand
GACTCTGATGAAACCGTGACTTTGAATGCTTGTTAGGCGAGTTCATGCGGGCGGCGTTTGGGAGATCGCGTCTTGCGGAAGCGGCAGCCTCGGAGAGGCTGCCCTACACTGGCCGCCAAAACTTGACTCAGACGCGCAAGTGTCCGTTTCTCAGAGTCTAGGCGGTCGGGGCGTAGCCGCCGTTGTGGTACTGGCCGCGAGACGGCAGCGGCTTCTTCGGACTGGGGCGAGACCTCCGATAGCGATTCACATCCACTCGCTGCGCCAAGGACTGCAACTGCTTCGCGAACGCGGACAGTGACATCGTTCGAAAGCACGCCCATTCATCCGGCGGGGTCGCCACCATCATTCCTGCGTAGGCTCCCTGTAATTCGTATGACAACGCATCCGAAGAAAGCTCATCCGCCGCCGCGTCACCGTGCACCGACCACAGTGAGCCCGACATCGAAAGGCGCCTCGTGACCGACTTCGAAGACAACAACCCCTACGCCGCACCCGAGACGACTTCCGAATGGAAAGAGTCACAACGACCTCTTACGAGAACTCCGTTAGCGAGCCGATTGTCGCGACTCGGCGCATCAATGATCGACAACGTGTTGGACGTGATCGGTGCCGCACCGGGACTGATTTGGCTGATCGTGCTCGATGAGTTTGATTTCTTCTTCGGTGACAGCCTCATCGAACCATCAATGATGGGCATTGTCGCCTTTATGGCGATGATTACCGGGGCTCTCGCCGTCGAGTGCTATCAATGGTTCCTGCTCACGAAGACCGGTCAATCGATTGGCAAGAAAGCACTCGGTATTCGAGTCGTTGATTTCGAGTCGGAGCAGTTGCCGGGCTTTTGGCGAATCGTCGCGCTGCGCATCTGGATTCCGGGCGGCCTCGGCCAGATTCCGACGGTCGGAGGTTTCATAAAGGCGGCGGGCATCGTGATGATCTTCCGCCCTGACGGTCGCTGCCTGCACGACCATCTTGCTCGCACAAAGGTCGTCATCGCCGAGTAAGCACGCTTAAGGCTGCACCCCGCGTTTGCGAACTGGTGTGAGATCAACAACGGTCTGACGGCGGTTGATTGCGCGAGTACCAAATGGCGTTCGCGTTCAATGGCATCTTCGGAAGCTGCGGAGGCAGCATCGGCTTGCCGATGACTCTGCCGACAAGTGACTCGTCACTGGCGGTCTTTAGATTAGTGATGATTAGCGCTGATTAGCGTTCCCACTCTTCGGTCTTTGGATCGGTCGGAATAGCTGTAATGGTTGTTGCAGGCCGGAGTTGCTGTGAGTTGCAGACTCCCATTGGCTCCTCTTTGACGGGGAATCGTTGCGGTTGAGAGGCCGCTGTCCCGCTGCGGCTCGGGATGGAATCCCAAGCTACTGAAGCGTTCGATCGCCGATGACGCTGCCTACAGACGGCTCATTTCTGACTGTCTTTGATGAGCGATGATGAGTGCCGATCAGCGTTCCCGCTCTTCTGTCTTTGGACCGGCGGGATTGGCTGTAAGCCTTCTTACAAGTGGGAGTCGCAACCTGAGTTGCGGACTCCCATTGGCTCGTTCCTGACGGCGAATCGTTCCAGTTAAAAGGCGAGATGCCCGCAGACGCTCGGGATGGAATGCCGAGCTACCGAATCTTTTGATCGGGAAGCTGCGACTTGATGCCTTCGTCGAGCGGCATTTTGTCGGTCGCGGGAGTGAGGTCGGCTTGCTGCATGAGCTTTGCCAGTTCGGCATGCAGCTCTTTCACGATCGTCGCGTACTTCGGATTGTCGATCAGATTGCGACGCTCGTCGGGATCGAACTCGACGTTGTAAAGCTCGGCTTTGTGCCGATCGGCTTTGCCGTCTCCGTGCGGATAATGGATCAGCTTCCATGACTCGGTGCGGACTCCGCGCACGTTCGGCGTATAAGGAAACTGCTTTTCGTAGTTGTAGTGATAGAACCAACTGCGGCGCCAGGACGCGTCTCCTTCACGCACCAGCTTGACCCATGACTTGCCGTGCGCATTCGCAATCGGCTCCGCTCCGCACAGCTCAAGCAAGCTCGACGCCATATCGACAGTCAGCACCTGCTGCTCGACGGTCTTCGCCTTTGTCGGTGCGATCAACTGCGGATAGCGCACGACAAGCGGAATGCGAATGCTCGCTTCGTGCATCGTGCGCTTATCGACCATGCCGTGCTCACCGTTGAGCAAACCGTTGTCGCCCATGAAGACGACGATGGTGTTATCGAGCTCGCCGCGCTGCTGTAGGAGTTGATACAGCCGGCCAATGCTGTCATCGACCGAGAGGATCGTGCCCCAATAAGCGCGAGTCATTGCTTCGAAGTCCTTCACCGCTGCCGGGCTCGGGTCGGGGAACTTCTTGCGCCAGTCGAACAACGGGCCGTAGATGCCGTGCCATGTTGGCATGCGGTCGCGAATCCATTGCGGCTTGTCGTCGAGCATGAACGCGGTCTCGGGATAGAGCACCTGCGCGGAGTCGAATGCGTGCTCGTACTTCGGCTCGGGGAAATAGAAGCTGTGAGGTGCCTTATGTCCGAGCATCAGCATCCAAGGTTTTTTGTCATGAGGCCGCTTGATCCACTCTTCCGCCATGTCGGTCACGGCGTGCGTGTAGTAGCCCTTCACGACCTCGCGCTTTTGCCCGTTGAGATTGAACTCGGTGTCGAAGTACTTGCCTTGCCCTTTGTGCGTGACGAACCAATTGAAGCCGGGACGCGGATTGTCGTTGTCTTCGCCCATATGCCACTTGCCGATGTACGCGGTGTCGTAGCCCGCAGCTTGCAGCACCATCGGGAACGAGCGGAAGTTCTCGGGGTACTCGGTGAAGTTGTTCGTCACTCCGTGCTTATGGGCATAGAGCCCGCTGAGGATCGACGCGCGGCTCGGCGAACACAGTGAGGTCGTACAAAAAGTGTTCTTGAAATAGACGCCTTCATGGCCGAGCCGATCAATGTGCGGAGTCTTCAAGTGCTTCGCGCCGCCGAGGCCAATCGCATCGAAGCGAATGTCGTCGCACAGGATGAACAACACATTCGGGCGACTCGCCGCCAGCACGTCAGCGGTCGAGAGTGCCGCCGCAATCAAGCACCAAAGAACGCACCAAAACGCTCGTCTCGTCATCAGCCGAACTCCTTGAGGTTGCCTTTCGAATCGCGAAAGAGCATCTGCGAGGAACAATCACAAACCCGGTCACAGCGACCGCTCGGCGATGATCACGAAGCAGGCTCGAATCTGCCATACTCGGACGCGAAGTCAGTTGAGGAGTCATTGCAGAGCGCAACCAATGTGGGCCGACGCTCCGCGTCGGCAGTCGCGACGCGGAGCGTCGCGCCACACTGCGCGCAAGCCGACCCGTCGACGATCCCACTCCGTTTATGAGGCTCTCGAAATGGTAAGTCCGATTACATGTCCGATCTGCAAGAAGGTCCTTCCGGCGACGGACGTGCGAGACTCGAAGTTCTTTCCGTTCTGCACCGAGCGTTGCCGCAACGTTGATCTCTTACGTTGGTCGAAGGGCCAATATGCGATCGTCGAACCGCTGAACTCTGACCAATTGGAAATGGCCCTGATCGACACAGAGGGCCTTGAGGACGAATTGTCATGAACGCCGAACCGATCGTTTCTGAAGTCGCGCAGCCCGACTGGCTGCTGCTCGAAGACGGCCCGTTGCTCGCCGTCAATAAGCCCGATGGATTGCCGACAGAGGGGGCTGCGGACCGGTATCCCTCAATGGTCGGACTCGTCAAAGAGTTCATCCGCTCGAAGTACGGCAAGACCGGCAACATCTATCTCGGCATTCCGCATCGACTCGATCGCGCTTCGACCGGAGTGCTCGTGATGACGCGGAACTCGAAAGCAGCGGCGCGAGTCGCGGAGCAATTTGAGCAACGCACCGTCTGCAAGTCGTATTGGGCTTTGCTCGAACGCGAGCCCGAGCAGCCGGAAGGTGAACTCGTTGATTGGCTGCTGAAGATCCCGGACGAAGCGCGGGCGGTCGTCGTCCCGGCTGAGACTCCGCAGAGCAAAGAAGCTCG
>CAZNMS010000686.1:0-4060 GCA_964573505.1 uncultured Planctomycetaceae bacterium | reverse complement strand
CGGACCAATGTTCGAAGTGCGAGGCCGATTTATTCGATCCCCCACTCAAGGTCCAACGTGACAGAAACGGTCGCTGCGACAAATCTTGCCTAAGAGGAAGTCGCGCCGAATGTCTCAAACCGCATCGGCTGAATTCATCCGTAAGGCATGTGGCGCGGGTCAATCATCACTCTTTAAGGAACTGCTTAATGCGTAATGCAAAGTACATCGTCCTCATTGTTCTGGCGTTTGGCAGAGCCGTTTGGGCTCAAGACAACGCAGAGATCGCGGACCTCATTCTTGTGGCTGGGCAATCAAACGCGGTCGGCTATGACGCAAAGCCGAGTCAGCTTCCTGCTGAAGACCAAGATCGAGACGTCATGTTTTGGTGGCGCTGCGGAGATCCGCCGCCGGACGAGCATGACTCGATGGGGCGACAATGGAGTCATCTGCAACCGCAGCCGATCGGCAATCCGAAGCTGCCGAAGCAAGGTCGGCAGTACGGCAACTTCGCGCAGAAGGAAGGCGGCTTCGGTCCCGAGTTCGGACTCGGACGCACCTTGATCAAGCGGCAGAGTTGCAAGCTCGCGATCGTGAAGGCGGCCTTCAGCGGAACCGGCATGCGTACCGACTGGAACCCGAAAGATCCCGGAGACGCGGGCGCGTGCTATCGAGCGCTCATTGAAGAAACGAAAGCTGCGACCGCTGCTGCGAAGGAACGAGGACTCAAGCTCCGTCCGCGCGCCTTCATTTGGGTGCAGGGCGAGAGCGATTCAAACCCGACCGATGCTCCGAACTACGAACGCAATCTCGGCGAGATGCTCGAAGCCTTGCGACGCGATATCGACGCTCCGCAACTCGTTGCGTTGTTAGCGATCAACACTCAGTTCGGCGGCGGCAATAACAAATTCGTGCCGCAGGTGATCGAGGCTCAAAAAGCTCTCGGAGCGAAAGATCCGAAGCGTTGCGTCTATGTCGACACCGCCGGAGTCACGATCGCGAACGGAGCCCACTGGGACACCGCCGGAACTCTCGAAGTCGGTCGCCGCTTCGCCGAAGCGCTGCTCAAGTTGGAGAGCGGGAAGTAGTGACGCCACCAATCTTGGTTTGATTGGTAGCCGCACTTGCCAGAGTGCGAGCCGCCCGCGTTCTGGCGAACGCGGCTACCACTCAATCAGAAGCTGGTCGAGCAGTAGTTCCGTCGTCGGGTCGCTAAGCGCGTCCTGCAAAGCCGTGATCGCAACTCGCAACAACGTTGAATTCGATCGCGACGAAAGCTCGCGCGACGGCTAAGGTCCGAATCGATTCTCAAAAAGGCCGTGATGACCGTTGAACTGGTTCGAAAACGGCATCTCTAAGTCCCCTTAATAGTGCTCCTAAGGAGCTTCTCATGCCCTCGCCCGCAACTCTCGAAGAACCCGAAGTGGATGATGCGTTCGGCGTCCCGCCGGAGTGCATGCCGAACTACGACCTCATCGTCACGGAGGATGACACTCCAGTGGATAGCCTCTTTTCATTCCGACAAATGACGTTGTTGTGTGATTCGTTTTATGCCTCATGGCCGCGATCGGGTGAGGAACGGCCCTTCGTCGCCATGAGCAACGTCGGTTTGTTTTTCGCGCTCAAGCAACCGCCACTCGTGCCGGACTTCTTGCTGAGTGTCGGCGTTACGGTTCCGGAGGATCTGCTGCCGAAATCGAATCGCAGTTACTTCATTTGGAATTATGGGAAGCCACCGGATCTCGTCGCTGAGTTCGTCTCGAATAAGGAAGGCGGCGAGGACGACTTGAAGCGGATCGCTTATGCCCGCATCGGCATTCCGTATTACATCATTTATGACCCACTCAATTTGTTGGGCAATGGCGCATTACAGATTCTTGAACGCCGCATGGGGCGCTATGTGCCACTTCCCGATCAGACTTTGCCGGAACTCGGATTGAGCGTTGTTCTATGGAATGGCCACTACGCTGGTTCGCACCATGAATGGCTGCGGTTCGTTGATCGCAACGGTCAGATGCTGCTCACTGGCGAAGAACTTGCTGTTCAAGAGCGTCAACGAGCCGATCAAAGTGAAGAAGAATCGCGACATGCGAAACTTCGAGTAGAGCAAGAGAGCCTTCGAGCGGATGCCGAGAAACAGAATGCTCTGCAAGAACGGGAGCGGTCGGAGAAACTGGCTGCTCAACTTCGAGCACTCGGCATCGAGCCGAATGTGTGATGGAATTTGAGCCGAAGAAATCTTGAGTTCGAACATCAGCCTGTAAGGAGAACTTCATGCTTCATGTAGGTCACGAAAAAGTCCCAATGTGCTCGGGTCATGGTCCGACGCGACGCAGTTTCTTGCAGGCCGGAGCGGCCGGGTTGATGGGGCTCAGCTTGCCGGCGTCGATGGCGCTTGAAGCGGCGGGTGCAGTCGATGTTACACAGGCGAAGATCCGCAACTGCTTGACCATCTTTTTAGTCGGATCGCCGGGTCAGACAGACACATGGGACATGAAGCCCGAAGCTCCCGCTGAGATTCGGGGCAAGTTCAAGCCGATCGACACCAATGTGTCCGGCATTCAGATCTGCGAGCACTTCCCGTTGATGGCTCGCATGATGGATAAGGTCGCGCTCATTCGCAGCCTGCATCACAAGACGGGAGCAACTCACGAGAACGGTCAGCGCTGGATGATGACCGGGCACGACTTCAATCCTGACAGCATGAAGCCCTATAGTGGCTCAGTGATCTCGCGCGTCTTCGGCAATCGAGGCACTCTGCCCGCTTCGATCATTCTGCCGGGCAAGATCGGCAATACCGGAGCGGGACCGTTGCACGGTCAAACGTCTGCCTATCTCGGCAGTGCTCATGAGCCATTCTTTCTCGGTGCAGACCCGGCACGCTCCGACTTCAAGGTCGTTGATCTGCAACCGCCGACGGGTCAGTCCGAGTTCCGCATCAACGCGCGCAAGCAACTGCTGACTCAGATCGATGACGTGCAACGCAAGGCCGAGACGAACCCGGAAGTCGGTCGCGATACCGCTTACGCACGAGCCTTCAACTTGCTGACCTCACCGGAAGCGAAGCAGGCGTTTGATCTCACTCAAGAGACCGCTCAGCTTCAGGACCGCTATGGCCGCAACACTCTCGGACAAAGCTGCTTGATGGCCCGCCGACTACTCGAACGAGGTGCTCGTTATGTGACGGTCAATCACTTCGACACCGTCTTCAATCTGTCGTGCTGGGACATGCACGCGGACGGCGGCGGGTTGAACAACACCTATCTCGACTACGAGCGATTGCTCTGCCCGCAGTTTGACTGGGCCTTCACGGCGCTGATTCAAGACCTCGAATCACGCGGCATGCTCGAAGACACCGTCGTTTGCGTGCTGAGCGAGTTCGGTCGCACGCCGTCGCTGAACGGTCGCGGCGGTCGAGACCATCATCCCGGAGTTTGGACGAACTTCATGGTCGGCGGCCCGATCAAAGGCGGGCAGGTCATCGGCTCGTCGGACAAGCACGGCGGCCGTCCTCAAAACAATCCGATCGAACCGCCGCAAATTCTGGCCTCGATCTATCACGCAATGGGCATCGACCTCGAAACGACGATGTTCCCCGGCCCCGGCAATCGTCCGATCCGCTTGATCGAAGCCGAGCCAATCCCGCAGTTGTTCGGGTAATCGGGATTCCATCTCGAAAAGTAGATTGGGATTCCATCCCGATCACAAGCGGGCTCCCTGCATCCCCGCCGCGCCGATAACCCGTCAAAAAAGAGTCCCTCAAACTCTTCAGTCCGCAAGTCGGGCTGCGAAGCGAGCAAGTCCGAGCGCGTCCTCACTGAGGACGTGCTCGCCACTCACTCGCAATCAGCCGTGCCCCAGCCGAACCGCGAAACGCACCGCGTCAGCCTGCAATAATTCCGACATCAGCTTGAACTCAAGCGTCAGCGCAGCCCGATGGGCATGCGGTTAAACGACGCGGCGAAGCCGCATCTGATAGTCGCCTTTCGCTCCGCGAAAGGAAGCTTTTGCGGAGCAAAAGTCCCAAGAGAAAATCCCTTTCGCAGAGCGAAAGGCGACTATGTAACGCGTCCTACAATGC
>CAZNMS010000685.1:0-4072 GCA_964573505.1 uncultured Planctomycetaceae bacterium | reverse complement strand
GCCTTTAGGGATGAGGTCTCGTTGTTGAAGGCCCGCAAGAAGTGGGAGCAACTCAGCGAGATGGTGCGCGAGGGCGAGATGCCGCCGGAAGGTGAAGCTCAACCGCCGCTCGCTGATAAGGAAGCGTTCGTCAAAGCGGTCAAAGCTGTCTTCGAGAATGCTGACAAGAACGCGAAGCCGGATCCCGGTCGAGTCACTGTCCGGCGACTCAATAAGACCGAGTACAACAACACCATTCGCGACCTCTTTCATTTCGACATCAAGCCCGCCGAAGACTTTCCGTCGGACGATGTCGGGCACGGCTTCGACAACATTGGCGACGTGCTCACGCTCTCTCCGGTCTTGATGGAGCGCTATCTCGCGTCCGCCGAATCAATCGCTCAACGCGCGATCGTTGTGAATGTGCCGCCGGTTCCTCGTCGTTATTTGGCGGGGCAGTACCTGCAACCGAACAATGCGAAGACGCCTCAACGCCGCTTCCGCACGATGAGCCCGACCGACAGCGATCCGACAGTCTCGGGACCATTCACTGCCGCTGCCGACTATCTGAAGTTCGATGCCAATGAAGACCTCGTCTTGCGAGCGAACCTTTACGCGCAGCCGTTCGGCAAATCGCCGGTGAAGGTCGTCCTCTTTTTGTCGGGGCCGAATCTGAAAGACCCGTCGCCCGATGCTGAGGTCGACACATTGATGGGCGCGGGGCTCGCGAAGCTGAAGCCACTCAAGATTCTGCAGACTTACGAGATCACTGCGCGGGATTCGAAGGCGCTGCAAACGATTGAGTTCCCCATTCATCAGCGAGGTGATGTGCAACGTGCCGGCATTGCTGTTGTGAAGCCGCCGGAGGGCGAAGAGCCGCCGCAACTCTCGATCGAAAACATTTGGTCGGAAGGACCGCTCGAACAACGTCCGCTTGCACAGCGCGAGATGGTCGGACCGAAGTCCGACAAACCGCAGGCCGAGCAAACGCGCGATGTCATGCAACGCTTTCTCAGTCGCGCGTTTCGTCGCCCCGCCACTCCGACGGAAGTCGAACGCTTCTCGAAGATCGTCGACGGCGCCGTTGCTGAGGGACAGAAGTGGGAAGCCGGACTTCAGCTCGCCGTTCAAGCGGCGCTGGTGTCACCAAAATTCCTCTTCCGCTTTGAACTCGACGATCAGCCGACAACGAAAGACTCGCATCCGATCGACGAGTATCAGCTCGCGTCGCGTCTCTCGTACTTCTTATGGAGTTCGCTGCCGGATGCTGAACTCACGGAGCTTGCCTCGAAGAAACAGTTGACCGCGAATCTCGGCCCGCAGGTCAAACGCATGCTCAAAGATCCGAAGGCGACGGCACTCGTCGACAACTTCGCAATGCAGTGGCTGCAACTCGGACGACTGCAACTGGTCGCGCCGGATCAGAGGCTCTTCCCGTCGTTCAATGAGCCGTTGCGACAGGCGATGATGCAGGAGACGAAGCTCTTTCTGGGCGAGATCATTCGCGAAGATCGGAGCTTGCTCGATCTGCTCTCGGCGGACTTCACGTACCTCAACGAGCCATTGGCGCGGCACTACGGCATCATGGATACCGTCGGCAATCGCCCGACCGACAAGATGAAGAAGCCCGGCGGGCAGCCGATTCGAGGCAACAACTTTGTTCGTGTGTCTCTCGACAACAGCGATCGCGGCGGCCTCTTGCTGCAAGCGAGCGTGCTGACGGTGACTTCGAATCCGACTCGAACTTCTCCCGTGAAGCGCGGACGTTGGGTGCTCGAACAAATTCTCGGCACGCCCCCGCCGCCCCCGCCGCCGAACGTCCCGGAACTCGACAAGAACGACGGGCAGCCTTTAACCGGCTCGCTCCGTCAGCGAATGGAGCAGCATCGCAAGAACCCGGCTTGCGCGAGCTGTCATACGAGCATGGATGCAATGGGCTTTGCGTTCGAGAACTACAACGCGATCGGCAGCTTCCGTCAGAAGGACGGAGACTTCGAGATCGATCCGTCCGGAACGTTGCCCGGCGGAAAATCGTTTCAAGGTCCGGCAGAGCTGAAGGCGATCTTGCAGGAGAAGCGAGATCTCATTGCCCGCTGCGTCGCAGAAAAGTTGCTGACTTATGCCTTAGGGCGCGGATTGGAGTACTACGACAAACCGTCGATCGACAAAGTGTGTGCCGCACTGGCAAAGGACGATTTCAAGTTCTCGACACTGGTGACAGAAATCGCCGCCAGTGATCCGTTCCGACTCCGACGCGGAAAGGACGAATAGCGAGGCGACGCCTCTGACCGACTGGTCTGCGGAAGACGGATTAAGATTAAGAGTACGATTAAGATTAAGAGGACTCACAACGTGTGACCGTTGATCTGCAATAAGTGATACACACGGTCTTAATCTTTATCCGACGAACCCCGGTGGGTGCCGCTAGCCCCCTGCCACTCACTCAGAAAATGACGGAGCGAGGCTCTGCCCCGAAAAGTAGCGTGGGATTCCATCCCGAGCCGCAGCGGGACGACGTTCACTTTCATCCGTTGACTCTGCCGTCACGAACGAACTCACAGTCTCGTTTTCATACCACCCAACGTCCTTCGGACATTGGTAACTGCCTCTGACCGACCGCGAGCCATATCGCTCCGATGATCGCCGATTCGTTTTCCCCTCTGCCTTCCTTCCGTAACTCAACCCGCCGTTCCCAATCAAAGGACAATGCCATGAAGCTTTCTCGACGAACTGTGCTGCGAGGTCTCGGTGCCAGCATTGCTTTGCCCTGGCTCGAAACGATGGGGCCGGTGACCGCATGGGCGAACGACGACACGAAAGCGAAGAAGGCACCGAATCGACTCGCCTTCGTCTATGTCCCGAACGGCGTGAATATGGCCGACTGGACTCCCGCCAAAGAGGGCAGCGAGTTCGATCTGCCGGCGACCCTTGAGCCGCTGAAGGATCTGCGCAACGACTTCTCAGTGTTGACGGGACTGACGGCGGATAAGGCTCGCTCGCACGGTGATGGCGGCGGCGATCATGCACGAGCATTGGGCGCGTTCCTCACCGGTGCTCAGCCGCGCAAGACCGACGGCACCGATATCCGAGCCGGCATCTCGGTCGATCAAGTGGCTGCCTCACGGATCGGCGATCAGACGCGATTGGCGTCGCTTGAGATTGGCTGCGAAGCCGGAGCAATGGCCGGTAACTGTGATTCGGGTTACAGCTGCGTCTACTCGTCGACGATGTCGTGGCGCTCGGCAACTCAGCCACTGCCGAAGGAAGTGAATCCGAAGCTCGTCTTCGAACGGCTCTTCTCGCAAGTCCCGGATGCCGAGCGGGCGAAGCGAGACAAGCTCCGCAAGAGCGTGCTTGATCTCGTGCGTGAAGAAGCAAACGACCTGCAGGGCAAAGTCAGCATCAGTGATCAACGCAAGCTCGACGAGTACTTCACATCGATCCGCGATATCGAACTCCGCATCGAGCGTGCGGCGAAGTTGCCCGAGATCAAGACGCCCGACTATCCGAAGCCGAACGGCGTGCCCGGCAACTACGAAGAGCACATTCGGCTGATGGCCGACTTGATGGTGCTCTCATTCCAAACGGACGTCACTCGCATCAGCACGTTCGTCATTGCGAACGAAGGGAGTAATAAGCCTTACCCCTTCATCAGTGTGCCTGAAGGCCATCACGACCTTTCGCATCACGGCAACGATCAAGCAAAGAAGCAGAAGCTGCGCGACATCAACAAGTTCCATATGACGCAGTTCGCGTACTTGCTGACGAAGTTAAAGGCGATTCAAGAAGGCGATGGCACGCTGCTCGATCACTGCTTGATCGCCTACGGCAGCGGCAACTCAGACGGCAACGCACACAATCACGACGACTTGCCAATCATTCTGGCAGGGCAGGGCGGAGGTTCGGTGCATCAAGGCCGACACATCAAGTACGCCAAAGAAACGCCCCTCAACAACTTGTGGCTCGCGATGCTGGATCGAGCCGACGTGAAGGTGCCTTTCCTCGGCGACAGCACCGGAGCACTCAGCGGCCTGAATGGCTAGCGAGGTTGCACCTCAGACCAATGGTCGCCTTTCGCTCCGCGAAAGAGCGT
>CAZNMS010000684.1:0-4088 GCA_964573505.1 uncultured Planctomycetaceae bacterium | reverse complement strand
TGGCTGAGCATGCCTGAGATCGCATCGGCTTGCTTCGTGAACTGCTTCGCGAACCACAACGACGCAACGACAACGAAGACCGTCGCCGCGACAACGATCAGCACGGTGTTCCAGAAGGACGCGACGACCGGTGCGCGAACTTCCTTGAGGTCGATTTCCGAGAGCAGCGCCCATGTAATATTTGCGTCACCTGCGACCGAAGCTTTGTGAACCGTGATCGGAGCGAACGACGACACAACGGGCTGACCGCGATAGTCGTTGATGACCTTTGCACCGCTCTTGCCCGCGAGACCTTGCACTGCTGCTTCGGTTTCGACGGCGAACTCCTTCTTGAGAATCGTCGTGCTCACACCGAGGTCACTGAGGAAGCGGGTGTTGTTACGCCACAACTTGTCGGCACCGACGGCGTAGGTTTCACCCGTCTCACCGAGGCCCGTTCGTTCGGCCATGATCTCGTTCACTTTGTCGATCGGGATCTGAAAGATCGCGACGCCGACTTTCTGACCTTCATCGAAGATCGGAGTGGCAACAAAGCTCGCCGCAGCGTCATACGACGGTGTGTAAGGCTCGTAGTCGACGAGCACGACGGAGTCTGCCGAATCGCCTTGAGCCGCGAGGCTGAACGCGCGACCGATGTTGGTCGTCGAGTACGCACCGGTCTTCAACGACGTCGAGAAGTCGAGTTCTTTGAAGCACGTATAGACGATGTCGCCCGACTCGATGTCGACCAAGAAGATGTCGTAGAGACCGAACTTCTTGAGGTAGTTGCGCATGACCGGATGGAAGCGCTCGTGAGCGTCGCTGTAAGACGACTTATCGCTCGCGCGGTCGAGAGCATCCTTTGAACCCAGTGGGTTCGTATTGGCTTTGATGTACTGGTACTGGAGGAAGACCGAGTCATCGTCGAGCTTCGAAACAAGCTGCTCGACCGGCGGCAGTTTGCCATCGTTCTGCTTCTTGTACTCACCGGCGAACTCGTTCGAGTAATAGGACTTCAGCTCAGCGCGATACTTGGCGATGTCTTCGGCAGTCGCTTTGTTCTCATCGCGAACGATCTTGAAAGCTTGATTGAAGTCGCGCATGGCTTCGCGAGTCATGCGGCTGTCGGCGAACGTTGCCAACTTCTTATGCAGGTCGTCGAAGTAGCCTTCGACTTGATGCTGCTTAATGGTTCGGACGGATTCGAGCTGACTGACAGCAGCCGTCATCAACGCCTTCTCAGTGGCGTTGTTAGTGGCCCATCCGAGACCAATCAGTGGGATGAGCGACACGACCAACAAGCCGACGAGCAGCTTGTAGCGAATCTTGGTCGCAATGAGTTTGAACGGCCCCCACTCGGAGACTCGCTCGATCAGACTTTGTTTCGCTTCGGACATACAGAGTTACTCCTCGTTTGAAACGGAACGTCGCAGAACGCGACAGACAGAAGGTTTTTGGGAAATGACTTCACTCGAAAACTTGGAGTGCTCCGGCTTGACGGAGCCCTCCGATTCAGCGGCAAGTGGCCTGCGATCTCGAAAGAGATGAGGTCGTCAGAGATGACATCGCAGGCACTTGGTTTCCGACGCTCTCGGTTACTGGATTGAAGACGCGGTTCTGGCTGTGCCTGCGATCGCGTCGACAGGTAGGCAGACAGACCAGCGACAACAGTCGGAGGGCTCCGTCGAGCCGGAGCACTCCGATTCAGCGGCAAGTGGCCTGCGATCTCGAAAGAGATGAGGTCGTCAGAGATGACATCGCAGGCACTTGGTTTCCGACGCTCTCGGTTACTGGATTGAAGACGCGGTTCTGGCTGTGCCTGCGATCGCGTCGACAGGTAGGCAGACAGACCAACGACAACAGTCGGAGGGCTCCGTCGAGCCGGAGCACTCCAAGAAAAAGGCCTCTTCCTACACAGCTTCAAATTGCCGCATGGCATCGCTCGCATAGAACCGCTCAAGGTCGATGACCGCGATGAGCTGATCGTCGAACTCGCTCACGCCGCGCAAGAACGGGCTGATCGGATCGTCGATCGACGCGGTCGGCTGACGGATGCCGTTGGCCGGTAGGTTTCGCATCCCGACGACGGCATCGACGACGAGCCCAGTGGTGACATCATGCACCAGCGATTTCGTGACGATGATGCGGCGAGAAGCCCCGAAGTCCTGCGCGTCCATATTGAGGAACGCGCGCAGGTCGACGATCGAGATGATCTCGCCGCGCAGATTGCAGACGCCTTGCACCCAGTCGGGCACGTTCGGCAATGCGGTCACGGACGGGACGCGTTGAATCTCAAGCACATTGGCAATCGGGATCGCATAGCGGCTCTCACCGAGCTGAAAGACGACGTGCTTTGCTTCCGAGCCCATCAGCACTTTGCGAGCGGAGCCAATCACAGAACTGGCACCGGGCATGAGCGTCTTGCTGGTCGCAGCGGGCAGAGCCGCGTCGATCTGCGCGATGGTCTCTTCGAGACTGCCTTGATGCAGTTGCCGCTCGATGGATTCGAGGTCGGCATTGAGGTCACTCAAGGCGCCGGCACCGAAGAGGCTTTCGATGGCGTCTTTGAGATCCGCATCATCCCCGCCGGAAGCATTCAGTTCCGCCGCGAGTGCTCGTTCGAGTTCATCAGGATCGAAATCGAAAGCCATATGGGTTCCCCTTTTGGAGTGCGGTGATTCATCACCGCTTTCATTTGCGGCGGAGCCGCCTTTTTTGTGAGTCGATAAGAGCAAGAACAAAAATGGCTTCGCCGAAGCCCGTTTCTTCTTGCTGAGTCGATAAAGCCAAAAACAAAGACGGCTCCGCCGAAGACCAAAGCGGTGATGAATCACCGCACTCCAAAAGGATCACACTGTGGCCAATGTGTCTTTGATGCTGCTCACGAGTTGATCGAGGTCATACGGCTTCGTGATGTAGCCATCGGCCCCCTGCTTCATGCCCCAGAAGCGATCCGTTTCTTGGTTCTTGCTGCTCAAGAGGATGACCTTCATGGCGCTGGTCGCGGGGTCGGTCTTGAGCTGTCGGCAAACCTGAAAGCCGTTCTTCTTGGGCAAGACGATGTCGAGCACGACGAGCAAAGGATGCTCGCGCGCCGCGACTTCGAGAGCCTCTTCGCCATCCGTCGCCGTCACGGCATCAAATCCGCTTTCAGCGAGTGCATCGCGCGTGAGTCGCAACGCTGTCGGGCTGTCGTCGACGACCAAAATCTTCGGTTGTGTCTGAGTCATGTTGGGTTCCTGCTGAAGACCGCGCGGCCCGATACGCGGTGTGAGCAAAACAGTCAGGGTGATGTAACAGTGATTCCACAGTGAGGTGAAAGTGACGAGTTCAATTCCGTGAGACGAGACGTTGACCCCAAATAAGTAGTGCGTGAGCTGCTTATGTCGCGGTCGTCTGAGCCCGTATGTGCTCTCGCACGGCGGCGACGATGCGTTCGGGTTCGAACGGCTTCGTGAAGTAGGCGGAGCAACCGACGAGCTGTGCTTTGGCTCGGTCAGCGGCGTCGTGTTTGCCGGACAGCATCAAGACCGGGATGTGCCGCGTTGCCGAGTGCTTCTTCACGAGACAGCACAACTGGTAGCCGTCGAGCTTCGGCATGTTGATGTCGAGCAAGATGAGGTCGGGTTTGTGCTCAGCGAGCGCCTTCACGGCCTCGACCCCATCGCAAGCTTCGACGACGCAGAAGTCGTGCGAACGCAGAGTCGACGTCATCAGCCGACGCACGGTCGGACTGTCATCAGCGACGAGCACCTTGAACGACGGCGCGGGAGCGACCGGCAAAGGCACGTCGATCGGCGTCTCGACAACCGCCGCGACGTCGTTCGGCGTATCGGCAATTGTGTTCACTAATTGCGGTTCGACTGCGACTTCAACCGGCTGATCAACATCGACGAGCGACTCGAAGAGCGAGTCCGGCAGGACCGGCAGCTCGTTCGTCGTTGAGGCGTCATCAACACCGGGGTCGGGTCTACGAAATTTGGAAATTGGCGAGAGGGAGTCTTCATTCGCAGATTGGCCGTCGGTCTCGCCAATTTCGAAATTTCGTAGACCCGACCCCTCGCTGTGTAACGTTTCTTCCTCAGTCATCCGGTCGGATTCGACGGATG
>CAZNMS010000683.1:0-4100 GCA_964573505.1 uncultured Planctomycetaceae bacterium | reverse complement strand
GAAGCGGCTTATCAACGGGCGATCGAGATTGATCCGAAGTACGCGTCTCCGTGGAACAATCTCGGCATTTTCTTGCAGTATCGCTTGAAGCGTTATGAAGAGGCCGAAGGGGCTTATCGAACTGCCATCGAGATTGATCCCAACTGGTTTCACGCGTGGCGAGCGCTCGGCAAGCTCTATTCGGAAAAGCTGCATCGTCCGGCTGAGGCTGAAGCGGCTTATCGGTCGGCGGTGCGGGTCGGACCGAATGATGCCGAGTCACATAATGGGCTCGCTTGGCATCTTTTCTTACATGCTGGCGATTTGCACGAAGCAGAGACGTTGGGGCGGCGCGCGGTTGAGTTGGATCCGACGAGTCTGCATGCCGCTCATACGCTGGCTTGCATCTTGGTGCGGCGCGGTCAATGGGAGGCGGCTCAGCCTTTGATTCAGCGAATGCTCGCCGAAGGCACGGATGCGTACTTTGAAGAAACGTGGGCTGACATCGTCGTTCTGTTTCGCGACATCGTGGCCGGGGGTTTTGGGGAGAGTGCGGTTCAACTGCTGGATGAAACGGAATTCGGAGAGCGTTGGCGACCGCTGCGCGTGGCGGTGCTTGCGGCTGCTCGACGCGATGAGAATCTGTTGTGGCGAGTTGCTCCCGAAGTGCGGCAGCCGGCTCAAGAACTGTTGAAGCAGTTGCTGCCCGATGACCCAACGCTCGGCCGCAGCAAGTCCGCTCGTCCGACTAGGACGAAGAAGGCGGCGAGTACTCGCATCTCGCGCCGCCGTCGGCGCCTCTGATGATCGATTCGAGAGCGCACCATCTCGCTGAAATCGTGAGATTTCAGGCATTTCAACCGTCCGAAATCTGACGATTTCGGCTACGGAAACTCGACGGTGCGCTGTCGAATCAATGGCCTTTGCGGGTTTGCTAACGAGAGGGAGTGCTATGCGTTCGAGACTTCTGACTTTGTGCTGCGCTGCTCTGCGAGTGGCGGTTGTTGTCGCTGTTAGCGCGGGTCGCGGCTTCGCTCAAGAGCCGCTGACGAAGGGTACTTATTCCTACAAGATCGTTGGCGAGCTCAAGATAGAGGCGGATGTTTATCGGCCCGGCGAGAGTGAGAGGCGGCCGGTTTTGGTTTGGGTGCATGGCGGGGCTCTGATTGTCGGGAGCAAGTCGCAGGTGCCGAAGCAGTTGCTTGAGCTTTGCACGCGCGAACGATTCGTGTTGGTGTCGCTCGACTATCGACTGGCTCCCGAAGTGAAGCTGCCGGAGATTGCGCGGGATCTCTCGGACGCTTTTGTTTGGCTGCACGCGAAAGGGCCCGAGTTGTTTGCGGCGGATACGAGTCGCGTTGTGGTGAGCGGCGGGTCGGCGGGCGGGTATCTCACGATGCTCGCGGGAGCCATTGTCGAACCGAAGCCGAAAGCACTCGTCGCGTATTGGGGCTATGGCGACATCGACGGGGAATGGACGCGCTCAATGTCGGTTCATCATGGAGCGGCGGTTGCGGCGGACGAGGCGCAGGCGGGTGTCGGACGAATGGTGCTGACCAATACCGATGACCCGAATGCGGCGAAGGCGCGCGGTGCGTTCTATCGGTTTCAACGGCAGACCGGCGGATGGTCGCTCGCGGTGACGGGCATTGATGCCGTGAAAGAGCCGGGGAAGCTCGATGCGTTTTGTCCTGTCAAAAGAATTACCCCGAGCTATCCGCGACTGCTGATGATTCACGGGACGAAAGACACCGACGTGCCGTATGCGTGCTCGGTCGACATGGCGCGGGAACTGAAGCGGCACGGCGTGCCTCATGAGTTGCTCGCGGTCGATGGTGCTGAGCACGGTTTGCGAGACGGCGATCCGAAGCAAATGGCCGAAGTGCATGCTCGGGCGATGGAGTTCATTCGCGAGCAATTAAAATGACAGGCGCGCGTTTTATCTTGGAGTGCTCCGGCTCGGCGGAGCCTTCCATATCGGCGGCATGACGCTTTGTTGGTCGTGAAGAAGAGGGCGTCGGGAGTTGCTTTGATGGTTGCCGGTTTTGATATGGGCTAAAGCAAACTCGGGCAGTTTTGGTGACGGCGACGTCGTTCGTTTCTCGAAGTTGCTGCGCCGCTGAAATGGAGGGCTCCGACAAGGCGGAGCACTCCAAGATGGGGAGTGCTCGACTCGGTGAGTCATGCTACGGCTCTTGAGGAACACACCCGTTTTTGGGTACGACGGACTTGCAGTCCGTCGCTTCTCACGACGTTCGACGGACTACAAGTCCGTCGTACCAGTGTTCCTCACCCATTGTGCAGGCCCGCCCGGTGAGGAACTTTTCTCGGGCTGCTTTTATGACGGCTGAGTCGTGCGTTTCTCGATGCTGCTGCGCCGCTGAAATGGAGGGCTCCGACAAGGCGGAGCACTCCAAGATGCGCTTTGCCTAGAGCACGAAGCCGTTGCTGCCGCCGTCGGCGCGGACGATGACGGCGGTGATGTCGTCGCATTGGCCGCCGCCTTTCGAGAATTCGAGGCAGGCCTTCTTCAGCTCGCTGACGATCATGCGCGGCGTCAGATTGCGATGCTGCCGGACGACGTTGAGCATCCGCTCGACGCCGAAGCGTTCTCCGGTTTCGGACATCATTTTTTGAATGCCGTCGGTGACGAGCAGCAGGATCTCGCCCGCCTTCAGACGCACCGGCGAACCTTCGGGAATGACGGTCTCGGCACCGAGCCCCATTGGCATGCCGGTGCTGTGCAAGATCTGCGAACGGCCTTCTCGGTCGAGGTGATAGCCCTGATGGCCGGCACTTGCGTACTGGATGCGCTTCGTCACTTGATCGATCTGCACGAGCATCATCGTGACTAAGAACTCTTCATCGCCGATGTCTTCGGTGATGAGTCGATTGGCCTGACTGACAATGTCAGAGACGTCTGTCATCGAGGCGGTCAGCACGCGGAGATAGGCTCGCAGTGATGTCGCCAACATCGTCGGAGCAAGCCCGCGACCGGAGCACTCACCGATGGCAATGCACAGCAGACCGTCGCCGCAAGGCAAGTAGTCGTAGTAGTCGCCGCCAGTGGCATCCGCTGGCAGTGAGAGGCCCGCGACCTCGAAGCCCTCGATCATCGGAGAACCCGGCGGAGCAA
Organism: uncultured Planctomycetaceae bacterium; assembly: GCA_964573505.1. GTDB lineage: Bacteria > Planctomycetota > Planctomycetia > Planctomycetales > Planctomycetaceae > AM-0621. Next base: position 985 of record CAZNMS010000683.1, on the reverse strand, counting down.
GTTCTGCTTGCAGCCGCTTCGCCACTACTTGGCCGTCGACGGCGGAAGCAGAGACCTCTTTCGAGATGAGCTTCGGTCGTTCGTCCGAACGTGATTGGGAGTGGCTCGCGGAACTCGCGATCGCGGCGGAGACATGCTTCTCGACCGACGACGATGCAGCGGCCTCTTTTGCTTCGTTGAGCTTCGTTGTGAGGTCGGTCAACTCGGTCTGCAACTTGTCTCGCTCGGTCGCGGCGCTGAGCGCGGCTTGCTGTTGCTCGACGAGTTGCAGACGCAGTCCGGCGTTGTCGACCGCGCGACGCACAACCAATTCAAGCGTGTAAGCCGAGAGCAACTCTTTCACGACCCAATGCTCGAGTCCGAGTTCTTCTCCGAACTTGCGCTGAGCTTGCTCAGTCGCACCGACCAATAAGACGAACCCGCAGCAAGCATCCTCAGTGCGTTGAGCAAGCACTGAGCACACCGACGTGAAGTCCGTGATCGCAGCATCAAGGAGCACGGCATCGAAGTGCTCGGAGTCGAAGAGTTGCTCAGCAGCGGCGAGCGACCCGGCTTCGGAAATGAGCGGATCTTGAAACGCTCGCAGCGCCATCCAATGGGCAACCTGCCGGTTTTCAGAGTGATCGTCGACGATCAGAAGTCGAATGGAATGAGCAGTCGTCATGGCAGGTCGGCGGCACGAGGAACGGGCGGAGTCGGAGGAGTAACGCGCTTCGAATCGCCTCTTGGTTCGGCCACTGTCTCATTCGGCATGACCGCGTTCTTGGGTGCATGCAGCAATTGGCACAGAGTTGTTGCGTTGAGAGTGATCTAGGAAATGCTTGCGGGCAGAAGAGTTTTCGCGATGCGATTAATTTCGCCAGTCGGAAAAGTCAGCCGCGCGATGGGCGGCGATGCGAGCCAGAGTGCGTCGGGAACACAGATTGAAGTGGCAGGCAAAGAGCCCCAACGGGGCTCGATTCGATAGCTGGCATGAAGGTTCAAC
>CAZNMS010000682.1:0-4113 GCA_964573505.1 uncultured Planctomycetaceae bacterium | reverse complement strand
AAAGGAGTGTGCCTGATGATGCACTTCAATCGTGTCTGGAGCGTTCGCGAGATCGGCTCAGCCGAAGAACTTGCCGAGAAACTGTCGTCGCTGACCTGGTGTTGTTGCCAAGCGTTTTCAATTGGGAACTACCTCTGGCTGAACGATGCGACCTCGGAAGATGGAGCCCAAGAGTACGCCGTCCTCAAACGCGAAGGAGACAGGCTCATTCAAATCGAGTCGTTCACCATGAGCTGGATGGACCACAACGCCATCCTCGAATGCATCCGCGAGACCCTCGCGGGCAAGGACGACCACCACGACTTCCGCCAAGAAGTCACCGCCGCACTGCAAACCCCGACTGAGCACGGCTCCTGCCGACACTGTGAGTGATGCTCTCACAAAACAGCCCTCACTCGTCATGAGTGAGGGCTGTTTTAATGTATTTGGTGCCCGAATTTAATTGATCGTCTAAGAACCGACCTAGCTGACATCGCAAATCGTACTCGGCGTGAAATTGCACTAGCGCAAGTCTAAGTGTTTGTGGAGTTGCAGACTTAGGCGCCAACGAGGGTGCCGCAAGCAATATTCAATGGCCTGTCGCGTGTGGTCTACGAGATTCGGACCATCCATCGGTTGCAAGAAGAAATGACCAAAGTCGAGCGTCTCTAACTCCGTCGGAGCAAGACCCACTTGTGGAAAGATGAGCTTGAGTTCGTGACCAGAACGCAGGACCAATTGTCCCCCAGCTTTCGGGCTACAGCAAATCCAATCGACGCCCTCTGGAGGTAACATTGTGCCATTAGTTTCGACGGCAACCTCAAAGCCGAGAATATGCATTGCCTTAGTTAATGCACTGTCCAACTGTAACAACGGCTCTCCGCCGGTGAAGATGACGAGTCTTGTACCGGTTTCGCCGCTCGACCGAAACGACAGGTTGGCGATGTGATGTGCTAGTTCACTCGCTGTTGCAAACCGCCCGCCGCCCGGCCCGTCTGTACCGACAAAGTCCGTGTCGCAGAAAGAACATTTTGCGGTCGCACGATCGTCCTCCCGGCCCGACCAAAGATTGCAACCTGCAAACCGGCAGAACACTGCTGCCCTTCCAACTTGGGCACCTTCGCCTTGAATGCTGAGATAAACTTCCTTGACTGCGTAAGGCATTCGAGTCTTCCTACACAGTTGGTGCATGACTCAACCAGCCGGTCGCCCGGGGGTTTGTATAGGTAAAACTCATCATGCCTCCGCGAATCGTCTGCTCAACTTCTGATTATTGACGCAAAAACTGCTGCTTGCAAGAATTCGGCTCGTCTACAGTTTTCGTCCAGACGACAAACTACTCCCATGGTAGTTTTTCAGATTCCCAACTTCAACTCGGAGTCGGAGGCACGCGAGTCATGACGAGGCATCTCAACATCGTCGTGACCTGCACGAAGCGAAAGACATGTCCGGTCGATCGCGAACTCAAGCTTGGTTCGGTCAATGGAAGCACGGTGAACCAAGTTTGCAGGCGTTGGATTGAGCGACTGCGGTCTAATTCTTCTTCTCGCGTCGAGGCGGAATTCCTTTACTCGGGTGACCAGTGGAAGATAGCGGCATCATTGCCACAAGTCGCTGCGATGAGTCACATGCAGGCCCGGCTTTGGGTTTGCTCGGCGGGATATGGACTCATTCCCGCAACTGCTTCAGTTCAGCCTTATTCAGCCACTTTCTCCCAGCGTCATCCCGACTCGATTCGACAGCGGCAAGTCGGAGAAGGGGCAGGGTTACTTTCTGATTGGTGGAGTGCGCTCGCTACATGGGAAGGTCCTGCTGTTGGTGAACCTCGAACTCTCCAGACGCTAGTGGAACGAGACCCGAAAGCTCCCCTCATTGTTGTCGCTTCGCCGGTGTATTTGGCCGCCATGCGAGCGGATCTCGACGCTGCAGTTATTAGGCTCGCCAATTCAGACCTGTTGACAATTATTTCCGCAGGAGTGACCGATATCGGTTCCCTTCAGCGCAACGTCTTGCCTTGCGATGGGCGACTACAGGCCGTCTTGGGAGGCGCTTTGATGTCGCTCAACGTACGCGTCGCTCGTCGGCTCTTGGAAAGTCCCGTCCGCTGGCCGCTTCGCTGCTCGCAGGCCGCAACGATATTCAATGCTTTGTTGCAAGAATGCCCCGAACTGGTCCGGTATGACCGATCGCCGATGTCAGACACTGAGGTTCGAGAATTTATCCATCAGCACTTAATGCTTGATCCGAGTCAGCGACATTCTCCTCTGCTTCGCCGCTTGCGTGACGATGGCAATGCCTGCGAGCAAAAGAGGTTCCGTGCTCTATTTCAGGAAACTCTGGAGGCCATCGGTGTCAGATAGCCCAAATCTCATTCGACGTAGGGCATTGCGTATTGAGCAAGATCCTAGTCATCCGCTGTTTATGTTTAGCCTGACTGCGGACGACCTTCAGCAAATTGCCGATGTCTCGCGCATTTCGCGTGACGATGTCGGCAAGGTCATTGGATATCAACGCTCTGAAGTTCGTAAACACGTTCAGGACATAATTGATTATTTGAATTCCAGCCAGGTTTTGTTCCCTAACTCAATCATTCTGGCCCTTTCCTCACGAGTGAAGTTTACAAAAAGTCGCGGGCCAGAAGTTGATGACGGCTGCGCGGCGTCGGGAACGATTGAGATTCCCATTCCTCAAAATGGCGACGCCAAACCAGCGTGGATTGTCGACGGGCAACAGCGAACCCTAGCTCTCTGTAAGAGCACTCGGCGACCATTCGCCGTTCCCATCAATGCGTTCATTGCCGACGAAGTCGCGATGCAACGCGATCAGTTCTTGCGAGTCAACAACACTCGGCCGTTGCCGCGAGGATTGATTGCCGAATTGCTACCCGAGGTTACCACAAACCTTCCTGCCAGAATGGCAGCGCGGCGAGTTCCAGCAGCCATTTGTGATTGGCTCAATCTTGATCCACAGTCGCCATTCCACCGACTTATTCGCCGGGCGTCGATGAAAGGAGAAGAGTCCAGTCAAGCAGTCATCGCCGACACATCAATCATAAAAATGCTAGAGGAAAGCCTCACCTCACCTTCAGGGTGTCTATATCCATATCGTAATGTCGCAACTGGAGAGACGGATTTTGAGGCAATTTGCCAGTTGCTAGCAACCTACTGGGCTGCTGTAAAAGCAACTTTCCCCGAGGCTTGGGGTAAGCCGCCCGAGAAAAGCCGTTTGATGCATGGCGCCGGGATTCGAGCCGTTGGGAGACTGATGGATAAAATCATGCCCAGCACAAAAGCGCGAGGCAGTAAGGGTATTGAAGTAGCCAATAAAGAATTGATGCTGATTGCCCCAATGTGTCGCTGGACGAGCGGAAATTGGGAAGCCATGAACGGGCTGGCTTGGAATGACCTGCAGAATGTGCCGCGCCACATTCAGATGCTTTCTTGGGTCTTGATTCACGCCTATCTCGACGCCAAGGGATTGACGTGATGAAATTCTTTTTTCCAGATAGTCACGATCTTGTTGATCCGAGCTTTGATTTTATCGAAGAAACTCGCTCAGAAACTCGCATGCGCCAGCGAGACGATCAATACGCTCACGAGATACTGTCAGTAGCGCCCTATAGCGGCCTGCTCATTTCAAAAGCGATTGTTGATGGCACCGAAAAGGGAGCCGGTAAATACACAACGGCGCAACGACAGCGTCTCCTGCGGAGTGGCGTCCGAGAGTTTTTTCGTTTGCAAAACTCACCATTAGAGACAATGGGTGATAGCGGAGCCTTCTCATATGTTCGAGAGAAGTATCCTCCCTACAAAGTTCAAGACGTTATCGAGTTTTATGTCAATTGCGGATTCGATTACGGGGTCTCAGTTGACCATGTGATTCTCGGATTCCAGTCCGATGAGACTGAAAGCAAGATCGATCCTGAGACCCTCAAGAATTATCGGGAACGCCAGCAGATCACGCTCGATCTTGCTGCGAAATTCCTCGCAGAACATCAGAAGCAAGGACTCAGATTCAAACCCGTCGGAGTCGCACAAGGATGGAGTCCTTCGTCATATGCAGAGTCCGTCAAGAGCCTGCAGAAAATGGGGTATAGCCTCATCGGCATGGGAGGGCTCGTGCCGCTCAAGACTG
>CAZNMS010000681.1:0-4139 GCA_964573505.1 uncultured Planctomycetaceae bacterium | reverse complement strand
GATCCCGACCAGCGCGCCCGCGAGCACCAGCGGCGGATGCGACGCAGGCGACCCCGGCGCGAAGCCGCCGTCGAGCAGGGGCTTGATCAGCGCCGGGAACAGCGGCTCGGTCGCGGCGGCAGCGATACGACGGCGACGGCGCTCGCAGCAGTGCTCGATGCGGATGTCTGCGAGATCCTCACTGACGTTGACGGCATCTACACCACTGACCCGCGAATGGTGAAAGAGGCCCGCAAGCACGAACGCATCTCGTATGACGAACTGCTTGAACTCACGAGTCTCGGCGGCGGCAAGCTGCACTCGCGATCGGTCGAGTTCGCGAAGAAGTACAACGTGCATCTCGCGGTTGTGTCCTCGTTCGAGCAGAAGCCCGGCACGCTGATCGCGCCTGAGGGCGAGAACGATTCGCAAGTCGTGACCGGTATCGCCGTCGTGAAGAACGAAGTGCGAGTCAGTCTCGCTGACATTCCCGACCGGCCCGGTGTGATGAGCCTCATCTTTTCGAAGATGGCTCATCGCAACATCCCGATCGATATGGTCGTGCAAGACATCGGCGCGGGCGGACTGGCCGAAGTCTCGTTCACGGTGCCCGAGGGCGATCTCGCCGAGACGCTGACGGCTGCTGAAGAAGCCGTCGCCGAATTGGGAGCAGGTCGAGTTCAGCACGGCACGAACTTGTCGAAGGTCTCGGCAGTCGGCGCCGGCATGCGGACTCATACCGGTGTTGCCGCTCAGATGTTTTCATGCCTCGCGACAGCCGGCGTGAACATCGGCATGATCACGACGAGCGAGATCAAGATCTCCGTGCAGGTTCGTCGCGAGCAAGCTCAAGCGGCGTTGCAGGCGATTCATGCAAGCTTCGGTCTTGAGAAGCCGTCGGGACGTAAGCCGGAAGTCGGAGTCGCTACGAAGGGCGATGTCGGCAAGAAGTCGACTCGAGCAGAACTCGAGCGTGACGTTGTCGAGCGGTTGTCGAGCATGGAAGACATCGTCGTGAGCGATGTTGAACTCGATTCAACTCAAGCGCGCTTCACGATTCGTCAACTGCCGGACGAAGTCGGCATTGCCGCGAAGCTCTTCACCGCCGTCGCTGAAGGCGGAGTGATGGTCGACATGATCGTGCAGAACGTCGGTCGTGACGGTCGCACCAACATCAGCTTCACCGTGCCTGCTGCTGACGTTGATCAGTCGCTGCTCTTGATTCGCGAAGTGCTTGAATCATGGCCGTCGGCGCAAGTCAGCTTTGATCGGCACATTGCAAAGCTATCGGTGAAGGGCATCGGTCTGCGGACTCATACGGGAGTCGGCCAAAAGATGTTCAAAGCCCTCGCCGACGCAGCGGTCAACGTGCAGCTCATCAGCACGAGCGAGATTCAAATCAGCGCGGTCGTCGCGGCAGACAGTGGTCAAGCAGCGCACGCCGCTTTGCTGAAGGTCTTCGGCTTGAGCTGAGTAGCTGCAATCAAAATTGCAGGCCAGTTGCTTGAGAGGCAGAGTCGCAGCATGGGCTTTCTAGCCCGCGCTGAATGGTTAAGGCTTCACGACGGCGAACAATTCGTACTTCGATCGAGCTGAATAAGGCACGCTCTCCACTGATCCCGCGTCAGTGGAAGCAACGACTAGCGAGCTTGCGAGGTTGCACCTCAGACCGACGAGTCTCGGAAGAGCAGCGTCGAGTTACCAATCGAGGTGAGCCGTCTTCATCCGCAGCCGGGCTTTGCCATCCGTAGGAAGCCGTCTTTCATGAGTCGTACTTTCCTGCGGATAGCAAAGCCGAACTGCGGATGTGCCCATGTAAGTCGAATTGCAGGCGGAAGGTCACCAACAACTTCTCCTCGAAACTTGACTCAGAATTCATGAACTCGATTTTCAAGTGACCTAACGATCTCGAAATCAGAGTTCTCGCAAAGCGGCCGACAAGGTTGCTCGAACGCCCCTTAGCCGCCCAGTCGCGGCTTCCACTGACGCGGGGTCAGTGGAGAGCGAGCAAGAGGGGCAGATTGGCATTGCTAGCCGACCAGTCGTGCTCTCGCCGGCGCAGGGGCGGCGGAGAGCAAACCCGAGCAGCTCATCGAAGCGTCTTCAATCTGCGTGAGTAGGAACGTCGTCAATGGCCGAGCGAATGCTGACTGAAGGCGCCCGCCGCGCGATTGAGTTCGCTGAGCAACTCGCGCGTGATGACTCGCGACCACTCGCTGCCGGGCATCTCTTATGGGCGTTGCTGAGTGAGGAGTCGGCGGCTTTCGAACGTCTCGAACGGCACGGCTTCACGCTGCAAAGCATTGATCGCGCCGTTGTCTTTCAGTCGGCATCAACGCGCGTGTCTGCCGCTGATGATTGGGATGAACTGCTCTATCACGCTGACACTCATGCGCGGCGCGAAGGTCGCGGCGTTGAAGTGTCGACCGAGCATCTCTTAGCCGCACTATTGGTCGTGAACTCGCCCGTGCGTGCGATGCTTGCTCAAGGCGGCTTGCGTGATGAAGCGGCAGCACCGAGCGTCGAACACTTTGCCGATCCGATCGCGGCTGACTTTGAAATCCGTTGGAGCGATGCAACGGAAAGCGAACGCACTCGCACGCTCCGAGTTCTCGATGCCGCCGCGAATCGAGCCCGCGAAGGCTTCCGCGTTGTTGAGGACTACGTGCGGTTCACGCTCGACGATGCCTTCCTCAGTCGTCAACTGAAGGAGTTGCGGCATCGGCTCAGTGCGGCGCTCGGTAGTTTGAATGACATAGCGCTCGTGCGGTCGCGCGACACTCAAGCCGATGTCGGCACGACGATCCGCACCGCAACCGAGATGCACCGCGCAACGCTGCTCGATGTTGCGAAAGCGAATCTGAAACGGATCGAAGAAGCCGTTAGAACGCTCGAAGAGTTCTCGAAGGTCGCGACGAGCTTCGATCGCAGTTCGCAGGCGCTGCAAGCGTTGCCCGAGCTACTCGGTCAAGTGCGCTATCAGCTCTACACATTGGAGAAAGCGATCCTCACCGCGCACGACAGTCGCCGCCGACTCGAGGACGCGAACCTCTATCTGCTGCTGACGAAGTCTCTTTGCCGTCACGATTGGCAGAAGGTCTTGCGCGACGCGATCACCGGCGGCGTGCGAGTCGTGCAGATCCGCGAAAAGGAAATGAGTGATCGAGAGTTGCTCGCACACGCGCGGCACGTCCGCGCGATCACGGCAGAGTTCGGCACGTTGTTGATTATGAATGATCGCCCCGATCTCGCCGTTCTCTGCGAGGCAGACGGAGTGCATGTCGGACAAGACGAACTGCCAGTCGGCGACGCGCGGCGGATTGTCGGCCCCGATCGACTCGTCGGTGTCTCAACGCACTCGATCGAGCAAGCGCGGCAGGCGGTGCTTGACGGAGCGAGCTACATCGGAGTCGGCCCGACGTTCGTCTCGGGAACAAAGCAGTTCAACGAGTTCGCCGGACTCGCCTACATCGAGCAAGTCGCCGCCGAGATCGGACTGCCGGCCTATGCGATCGGCGGGATCGACTCATCGAACATCGCGCGAGTGACAGCCGCCGGAGTCCGCCGCATCGCCGTCAGCGGAGCAATCTGTCGAGCCGAACAACCTCTCGCCGCCGCCGCTGAACTCATCGAGCAACTCGCGCGATGAAACGGTCGCGACTATCGAATGCAGCTTCGCCGCGTGAAAAGGTGTAATACAAACGGCAGCGAGCCCCGTGACTCGGGCTTCGCAGACGCGAACGCTTGGCGCGTTACTTCACGTTGCCCGGATGTAGTAACGGTTGCACGCCCTTCATGCCGGTCGTCGCGTTGATGTCGATGATTCGCGCGGCTTTGCGTTCGAACTTCCCGTCTCGAAACTCGGCGACGAGTGCGATGTTGTTCTCGGAACCGCCGCCTTGTCCCCCGGCCTTTGCGACTTCGAGCGAACCTCGGCGATTACCCAGCGCCAAGATGCGGAAAGGGCCGATGATCTCGTCGGTTGCCGAGACTCCCAATTGCGGCTTTGAGTTTGCGTTATCCGGATCGACCGGCGTTGCTGGAGTCGGCACTCCCTGACGCGGAACTCGGAACGAGATCATGTCCCCCGGATTCACTTGCTGAGGATTGAGCGTTCGCGGGTCGATCGGCAGCCAGAAGTAGAGTTCGTCTTTGCCAAT
>CAZNMS010000680.1:0-4140 GCA_964573505.1 uncultured Planctomycetaceae bacterium | reverse complement strand
CCTTCTTGGCGGGCCCCGCCCCGCGGCTGCACTCCATGATGTCCCGATTGTCGACTTCACGCGGAGCGATGAAGGCTACTTTGATCTCAGCGACCTGCGGTCGCTTACTCGTGATCGTCGACGCGGTATTCGATCGTGACGATCGGGCGTTCGACGATCGTGGACTTCGAGTTGATGTCCATTCGCAGGTCCGCTTTGGCGACTCCCTTCTGACCTGCGAACGGGTCAACTGGCAGACGCACGGAGCCGATCAAGCCGCTTGCTGTGACCGAGTTGTAGTCATGCACCTCGACGATCAAGCCCGCTCCCAGTTCGAGCGGAAAGCGCATCTCGATGCCGCTCCATTCGGCGTCTTTGCGGTCGTTGAGGTAGCCCGTCTTGAGGATCTTGCCCGCATGGCTCAGCGTGACTTGCGGGTCAGCGGCGCGGCCATCGACCAGCGGCACATAGGTGTCAGTATCGGGCAAGCTCTTGACGGTGATCTTCGTCACCACGACCGAGGACTTCGTATGTGCTCGCTTCGGACGCACCAGCAATTTTTGGTACTGGCCCGAATGAGCCCACTCGTCCAACGCAATGCAACGATCAGGCACGAAGGGATGCGACAGGCTGACTTGGCCTAACCAACTAATAACGTCAACGAGCGGTCGCTCACGCAGATCGAATGTGTGTCGCAGAGCCAATCGGGGTTCGAACTTGGGATGCTTCGGGTCGAAGAGTTTGTTGGTGTCGCGCGTTTGATGCAGAAGCCGCAGCAATGCTTGCTGTGCGACGTTCACGTCTCCGCCGACGCAGATCATGCCTGCACGATCGGCGCTGAACTCCGCTTCGCGACTCCATTGCAACAACGAGCCCAACGAGAACATCAGCACGAGATCCTGTCGAAGCTCACTTTTCCCGGCTTGGCTTCGCAGGATTGTTCCGAGCAAGACACGAGCAAGAAACCCGGTTCGCAGGTGCTTCGATTTCAGGTGTCCCAACTCGTGCCCGATGATGAATCGCAGTTCCTCGGGCGAGTCTTGATAGAGCTGCAGCAATCCAGACGTCATGACCATGACATGTGGATCGCGGAATCCCGTGACCCACGCATTGGGGTACGGGTCACCTTTGATGTGTACCGGCGGAGCTTCCATTTGCAGGATCTCGGCACACTCTTGGACCATCTTCATGATCGGAGCCGCTCGTGGTTGGTCGCTGATGTAGATGGTCTCATTGGCCATACCGGCGATGATGCCGGCATCGATCCCATCGAGGCCCAGCTCCAACATGCTCTTCACGAGCGGCCAGTTCGCGATGTCGCTGCCCTGACACAGCTTTTCCAAGTGGTGATAGATGAACTCGTCCTCGGCGGTCATGTAGTCATAGACCGAGACCTCGGCGGGATACTTACGCTCGGCCTTCGTGACGGGTTTGGCTGCCGACCATGAGATGACTTTCTCAGTTTGCTTCGCGGACTCAGCCAGAGGCGACTTCTCAATCGGAGTCGGCGGCGGGTCCGGTGCATGCGGCAGCGTTGTCGGCTTTGCCGTTGAACCAACCGTAGGAGCGGCTTGCTCCTGAGCCTGCGAGACACTCAGCAACGAGCACAACAACAAGCTCGCCGCTCGAACCAAACTGGTCTTCCTCATGATCTTCCTCGCGTGTGAATCGGAACCGGAACGACGTTGCGGATGATCGGAATCCGCCGTCTCCTGTTCGTAAGCGGGAATGTCAGAGTGGCTTGCTGAGAAAAACGGCTCTCCGGCAAGCGCAAGCGCTGGGGGAGTGCGTTCCAAAGTAGCCTTCATCGCTCCGCGTGAAGTAAGCCGAGCGCAGTGCGCGGTAACTACTCAAACCGCCGCTGTGATCGTGGCTGCTGTGCGTTGAGGCGAAGTCGTGCGTGACGACTGAGGCGGTTGGCTTGCAGAGCGTCATCCCGCATCCGGCTGACTTCACGCGGAGCGATGAAGGCTACATTGACCGAGCAAACTCCTTCGCCGAAATCCTCAGCAAGCCCCGTCGCGATTCCTGCTTATCACCCCTCAGAAGCCCGGTGACATCGAATGTTGGCTCGGTGGCTGCGGCGGGATGACCAACAGTGGGGAGGCAGGCATGTTTGGATTTGGTAACACAACGGTCTTGCTGGTCGTCGTTGCGTTGTTCGTGATCATGGGCAGTCGGCAAGCCCTACGAATCTTCCGCAGCGACTTCGGCGGCAACTTCAAGATGATGGCGATGGCAGCGCTCGCTGCGGTAGGCCTGACGAAGTATTCGAGCGTGTTCTCTGGCCCGGACGTCGAGATCAAGAGCACGCACGCCGCGCAGATGGCTCAGCGACTGGTGCTGGCACTGCCCGAGCTACCCGGACGTCCGAAGGTGGCGGTCGCTCCCTTTCAGCGCGATCACCAAGATCAGCTCACCGGCTTGGTTCGAGACCGCTGGGTCGGTCGCAACGTGCAGCTCGTGGCACCGACGTTGACGCAGCAAGTCTTCGATCTCATCAATGGCCGTGAAGGGGCTGAGGCTGAGATCGAACTCGGTCGCGCGATCAATCAGCGCGACTGCCAATACATCCTCTGCGGCGAGGTCTTGGAATGGACCACATTCCCGACCGAGCAAGCCAAACTGCGAGTTCGAGTGCAATTGTTCGAAGTCGAAACGAGCCGCTCGCTGTTCGACCAAGCATTCATCATTCCCGAGCCCCGGAAGCAGAAGGATGCGAATCAGTCCGTGCCTCAAGTCATTGACCAAACGGCCGAGCAATTCGCCGAGTGGGGCACCGAGCCGTTTGTCATGGGCGTGCTGACTTGGCTGACGATCACGCTGCTGGCTCCGTGGTTCATGGCGGGAGCCGTGAGACGCACGCTCGACCGCGAATCGAACGGTGCCAATGCCGTGCTCTTGATGGTCTTCACGTTGCTGAGCGCCGCCGCAGCCTGGCTGAGTTGGGGCCGCTTGCTGAGCATCGAGAGCGCGTGGTTTGTGATCGTGATCGCCGTTGTGATCAGCGTGCCGTACTTCGGGTTTGTGTGTGGTCGCATCAACGAGACCCGAGCCGGCTAATGCCCGCCTTCGAAGTCGCATTCTTCAATGTAGCCTTCACCGCTCCGCGTGAAGTCAGCCGAGCGCAGAGCACACCATGAAGCCGAGTTGCGGCCCTCGCCCGTAAGTTTCGGCCCCACCGACCTCGCGTCGGTGGTTATCTGCCTCATGGCGAGTGTTCGAGATCTCAGCCGCTGCCAGAAGACGTAGCCACGAGGCAGATAACCATCGGGACGAGCCCAATGGGGAGCGACGTTTCGAGGCGGCTGTTACGGGGACAGCGGCGGTTTGGATGAGCTACCTCGCACCGCGCCCGGCTGACTTCACGCGGAGCGATGAAGGCTACATTCCTCAACTCCGACCTTTCTCCAATTCCAACCGCTCTCAATGACGACCTACTCATGACCAACGAAGAAGCAACCCGACTGAAAGCCCTGGCTCGCGAACGCTGGGTCAAAGGCGAGATCACCAAGCACCAGTACGACACCCTCGTCGGCGAGATCGACGCCGAGTACCGCGCGGCAAATCCTCAACCACAGAAGCCGAGAATGGGAATCCGCGCCGATGATGGTCCCAGCGAGCCGACGATCGTGCGTCCGGCGGCACCGGCTCAGCCACAGCTCGGGATGACGATCGGCAAGTACAAGCTGCTGTCGCGCGTGCGCGGCGGGATGGGAGTGGTCTTCAAGGCCGAAGATTCCAAGGGCGAGCGGTTGGCCGCGCTCAAGTTCTTGCCGCCGGAGTTGCTGGGCAATGCGGACGAGATCGCGCGCATCAAGGCGACGTTCAAACTGGTCGAGCAGCTCGATCACCCCAGCATCTGTCGCGTGTTCGATTTGGACGAGCATCCGGCCTTCGGTTGGTATCAAGTGATGCGCTGGATCGAGGGGCAAACTCTCTCGGCTTATCGCCGTGACGAGCACGATCAGATCCGTTGCTTGAGCGTGCCCGAAGTCGCCGAACTGTTGCTGCCGGTAGCGGAAGCTCTCGACTACGCGCATGGTCGGAAGGTGCTGCATCGAGACATCAAGCCGCAGAACATCATGCGCTCGTCGGATGGCTCAATCTCGGTGGTCGACTTCGGCCTCGCGGCTGAAGTGCGAAGCAGCCTGACTCGCG
>CAZNMS010000679.1:0-4142 GCA_964573505.1 uncultured Planctomycetaceae bacterium | reverse complement strand
AAAAAAATTCTTAATTTTTTTTTTTCAAACAAAATTCTCCCTCTTTTTTTTTAAAACAAAATTCTTCCTCTTTTTTTTTAAAAAAATTCTCCCTCTTTTTTTTCCCAAAAAAAATCCTCCCTTTTTTTTTTCCCCAAAAAATTTTATTTTTTTACCCCCCGACCCCGTCTTTCCCTGGCTTCTGGGGCAACGAATTCGATCCCGGCTGGATGGGGTCAATCTTTAATTTGTCATGTCACTGCGTATCATCTACGCTAGGGCTGCCGTCGTCTTTTGATGTGTCAGTCTCGTAAGGCTTATCCGTGCCATCAGTAGGTTTATCCGTGGTACCCTTGACATCAAACTCTGTGCCAAACAGTTCGCGGTAAGTGTTAAGGAATCTTTCATCTTCCCGAAATTTGAGAAAAAGCGGCCAGGTACTATATGCGCCTCGGTCAACGATTTCGTGTTCAGTCCCAAGCCGACGCATGATTTCGCATGCTCTATCGAAATCATCCCTCAAAACTGCGATACCCAATTCAAAGGGCAGACCACAGTCAGACCAATCTTCCAACTCCAGCGGTGAAGGATCAGATGCAATCTTTCCGAACTTTGCAGCGATTGCGCGATTAATTACAAGCATTCTTCGGCGTCGCGTTGAGCTGTGTTTCTTGAGAGTCTCAGTTCCGAAGAGAAGCAGGTTGTGAGCAAGGCGAAACCGTTTCAACAGGAGTAAATCATAGCAAATCTGATTAAGCGACTCGTCAGCATTGTCAAGTTGATTAGGAGACAGCTTCCGCCAAACAACGTGTGCCAATTTAACGCCGATTTCGTAGAGGCATCCGAATGCAGCACGGAAATATGAGTTATCAAGGAAGAGCCGATCGCCTACTTTCGTTTCGCCGATAGAGCAACAATGACTTTTGCAAATGCTTACGTACTGCTCGGAAACGACACCATCCGTATGAACAAACAAGTTTCTTCGCTGAGTGATCTCAACAAATCGCGACCAAGAGTCCAACCCTTTACGTAACTGCATATCAAGTAGTTTCTCAAGATAATCAAAGTGATCGACGTGGCTTTGGCGCAGAAATGTCTCTATCTCCTTTGATATTACATGCTCACGAGCAGCGTCAATCGATTTAAGGCTAACCAGTTGAGCAAACGTAAGTGCTCTTTCCGAGCTTTCTATCCGCTCCGGCCGCAAGTAGTAGATGCATCGAAGAAGTCGCGCAAGGTATGCATCAAAACTACTAACCATGGCAACCAAGAGTGCGCGGGGCGTCTGATAGATCGCGCTGTTGGATAGCCTTTGTCGGCGCTGCAGTTTTTGGTATTCATTGTTGCGTGCTAACGGCACAAAAATTGTGACTTCGTCCGATTCATCATTAGTCTCACTTCGCAGTTCGTGCACTAGCTTCGTGAATTCTTCGTCGCATTGTTTGGCCAACGTTTGAATGAGAGGACACGCAATCTCCTCGGCACTCTTGATTCCGTCTAGGTCATGCAGAAACTCAGCTACCGCATCCGATATCCTTGGGCCAGATGCAATTTCGGATGTCATTTTCTGTTCCTATTGACATAATAGCAAGTCGGGCAGCGCGCCGCCTGATTCGGTCAGCTCCAAAACACTGCTCATGGGTTCGGCGCTGAAAATGGCTTCGCTTGATGAGTCTGTCAATCATTGCGGCGACATTCTCAATGGCGGTCCTAACGTGTTAGGCCGGATGCGGCCAAGTCTAATAGGGTCGACGTCGGCTTAACTCGTGAGGCATCGCTTTCGAATTGACAGGTTTAACAGTGCAGCAGCGATTAGTAACGAATGCACATCGCAGGCTGTTGACCCAAGCAAATGGGGTTCAATCGACTTGGCGCCTCGATGGAACTTGCGAGCATGCGCTGCTCGTTCCGGGGGCCGTGTCGCCCGTTTGGTCTTGTTCCTCTTGCCGGAAGATTGTCGTTCTTATGACTCGATCTTTTTCGTTGATATTTTCGCTGGCTTGCTCGTCTGCTTTGGGGGTTGGCGCTTTGGGGGTCTCCTGCAACGCAGTTGCTCAGGAGAGGGCGGAGTATCGCCCGAAAATTGCTCCGGCTTCAGAGGAGGCTGAGCGGGCGATGAAGGGGTTTAAGCTGCCGGAAGGAGTCGCGGTCAGTTTGTTTGCGGCGGAGCCGATGCTGGCGAATCCGGTGGCGTTTTGTCTTGATGAGCAGGGGCGGGTGTATGTCGCGGAGACGTTCCGGCAGGGGAAGGCCGGGGTCACGGATAATCGTGATAATATGCATTGGCTGCATGATGACCTCGCCGCTCAGACGGTTGAGGATCGGCTGGCGTTCTTCAAAAAGCATATGAAGGAACGCGTCGAGCAGTATGGCAAGGAGCATGACCGCATTCGGTTGCTCGTTGATAAAGACGGGGACGGCAAGGCCGATCAAGCGACGGTGTTTGCGGACGGGTTTAATGACATCGTCGACGGTACTGGGGCGGGGTTGCTCGCGCGGCGCGGTCAGGTGCTTTATACCTGCATCCCGAAATTGTGGTCGCTGGCTGATACCAATAACGATGGCGTCGCGGACGAACGCAAGGCTCTGCATCACGGGTATGGCGTGCGCGTGGCGTTTCGCGGGCATGACTTGCATGGGCTGACGCTCGGGCCCGACGGGCGGATCTACTTCAGCATGGCCGATCGCGGTTTTAATATTCAATTCGAGGGCAAGAACTTCGCGCATCCGGAATGCGGGGCCGTCTTCCGCTGCAATATGGATGGTTCGGAATTGGAGTTGTTCGCGATCGGATTGAGAAATCCTCAGGAGCTGGCGTTCGACGATTTTGGCAATCTGTTTACGTGCGATAATAATTCAGACTCGGGAGATAAGGCACGCTGGACCTATATTGTCGAAGGGGCTGATATCGGCTGGCGGATGTATTACCAATATTTACCCGATCGCGGGCCGTGGAATCGCGAGAAGTTGTGGCATCCGGCTCATGATGGTCAGGCGGCTTATATCGTGCCGCCGATTGTGAATTTGGCGGACGGGCCGTCGGGGCTCGTCTTCTACCCCGGCGTCGGGTTGCCGGAGCGGTATGCCGATCACTTCTTCCTCGCGGACTTCCGAGGCGGGCCGGGCGGCAGTGGCATTCGGTCGTTCTCGGTGAAGCCGAAAGGGGCGTCGTTTGAACTGACGGACTCGCACCAGTTCTTGCAGAACATCCTCGCGACCGACGTCGACTTCGGATTCGACGGCAGCATGTATGTCAGCGACTGGGTCAACGGTTGGAACGGCGAAGGCAAAGGGCGGCTCTATCGCTTCACTCATGCCGAGGCCGCGAAGAACCCGGCGATCGCTGACTCGGCCAAGCTGATGCGTGAAGGTTTTAGAAAGCGGCCCGCTGACGAACTGCTTTCGCTGCTGAGTCATGCGGATCGGCGCGTGCGGCTGGAAGCTCAGATCTCGCTGGCGGAACGCGGGTTGGAAGAGCAGCTCGTTAGCGCGGCGAGCGGAACGGGTCGTAGCGGAAGTCGTCAGACTTCCGAGGGCGGCGCGGGCAAGGCGGGGGACGGAAGTCTGACGACTTCCGCTACGAGGGCGGCAGGCAACGGAAGTCTCACGACTTCCGCTACGAATGCGGGGCTTAAGACGCGGCTGCATGGAGTTTGGGGGCTCGGCATGCGCGTGCGGGCGAAGTCGGCGACGGCTGCTAACGCGCTCGTCAAGTTGCTCGCGGATGGCGATGCCGAAGTGCGAGCTCAGGCCGCTCGCACGTTGGGCGAGAATGCGCGTAGCGAACAACCGGCAGCGCTGCCGGAACTGGTCAAGCTGCTCAAGGACGAGTCGCTGCGGACGCGAGCTTGTGCGGCTCAGGCGATCGGGCAGTTGGCTCAGTGGAGTTCGTCGAGCAACGAGGCGGCGGTCAGCGCGCTGATCGAGGCACTCGCGGGGGATGCGACTCAACTGGAGAAGAGCGCGGACCCGGTGCTTCGACATTCGCTGTCAGTGGCGCTGGCGCGAACGCTCGATAGTGCGGCGGTGATAGTCGCCTTTCGCTCCGCGAAAGGACGCGCGGGGCAAGCGGGTCTTGAGTCGCAGGCGTCTTTGACGGACCGCTCTTTCGCGGAGCGAAAGGCGACTATCACGGCGACGCTCGCTACTTTGACTTCGCATGC
>CAZNMS010000678.1:0-4147 GCA_964573505.1 uncultured Planctomycetaceae bacterium | reverse complement strand
CGTAGCATGGACGCCTACGTCCGTGCGGCGTCGCTGTCGGACGTAGGCGTCCGACAGCGACGCCAAATCGGGAACTTCTTCCTCGACCGCTCCTTAACGAGCACCGAAGTAGAAGAGCATGATCCCCAGCGCGATCTTATGAAGCTCGGGCGGGACGCCTTCTTTAAGCCCGAGCAACTCGGGGATCGCCGCCAGAATCAACGTCAGCAACGCAATCGCCGCTTTCCCGTCGACCCATAAGCGACTCGGCTGATGATCGCTCTTACGACGGAACCAATTGCCGATGCCGCGTATCAACGCTCCGAGCAAGTACGAATAAACAATGCCGAGCAACGACAGCACGGGCGCCGTAAAGAGTCGACCTTCGCGATGCAGATAGACCGCGATGCCAATAAACGAGAAGAAGATCAAGAAGCGAATGCTGTGCTTCGGCAGATAGAGCGGCTGACGCTCTTGCTCAATGAGGCCCTCGCGTTCGAGTCGTGCAATGACAGCCGGCGGCAGAGCGACAAAGCGTCGCGACGTGAAGTAGTGAGCCAATGCGATCAGCAGCGCCTCGGTCCATAAGATGTCGAGCGGTCGATCTTGCACGAGGCTCGTGAGGACGACGCCGATCACAATCAACGTGAGCAAGGCTCGAACGCTGCCAGTCGGCAATCCCAATGGCGGCCAATTCTTCGGTGATCCTTCGAGTTCATTCATTGCACTTCTCCAACTTAATGCGAGGCGACATTCATCCGCCTCAAGTCTCGTTCCGTTTTCTTCGGCCTTCATGAACGTCGCGGTTCGTGCCGAGTTCATGAAGGATTGATGAAGCACGCTCGTGCCGAGTCCTCACGAGTGCGAAGTCGCGACGCCTTCAGCACAGTTCTCTCCGAGCACATCGCAAGCGGCATGACGCGCCATTAGCTCCGCACGGTTGACGCTGAGATGCCATCAGCAATTCTTGACGAGCGACCTGCATCCAGTTCGCTCGTTGAATCGTCTTGCTCTTGCCTCGGTGCCCTATGCCCGCGTTCTTGCGCTGCGTCCTTCTTGCCTCATTGCCGCTGCTAACGAGCTCGCTCATTGCCGCTGAAGACACAAAGTCGCTTGAGGCGAACTTCAAGCAGCACGTCAAACCCTATCTCAAACAGCACTGCGAACGTTGTCACAACGCCGACAAGCTGACGTCGGGCATTCGCGTTGATCATCTGACGGCAGCACTTTCAGATCGACATCTGAAATTGTGGGGCGGCATTCGACAGCAGATTGTCTCAAAGGCGATGCCGCCCGAAGACGAGCCTCAGCCGAGCGAAGCCGAACGTCAGCGCGTCGTCGAGTGGATCGCAAAGGGACTCGATCTCGCACGCTCTCGCCCCACTCCGAAGAACGGCGGAGCACGCCGACTGACCGTCGCTCAATACCGCAACACGCTGCGCGAATTATTACATCTCGAAGACGACCTCTCAGAAGCACTCCCGCCCGACGCGGTTTCAAAGGACGGCTTCGTCAACAATCAAGAGACGCTCGCGCTCTCGCCGTTGCTCATTGAGGCTTACTTCGACATCGCCGAAAAGGCATTAAGCCGAGTGATCGTCGATCCGAAATCGAAGCCGGCAATTCAGAACTTCCGAGTCGATCTCGGCGCGGCCATCAATCCGGCTCCGTGCAGAGACAATCTGATTCTCGGAGCCGACAGCTTGCTGCTGAGCAATGAGGACGTGCTCGTCACTCAGCTCGCGCCGCAGAAGCCGTTCGACTACGAGCCGCACGTCATGCAGACGAAGTTCCGGTTCATCGAGGGCTATCAAGGCAATGCGACTGTTCGCGGTTGGCGCGACTTCGACAGCATCTATCACGCTGTCTTTGCCTGTATGCGCGGCGCTCACGGTTATCCGTTAGGCCGCGCCTATAGCACCGTCCCGCAGGGACTCTTGCTGCGACCGGCGATTCCGAGTGCTGAATTGTTCGGCGTCGAGAGCACGTATGGCCCGCGCGCGAACTTCAAGATCTCATTGCGTGAATTGCCCGATGACGGCCGCTTTCGAGTGACAGTCACCGCAGCGAAGTACGACGACGGACTGTTGCTTCCTCCGGGATCAAAGATCGCCGCAGAGAATGCGGATTCGATCGTGCTCAGTGCAGCTTCGAAGGCACCTCAGTCAGTGACGATCAAGCAAGCGGGGCTCTATCAAGTCGACGCCTTCTTAGGAGATCACGATCAGAAGCCGATCGCGCCCGATGCCTCGAAGATCAAAGAAGGGCTCATCGGCTATTGGCCGTTCAATGACTCACTGAAGAGAGAACGATCAGCGCCGGGAGGCGGGGGCAAAGATGCCGACCTCGAAAAGCTGCTCGAGGGCGGATCGACAGCAGATCCTGATGGCCGACTTGCTGACAATGCGAAGTTCGTCGACTCGCCGTTCGGGAAAGGCGTCCTGCTCGACGGCAATGGCGACTCCGTTGTTGTTCCGCATGACGACTCAATGCACGTCGGCACGGGCGAGTTCACCGTCGCCGCATGGATTCATCCGAAGCAACTGCGGCAAGCGGGCATTGTGTGTCTCGGAAAGTACTCTTGGACGCACGGTTGGTATCTCGACATGCCGAGCAATCAGGGCGTGCTACGGATCGAGACGGCGGGTCCGAATCATCAACCCAATGGAACCGTGCAAACTCCGCCGGGTGCATTGCGCATCAACGCATGGCAGCACGTTGCTGCCGTCGTGCGGCGCGAAGGCAAAGGCGAAACGCAGCTCTACATCAATGGCTACGCGGTCGCGAAAGGTGTTATCGGAGCAGCGAATCTCGATAACCCGAAAGTCGATCTGCACATTGGTCGGATTCAAGACGCTCAGCAATTCTCCGGTGAGATTGATGAAGTGCGGATCTATCGCCGAGCACTCGACGGCGCCGAGATTCAAGCACTCGTCGAACCGGGGCGCAAGTTCGTTACCGCGCCGCCGCGAGCGAAGCCGCAAGATCTCACTCTCAATCTCGGCACGCGGCAGTTCATTGGCACGCTCACTCAACCGGCATTCGTCGCGCTGCGACTGCCTGCGGGCGAGCTGCCCGTCAGCGTCAGCTATCCCGGTCCGACTCCGATTGATCGCCTCGCTTTCACGCGATTGGCCGAGACCGATGAACTCGCAAAACGGGTCGCAACCTTTGAGTCGCGCTCACCGCGCATCGGAGTGCATGTCGGTCTGCGACGAGACTGCGGCAGCACGCTCTCGCAAGTCGGTTCAGCTCAAACGGTGTCGAGGACTGACGCTTCCCAGTTCGTCTTCGAAGGAGCGCTTCGCAACTTCCCGAGTCCTGATGTCGAGAAGGACAACGTCAACTATCTCGCCGGCATTCGCGAGATTGGAGTGCGAAGTGAGTTCACTGACGGGCGCGACATGCCGCGTTTGTTGATTCGCTCGGTCGAGTTTGAAGGGCCGCTCTATGACAACTGGCCGCCGAAGCCGCATCGCGCGATCTTCGGTGAGGACGCTCAAAGGGGAACGTCGCGAGCGGATGCTGAGCGAATCATTCGTCGGTTTGCGACGCGCGCGTTTCGTCGTCCGATCACGGACTCCGAAGCGACGACGTTGATGACGATCTACGACAAATCAACGGCGAGCAAAGTCCGTTTTGCAGACGCCATCAAAGACGTGCTGCAAGTTGTGCTGACATCGCCGCAGTTCTTGTTCGTCATCGAGAACAGCAAGACGCCCGCCGCAGAACCGCTCGATGATTACGAACTCGCGTCGAAGCTTTCGTTCTTCTTATGGAACGGACCGCCGGATGACTTGCTGCTCGCGCGGGCCGCGACTGGCAAGCTGCGAAGTGAACTCGATGCCGAGTTGCCGCGCCTCATCGCCGATCCGCGCTTCGATCGCTTCGTCAATGAGTTCGCGACTCAGTGGCTCGCGCTCGAAAAGTTCGCAGTGCTCGAACCTGACCGAAACGAGTTTCCGAAGCTAACGCGCGACGCTCGCACGCAGTTGAAGCAAGAGCCGATTCAGTTCGTGTCCCACTTACTGAAGCAGAACTTGTCGGTTCGCAACTTGATCGAGTCGGACTTCGTCGTCGCGAATGAAGTTGTCGCGAGCTACTACGACCTCAGCGACAAGACGGAGAGCGGCTTTCAATTCGTCGCGATCCCGCACGGACGGAAGGA
>CAZNMS010000677.1:0-4160 GCA_964573505.1 uncultured Planctomycetaceae bacterium | reverse complement strand
ACGAGCCGGAGAGATCAGACGCAGCCGAGTTCCGCTCTTCTTCGCGAACATCTCTTTGCTGCCGTCGGGCAAATACTTGTAGCCAACACGGGTCGGCTTATTCGTGACCGGATCGATCAATGCGACCTTGCAAGCGTGAATCGGACGCTCGACTTCAATGCGGCCGCCCTGAGGAATCTTCGGATTCACACCGCGTTTGATGTGCTTCTTGACGATGTTGATGCCCTCGACGAGCACCAATCCCTTCTTGCGATTGACGGCAAGAATCTTGCCTCGCTTGCCCTTGTCGTCACCCGAAAGGACCTGCACTTGGTCGCCCGTTCGGACATAAAAACTGGGCGCTTTCTTGACCTTCATGCTCACGATCTCCTGCCAATCAAACTGCGAAATATTTGCGCGAATCAGAGTGCCTACTGTGGCTGAAGCAGAGCTGAATAACCCCTGCTCACATCGTTCTGATTCTGTCGGTTTTTGTGCAATCCATACGGTCGGACCGCAGAAAGGGGCGGGAAGATACCGACCGACCTTAGCACCAGCAACACAGCGACTCGGATCATGCTCCGCAGATCCAACCGCCAGTTTCGGGTCACCAAAATCGCCCCTGACGAAACACAATCAGTCGACGCGACTACTTCTTACCCGCGCCTTGCAGTCGCGCCATTTCAAGCGGCGACAGTTTCTTGCCCTCCGGTCCGACAGTCGGCACTGGTTTCTTTTCTGGCTGAGCAGCCGCTGGAGCCGGCTCGGCTGCCGGTGCTGCTGCTTCGGCCGTTGCCTTACTCGCCCCCTGCATGCGAGCCATTTCCAATGGAGAAAGCTTCTTGCCGCCGTCAGCAGCAGGGGCGGGAGCAGCCCCAGCGGCCTTTGCGGCACCTTGCTGACGCGCCATCTCAAGTGGTGACAGCTTCTTTGCCCCTTCGGCGGCCGGAGCAGGTGCTGCTGTGCCCGGCTTGCTCGCACCTTGCTGTCGAGCGAGTTCTAAGGGCGACAGCTTCTTTGCCGGAGCGGCATCACCTGCAGGAGCAGGGGCGGCCTTCGCGGCAGGAGCAGCTTTCTCAGCCTTTGCCGGTTCGGCTTTCGCTTTCGGTGCAGGTTCTTCGACCTGTCGCAAGAACGACGGCTCGATGTCGTACCAGCCGATATCCGCCGTGTCGTGAAACTGCACCAGAGCCCGGCCATTCATATTCACCGTCTGAACTTTGCCAGTCAGACCGACAAACCGACGAAGCTCCGGGATCTTCGCATCGACAGTCACCCACTTCGAAGTCAGGTCTGCTTTCAACTGCTCAGCACGTTCAATGCTCATGGCGACACATCGGATGAAGGGAATTGAACAAGACGCAGCGAGCGGGAACCGCTTCTTATCTAAGCAGACCGCAAGCGTCCGGCGGCAAAAGGGCGGGGATCCTAGTAGCGGTTTTTGGCGAATGGAATTGAAGCACCGCACGGCATGAGATCGGTTCAGCCTCCGACTCGGAGGGAAACTCATCATCCTCTGCCTCAGTCGTCCAACACGGACCAATTCTCCCAATCCCGCGCAAGATTCGAGCTAGTTTTCGACTGAACTCGGGCGGCGGCAGCGGAGACCGCCACGAAATTCACTCGGCACTCTGACGCGGGCAAACGGAACGAGGGTCTTAATGGACGTTTCTTTCATCAATCACTTCATCGAGTCGGCGGCCAACGTGTTCAACACGATGTTGGAATGCCCTTTGAAACGCACTTCACTGCGACTCAAGACGAATGCTGAACCGGCTCATGAAGTCTCGGCAATCATTGGATTGTCCGGCACGCATGTAGGCAGTTTGGTCCTGAGCCTTTCTCGTGAGGTAGCGCTGAAGGCAACTGAGCGCCTCCTGCTCGTCGAATTTGACGACGTCACCTCAGATGTCGTCGATGCGGTCGGTGAGCTCAGCAACATGATCGCAGGAGGAGCGAAGGCCGCGATGGCCCATCTGAACCTCTCATTGGGCCTTCCCAATGTGATTGTGGGAAGCGCTCAGAAGATCTACTTCCCCGGAGACGTCTCTCCCATCACGGTCAGCTTCACGACCCCATGGGGCGATCTCGCGATTGAAGTCGGCTTCGATACGCGACTGGAAGGGAACATTACACAAGTTGATCAGCGAGCGATGGCAACAGCGTGAATGCCTTCAGGTTGACTTTGCTGCAACCCACTCACCGCAGCACCTCTCTCATCCTCACATCTTGAGCAGCGCGCTCGTGCATTTATCTTGGAGTGAAATAGGCCATGAAGATTCTGTTGGTAGACGACTCAGGAACCATGCGAACGATTCAAAAGCGATGCTTGTTAAAGCTCGGAGTTCCTGAGGACAGCATCACTGAAGCGGAGAACGGACAAGTGGCCTTCGACCACTTCTCAAGCAATTCGTTCGACATCGTGATGACCGACTGGAACATGCCGGTTATGGACGGACTGTCGCTGCTGAAGAAGGTCCGCGAGGTCAATAAGCAAGTTCCGGTGATCATGATCACCACTGAGGCCGAGCGTTCGCGCGTTGTCACCGCCATCGAAGCGGGAGTCTCGGACTACCTCGTGAAACCTTTCACGGCAGACACTCTCAATGCAAAGTTGGAGAAGTGGGTCCCGGCAATGGTGTAGGAATTCCGACAGGAACGCATTCGGCGTCGGAAGCCCGAGATGTCGTTTCACTCAGAGAAATGCAAAAACGGCTCATGCACGATTGAAGTGCATGAGCCGCTTTCGTTTTGAAGGTCGAACTGCGTTCGCAAGAGCGTTTGAGTGGGCAGCGATCTTGCTCGCTCCGTCGCTGACGCTTCGAGTGACAGCAGAATTCACAAACCCTCTTCCCGACCCAGTCTCGGTATCGGCCGGTCTTCGTAATGCACCGTCTGACGACGGAACGACACGCGCGGAACGACAAACGTCGTGCGGTCCGACTACTTCGCAGATCTCTTGTCGCCGTTCGTCTTTTCGGCGGGAGCAGCTTTCTCCGTCGACGGCTTGCTGCTCTTCCTGCGGCGCACTTGGTAGTTGCCGCGTTTCTCGTCGAACTCCAATCGGACAAGGCCGCGATCGTCGAGGTCTTCCAGCACATCCGAAAAGCAGGTGTAGCCGTAGTAGTCCTCGTTGAAGCTCGGATAGACGCGCCGCACCGCTTGCTTGAGCATCGAACCCCAAACGAAGTCGTAGTCCTGCTCCAACGAGCGGATGACTTCCATCACGCGGTCGCGCGCTTCTTGCTTCTTCTCGGCATCGGACTTTGGCGCATCCGCCGACTTCTTGTCTTCCGCCTTCACGGGCTTCGGTGTCGTAGCAGCCTTCTGTGCTGCAGCCTTCTGAGCAGCGCGAACGAGATCGTCGTAGTAGATGAACTCGTCGCAGTTCGCGATCAGCAAGTCGGACGTTGAACTCTTCACGCCGCAGCCGATGACGCGTTTGTTGTTCTCTTTGAGCTTCGAGACGAGCGGCGAAAAGTCGCTGTCGCCCGAGATCAACACGAACGTGTCGATGTGCCCCTTCGAGTAACAGAGATCGAGCGCGTCGACGACCATGCGGATGTCCGCGCTGTTCTTGCCACTCATCTTCGTTTGAGGAATGTCGATCAGCTCGATGCCTTGCCCGTGAAACTCACGCAGCGAGTCTTCGTAATGCCGCCAATCGCAGTACGCGCGTTTGAAGACGAGCCGTCCTTTTTCGAGCAACCGCTTCAGAATCAATTGAATCTGAAAGCGACCGGCTCGCATGTCGCGAGCTCCGATAGCGACGTTCTCAAAGTCGACGAACACGGCGATGAGCGGTTCCTCGGTTCCAGTTGAATCCATTCTCGCTCCAGCCATGAAAGGCCTCCGTGTTTCGATGAAAGGTCAA
Organism: uncultured Planctomycetaceae bacterium; assembly: GCA_964573505.1. Classification (GTDB taxonomy): domain Bacteria; phylum Planctomycetota; class Planctomycetia; order Planctomycetales; family Planctomycetaceae; genus AM-0621. Next base: position 307 of record CAZNMS010000677.1, on the reverse strand, counting down.
AGGCAATGTGATTAGGAGTGCGATGCCAAAGCACCGCATTCTGTCAGTTCCCTCGTCGTTTCCCTCGTCATTAAAGGCAGGGATTAGAAACAGGTAACAATTCCGACACTCGGAGTTGCGTTACCTCTGACAAGAAAACTTCCGCCGCCACTCGCATGACTTATTTGCGGGGCAAGCAGTTTGCGTGCATAGCTGCTTGCTGACAAAGACGCACGCGAGCCGGGGTGCGCGGCATGCAATGAGTTCACATTTCCGGCTCATCGCGAAACAGTGGGGGTAAGTGGAAAAGAGCGGACAGACTAGTTCT
>CAZNMS010000676.1:0-4161 GCA_964573505.1 uncultured Planctomycetaceae bacterium | reverse complement strand
GTCGCCTTTCGCTCCGCGAAAGTGCGTCTTCAAATCTGTTTCCGCTTGTGAGCCGTTAAGGCGGGAGTCGCCGTAACGAAGACGCTCTTTCGCGGAGCGAAAGGCGACCATTGGTCAGAGGCAGAGCCTCGCTAGCCGTTCAACGAAAAAGCCTCATTCAGACCGAGCGCAATTATGGATGCAGACGGCGTCGCGTCAGTGAGCGGAGTGACGCGTTACTCATAGGTCACCGTCACAGTGACGCCCGCTTGTTCGAGCGAGCGTTTGAATGCCTCTTTCCAAACTTCGCCGCCTTGTTGCACGACGAGTTCAACGCTTGGCACCCAATAGAACTGCTGCGGCGGCGAGCCCCAATCGCGAGCGACGACATCCATTGCCTCAATGGTGAGTTGCACAACTTCAGCGTTCGTTCGATCGGCGGTGCGGCTGATGCGATAGCGGTTATTGACGACGACTCGCTCTGCATTGAGGAAGAGCGTCATGTCTTTCTCGAGTGCGATCGTTCCTTTTGAATTCTGAATGCCCCACTGCCGTTTGAAGTTCGTGAGGTCTTTGAACTCGCGACTCGCAAGCGGGCTATAGGTCGCCTCAGCGCTGCTCGCTCCACTGGGTTTGTCGGGAGTTAATGGCGAGCCGCGTTTGCCAGTACCGGAGAGTCCTTGAGACGCTGGCGAATTCGTCGGCGTCGGCTTCCCCTCAAGAGAGCTCGTACCGCCGCCTTCTCCGATCACTTCAATCTTGCTGCGTCCCGAGCCTGCGCCCGGTTCTTGTCCCGCGCGAGCGACTTCATCGGTACTGCGAGTCGGAGCACCACTCTTCGCTGCTGCCCCCGACTTCATGTTGCCGGCAGGCGGATCAATGAGCGGTGCGTCATCGTCAGAGAACTCAAAATTCTTGCGCGAGGCGGCATCACGAAACGCTCGCTCGCGAGCCGCGATCTCGCGCGGGCTCGAACCGGCTGAACCGCCCGAGCTACTCGTGCCGCTCGGTGCAATTTCCGTTGCACCCGGAGACGAGCCGCCCGCAATCGAACCGGACGGATTGCCCCCAGCAAAGCCGCGCCCCGTCTCGATCGTCTCGCGATGCTCCATGAAGTTCGAACTTGAGAAGAACTTCTGAGAAGCCGTGCCCGATCCGCGACTCAATCCCTGCGGTGTGAAACGCTCGGGCTTACGTCCTGCATCCGTGAGCGAAGAAAACGTCTGACCGCCGCCCGCACCGCCGCGTTGCCCGCTCGCTTCACCGCTGAGAGCACGCGACTTCAACTCCGCATCGAGCGCCTGACTGAAGCTCTCGGTCGATCGGCCATTCGAACCGCGCTGGCGCAGTGCTTCTTCAATGGCGGCTTTGCAGAGTTCCGTCGCACGGGCATCAGTCGGAGGCGGCTCGAAGCGGAACTGCTCATCAACAAGCTCGTAGCCGAACTCCGTGCCGAGATCGTCGAGGAAGCCTCGCGCAACGTAGTAACCCAAAGTGCCACTCGGGCGCACGATCAAGAGCACATACGGCTTCGGCTGAGCGTCGGGGTTCTCCTGCACCGCATTGCGGCTGCTCCAATAGCGGACGAGTTCTCGCGCACCGGCCAATACCGGGTTGTTCGTTGCGCTGAAGTGCTGAAGTTCGTTGGCCGTGAGCTTGATGTTCTCCGACACAAACTTGATGCCATCGTCCGTGCATTCGAGCACGATCGGGCGGCGTGTCGTTCCTGTTACACCGTCATACGGCACGATGACATGCGCGCTATTGCCGTCGAGTTGCTTGTGCTCGGCGAGCAACTTGCGCGAAGCAAAAATCGTGTCACGCAGACGCTGCTGCTCTTCTCGCAGCTTGCGGAGTTCGGCTTGATCAACAACTTGAGCTTGCTCGGCACTCAGCAATCGCTGCTTGAGCTGCGACTGAAACGACTCGGCTTTCTCAACCTTCGAAACGGTTGCCGACGCTTCCTCGCTGAGCTTCGCAATCGAAGCTCTGCGTTCGCGCACGGTGCGATCGAGTGCGACTGCTTGCTGCTCGAGTTCCAAAATCCGCCGTTGAGCTTCAGCAAGCTCTGCCGCGCGCGCTGCCGCAGTTGCGGTGTCATCCGGCTGCGGCTCGGTAGCAGGTTCTTCTTGGACGAGAACTGCCGGAGTCGGTTCGGGAATGAGCGGCTCGTCAGCCAGTAATTGCGCCACTGCGGTTTGCTCAGCAGCGACCTTCGCGACGGTTCTCTCCCGAACTTTCTGTGAGACGACCATCAGCATCACGATCAGACATCCCATCGTGCAGATGAAGACGTCCAAAAACGGGAAGAGCTGAATTGGCGGACCGTTATTGGGGCGAGGTCGCGACATGATCAACAAGCTGGATGGAGGGACTCGGGGCAAGCAGGCGGTCGATTCTTCCTTCGTCACTTCTGCACGCCGTGCGCATCTTCGTAGCCGAAGTCGTGAGACTTCGGACTCAGTCACTGCGGCCCCGAAATCTGACGATTTCGGCTACGGTCGCACTGCGGCAGAACGGACTCGTCAGTCAGCGAAGATTGCGACATTCGAGATCAAGCGGCCTCACGAGTTGCGACGCCTTGCCGAGCAGTCATCAAGTGGATTGCCGCCGTCAAACCGTGCAGCGCTTGATCGAGCTGCGACGACTCGCGCAGCACTCGCAAGTTGTCCGACAGCAAACGCTGCTGATCGACGAGCTTGCCTTCGCCGCGAGCGAGTCCTTCCAGTGTGCGTTGCAGCGTGCCGAAGTCCTCGCGCACGCCGAGCGCTTGTTCGAGTGCATGCTCGATGCGGTCGAGTTGCTGCTCGTGCCGGTTGTCGACGGCGACCAATGTCTGCTTGAGCCGCTCGGTCATCGCTGCATCCGCCGCATCATGCCGCTGCTGCAACGCCGTGAGCGCGGTCTGCCATTGATGTAATTCTTGTTGCTGCCGCGACGTCATGAGTTCGAAGACTTGCTCTAACGACGCCTTCCATTGAGTGACTTGCGCACTGAGCGTCGCCTGAATCGACTTCAGGGCTTCGTCATTCGCCGACTGCAGCACACTCAAGAACGGAGTGATGCTCGGATCATTGATCTCAAAGCGGTTTGCGACTTCGCGTTCGAGGTAGCGATCAATCTGCCGCACGATGCCGCGATCAATCCGCTCTAACAGAAACAGCGCGAGCATCATCGACAGCGCCGAAGCGAGCGCGACAGTCGTTGTATTGAAGGCCGCACCCATCTGACTCACGACGTTCGGCAAGCGATCGGCAAGGTCGTCATACGAGTTCCCGCTCAACGCCGAACCGAAGTGGATCACAGTGCCCAAAAAGCCGAGCACCGGAGAAGCACCCATCACGAATCGAATCAGCCCGAAGCTCGCGTGCGAATGGTCGTCGTCTTGATCCGCGAGATATTGCAGGTGCTCGGGAAAGTCTTCGGCTTTGCCTTTTTCGGTCACGAACGACAACGCCGCGATCAACCGCTTGCCCATTCGCGACTCTTGAGCCCACTGAGGTCGCTGCTTGATCTCGTTCAATAACTTTGCGGCATGAGCAGCCGGTTCTCGCCCCTGCCGCGCTGGTAGCCACTTCTGTGACAGCGCCATCTTCTCGCGAGGAAACGCCGCCCCCTTGAGCACGATGTCCGCGACTCCGCAGAGCAAGAATGTGACAATGACAATTTCTACCGGCTCGTGAGCGGTATATTGATAAAGCACGGAACCGTGCAACGCCGGCGTCAGCCACATAATCGAAAAATAAATGGCAGCAGCAATTAGTCCAAATGGAATCGCGGGATCAACTCCGCGCGGAAGCCATGCAGGGGATTTTGACATGCAGACCGACCCTCAGATGTGACTTAAAAAGCGAATAACAATATCTCTTGCCCGACCGCAGCCGGACTGTGAATCGCAGCGTGCTCAACGACGTTTGATGCAATGATTGAATCCGTCCCCATCGGGCTTGCCCCGATGGTTATCTGCCTCATTGCTACCATGCGATCGCACTGCGAATTGCCGTAGCGTGACTCTCCGAAGCTGTGATTGAGACGCCCCCGACCTTGTGTCGGGGGTTCAACGGCTTTTGCGCAAGTTCGTAAGCATCGCGTGCCTCGATCGCCAAATTGGGCATGGTTCATGATGAGGTTGCAGAGCCGCGCCCGTCAGGAAGCGGAATCTGTTACGAAATAGCCAAAACT
>CAZNMS010000675.1:0-4162 GCA_964573505.1 uncultured Planctomycetaceae bacterium | reverse complement strand
GGGACCGCGACTGAATTGCTTCGCACTCGTCTTCACGAGCGTTCGATAAGCCCCGATGCGATCCATTCGAAAGCGCGCTTCGAGTGTATGCGGGCCGGTCCAAACGAAGTCGGGCTCGATGACTTTCTCGCGTTCCGAGCCCGGCGGAATGATCACGAGCTTCGGCGGCTGCGACTCGTCTTGATGCGGACGATCGGGATCAAGTTCAACCGACATCAGCGCGTCTTGTCCCGACTGCTCGATCTTCACAAAGACTTGCTCGGGGTTCGTGCTCCCGAGCAGCCATCGAGCATGAGTCGCCAAGAAATCCTCGTAGTGCTCCCACTGATTGAGGGCTCCGGTGAATGGCCCATCAACCTCGATCGTCAACGCAGCGACTCGCCCCAGTCCCCGATGCCATGCAGCAGCGAGCGGCGCGTTGCTCTCATCAGTCGTCACGATGGCGGCAGTCGCATCAGGCTTGAGGTAGCTCAAGTTGTAGCCGTCGATCCTCGGAAAATTGCCGGTCTCTAAATCACCAATCAGCCGCGCATCCGGGATGATCTTCGACGGGATGCCCTGCGGGTCGACATCGTCTTTCACGATGAATGTGTTGCGCGCGATGCTCATCGTGTCTTGAGTGAAGAGTCGCGGCAGTTCTTGAGGATCCGCCGAGAACATGATGTTGCCATGCCCGAGCTTCGCGATGTCTTCCAGCAGCGGCGCATGCACGTCGGTCTTTGTGCCGAGCCCAATCACGCTCACCGTGATGTTCGACGCCTCGAACTTTTTGAGCAGAGCTTGATAGGCACCGGGCTCCTCACTGTCGCAGGCATCAGAGAAAAGAATGATGTGCCGCGTCGAATAGCCGTCGGCTTTCGCGAGAGCCTTGCCCGCCGCGACGAGCGCCTCATAGACATAGATCCCGCCGCCCTGACTTTGAATCTTCATGACCTTGCGAGTGATCGCCTGCGGGTTGTCGACATTGGTCAGCGGCTGAATCTCGTACGGAGCACTATCGACCGCGAAGACTGCGACCATGTCCTGCGCGGAGAGCATCTTCACGCACTCAGCCGTGCCGAGATTCGCGAGATCCATCTTCACTTTTCCGCCCGCAACCGGAGCACTCATGCTGCCGGAGCGATCGAGAGCAATAGCAATCGCAACGCGAACTTTGCGATGCTCTTCGCGTAGCTCCATCGAAACCGGCAGCACCTCATCCAGCGGACTCTTGAAGTAGCCGCCGGTGCCGAAACTGCTCTTACCGCCGGTCACCATCAGCCCGCCGCCGAGATCCTCAACAAACTGGACGAGCCGCTCCATCTTCAAGCGGCCGAGATGATCAGCCGGGACGTTCTCCAGAATCACGGCTCGATAACGATCGAGCGCATCTTGAGTGACCGGATGCGACTTCGCAGCGGCAACATCAACGGGGATCTGCGCCGCCTCCATCGCTCGGACGAGATTGCCTTTCGCACCATCCTTATTGAGCACAAGCACGCGCGGCCCCGCCTCAACACGAACAACACCCGCCCCGACATTGTTCTCAGTCACCGGATCGCCCTCGCAGAGCAACTCGATCGAGTACCGATAGAAGCCACTCTCCGGCAGCACGTCGCGGAACAGCAATCGGTTCATGCCGCGAACAAGTTCTCGCCTCTGTTCCGCAATCGGCTCTCCCTCGCGCAGCACGCGAACGATGCCATTCGTCTCACGATCGGCATGCACCCAAACAGAGAACTGAAACGGCTCGCGCGGCGCCACTGACTCGGGTAACTGAACCGACTCGACGGCGGCATCTCCGACCTTCAATCGCTCAAACACGCGGCAATCAATCGGCACCTTCTCTTCACGAGCCCGCCGCGCCGCACTCAGGGGATCCCGACCATTCGACTCGCCATCAGACAGCACGAGGATGCGAGCCGGGCGATTGGGATTCACGCGATCGAGAGCTGTAAGAATTGCTGCATTCAGATCGCTGCCATTCGGATTGATCTCTCGCGCGTACTCCGTGAGGCGGTTCTGGTCCGACAACTCAAACTCAACGAGTGCTTCCGAGCCAAACGTCACGAGCGCCATGCGATCGCCCGCACTACTGCGGACGTGATTCTGCATGTTGGTCAGCAGCTCGCGGATGTTGGCCTGCGACTCCGAACTCAAAGACTCCGAGCGATCCGCCACAACAATCACATCAATCCCGCGACCGCTGAGATTGAACCGAGGCCCCGTCAGCGAGACGAGCAGCAGGATCAGCAACGCCATCCGCAGATAGCCGGTGACGCCGCGTGCTTGTCCCCAACGTCGATAGAGCAGCCCAATCGGCACTGCTAGCAGAGCGAGTTCGGGGTACTGAAACTGAATCATGCGTCGGTCCCAATCGGCGAACTGAGTGATCTCAAACCGTGATGCATCACACCGAGCGCAGAGAGTAGCCGAACAAGACCGCCCCCGTAGCATGGGATTCCATCCCGTGCCGAAGCGGGGACCGACCCACATCTTCCTTTCCCATCTCGCCGTCAGACAAACCCCAATCACAAACCGCAGGTCCGCCCCCACTTCCGACCCATCGCCGCATTGCGCCCAAACCCGGCGCATAAAAAAAGCACGGCTAGGAATCGTTCCTAGCCGTGCTTACTGATTTTCTGACGCTTGATTTACTGAAATCTCTGATGAGCTTTGTAACTTGATCTACAGCTTGGAGCAGTGGTCAGGGCGAGTGCTTGCCGACTTCCTTGCCGACAACTCTCATTGTCGAATCCCCTGGATACCCGACCCATTTCCCAAACTAATTCAACTGCTTCTTCCGTCCGACGAGAGTGCGGATGCGCTCTGCCAGCAAAGCCGAGTCGAACGGCTTTCGGAAGGTCTCATTGAAAATCGTGCGGTCAAAGCCAACCGCATGGTCATCGTCGCTCAGCAAACCAATCAGAATGGTCTCACCGTACTCTGGGTTTCGGCGAAGATTCTGCGCGATTAGCAGTGCCTCTTGGCGACCCATTGCGAAGTCAACGACGACGCAATCGGGATGCAGAGACTCGGCCTGAATGCCAGCTTCGAAACCGCTTTGGGCAGTTTCGATCTTGAAGTCATCGTTACCCATCATCTCATTAAGAGAGGAGCGAATCGAAGTCTCGGCACCGACGAGCAATATCTTGCCCATCGCCTCGTCTTCGAGTTCACCCAAGGGCATACCATGCTCCTTGAGGAAGCGAATCAAGTGCTCACGCGGAATTCGTCGGTCTTGTGAACCGGGAATTCGATATCCGCGTAGGCGACCCGAATCGAACCATTTGCTAACAGTGCGGGGTGCTACCTTGCAGATCTTTGCTACCTGTCCAGTAGTGAAGATCGTCTTCATCGCGGGCTCCAATTGAACTTTCTAAGCGGGGTGGCCGGGCTCAGCCGTCCAACCTGCTCCCCCCTACGAAGGTGAATTCTCTAACCGCTGGGTCCGTTCGAGAATCACCGTGGTGTTGGGTCGGGGTTTGTCTCCAGTGACCTGTAACTGTCCGTCTCCGCCAGACAGCCACGTGCCGAAACATCGGCACAACACAGTTGCGAACTCTTGTGACTCCGTTTCGCTTCCTCGAGGAAACTCGTTTTCCAGGGGTTCGACGGAATCAGACTTTGATGCCAATCGCCTAGCACCAAACCCTTGAGGACGTGTTCCTGCCGTCCCTCCGCCGTTGACAGCGTGACTTTGTGGCTCCAAGCCAACTCCGTGCAATCCGCATTCTGCGATCGCCGGTCGCCAACCGTCTGACCATTACTTTCGGCCCGACCGGGTCAGCGACTTTAAGGCGATTGAAATGCTGTCAAGGGCAGAAACCCGACTGCCGTTAAAGGCCGCAACTTGAGCCTCATTTCGGCGGATTTCCAAAGGTTGCAATCGCTATAGGCCCGCAGTCCGCTGCGGATGACGCATCCAGCATCCCCGCTTGAACCGCCGCGATTGCTACGACCGATCGTTCAGCCAAGTATTTCGGAAAGGACGCGAAGTGCGGCGCTCTATCTTCGCAACGATTCGGTGAATTAGCGGGTCTAGGGCGAGCATGCCGATTTTGCCGGTTGTAGTGAGCGACTCACCTGTCAGATCGGAACTTTCCGCACTCGGAAATTCTGCGCAAGACCACTGATAACCGACTCGGAAGCAACGATCGCACATCCGCGTTGCAGAATCGGA
>CAZNMS010000674.1:0-4167 GCA_964573505.1 uncultured Planctomycetaceae bacterium | reverse complement strand
TTCTCACGACGTTCGACGGACTACAAGTCCGTCGTACCAGTGTTCCTCATCCATTATGCCGGCGCGCCCGGTGAGGAACTCTTCGCGGCACCGCTGCAAGCAGAGCCGACAAAGGAACCGCCGAAAGCAAAGGACGAAACGAAACCGGCACCGCAGCCGAATGGCAAAGACTCCGCGCCGCTCAAAGACAAAAAGAAATCCGTCGATGACGAGCTGCTCGAAAAGTTCGCCCCCGGATTGCCGACCGAGAAGCAGCCCGCTGAAGGCACTCTCCCCGAGAAGTCGCCCGACGAACTCAACCGCACGGTCGAGTCGATGCGGGCCGTCAGTAAGAAGCTCGCCGGTCGCGACGTCTCCGAAGAAACGCAGCAGCGGCAGAAGTCGATACTCAGCGACATCGACAAGCTGATTGAGAAGCTCAAGCAGCCGCCCGCGCCCGCTGACTCCTCATCCGACTCGCAAGAGAACTCGCAAGACAAGCAACAGCAGAATCAGAAGCAGCAACAGAAGTCGCTGTCTCAGCAGCAACAACAGCAAGCCAATAAGCAGCAGCAAGGCACGGGCGCCGGATCTGATCAGCAGCGCAAAGAAGGCAAAGCGGGCGAGTCGAGCGACAAAGAGTTGCAGCGCAAAGTCAGCGATCGAACGGCGGAACTCGCGAAGCGTCGCGCCTTGATCGACGAAGTATGGGGCCACTTACCGCCGGCGATGCGCGAGCAAATGCTGAACGCGACCAATGAGAAAATGCTGCCGCAGTACGAGCAATTGATTCGCGACTACTACGAATCCCTCGCGCGCGCCGCCGAAGAACGCCGCAAGAAGACGCGCTAAGCGCATCGTTTAACCGCGTGCCCATCGGGCCGCGCTCATCGAGCAACAAGCGCCCCCGAACTCACGCCCGACGTCAGCGCCATCCAACAGTCATCCCGTCGCCCGAGCGAGCACACTCAAGACGCTCCGTAGTGTGACGCCTCTTACATCCGCAGTGCGGCTTTGCCATCCGCAGGAGGCGACGTCGCAGCGACCATCAGCCGAGTGCACGAGTCGTTGCCGTTCTCAGGCAGAAGCGCAGCCCGATGGGCGTGCGGTTAAACGAGTGAGACACTCTCACCGTCAACTTCGTGTTGACGGTCTTATGGGGCTCCGCAATGGTTCGCCGCCTTGCTTGAGGCCGACCTCTTCGAAACTCAGCCAATGGAGTGGCTATGTATAAATTGTTGCTGTGCGTGAGATATCTCCGCACGCGCTACATCGCGCTGGCCAGTATTCTCAGTGTGATGCTCGGCGTCGCGACGATGATCGTCGTCAACAGCGTGATGTCCGGCTTCGCGACGGAGATGCGAACGCGCATCAACGGCATCCTCGCGGACATCATCATCGAGTCGCATAGCTATGACGGTGAGCCCAATCCCGAAGCACTGATGAAGCTCGCGCGACGCGCGGCAGGCGATCAGATCGACGCGATGACCTCGACCGTGCAAGTCTTCGGACTGATGCACTTCTCGCGCGGCGGCCAATGGATTCCGCGACCCGTTGAACTCGTCGGCATCGAGCCGGAGACGAAGTCGCAAGTCGGCCCCTTTGCTGAGCACCTCGATAGCTACAAAGAGCTGCGTGAAAAAGGCGTGCTCGTGCGAGCTCCTCTGCGACAGAAGACGGAAAAACTCGGATGGGAACTCACCGAGCAAGCAGCCGCCTATCGTCACGAGAAGATGCAGCGCGTTCGTGACCGCATGCAATTATTCCAACAGAGTGAACCGGCGCGAGAACTGGCTCCCGTTGAGCGTCCTAAGTTCGACGAAGCTGCCCCGAAGTTTGAAGACGGGCAAGCCTCTGCCGTGCAGACGGCGAGCGCTGAAGGAGTTGCCGGGACGCAAACCAATCGCATTCAGCAAGTCGGTGCCGAAGAACCCGAGCAGCCCACTACTCGTCGCGTTGATGGCGACATCTTTCAGAAGAATGAATTCGCCGCTCCCGGCAATGGCCCCGAAGCCGGCTTCGATCCCGCCGATCCGAATGGACCCTGCAAAGGTCGCGTCATCATCGGCGCGGGGCTCGTCGAATGGCTGATGGAAGACGAGAACGGCAATCTCGTCGTGCGTCGCGGCGTTGAACCCGGCGACGATGTGAAGATCACAACCGTCAGCGCCGGACGCCCGCCGCGTCCCGTCAGTTTTCCGGCGACCGTCGTCGACCTCTACAAGAGCGGCATGAGCGAGTACGACTCAAGCCTCGTCTTCTGTAATCTCGATTACCTGCAAGAGATTCGGGGGATGATCGACCCGCAAACTCAAGAGCGCGCCGTCACGGCAATTCAGATCAAGCTCAAGGATTACAATCAGGCCGCAAAGGTTGTGAAGTTGCTCGAGCACGTTTTCCCGAGACACCAATTCTCCGTGAAAACATGGGAGCAGAAGCAAGGCCCGCTGCTCGCCGCCGTCGACATTGAATCCGCCATTCTCAACGTCTTGCTGTTCTTGATCATCGCAGTCGCCGGATTCGGCATCTTGGCGATCTTCTTCATGATTGTGGTCGAGAAGACTCGCGACATCGGCATCCTTAAGGCGCTCGGCGCGAGTTCGCGCGGCGTGATGTCGATCTTCCTGCTGTATGGCCTCGGACTGGGAATGGTCGGCAGCGGCGTCGGTGTCGGATTGGGACTGCTCTTCGTGCGGTACATCAACGAGATCGAAGCGTTCTTAGCAGTCGTCACGGGCCGCAAAGTCTTTGACGAGCGGATCTATTACTTCCCGAAAATCCCGACCGACGTCAACGCCTTCACCGTCACATGGGTCGCGGTCGGAGCAGTCGCGATTGCCGTGATGGCAAGCATCTTGCCCGCACGTCGAGCCGCGAAGCTGCATCCCGTGCAAGCACTGCGTTACGAGTAGATCAATCTCTCCGCCGCGATAGACGTGCGGAGCGTCGGCGGTGATGCCCCACTGAGATGTGTCGGTTTTCCTACACCAACATTCGAGTCCCCTATGCCGAGTCCTTCACCGTCAACGCCGTACCTCTCTGCGATCGCTGTCGAGAAGATCTATCTCAAGGGTCAGCACAAGATCCCGGTTCTGCGCGGCGTCGACTTCCATATTCGGCGCGGAGAATTGGTCTCGATCGTCGGTCAGTCGGGATCGGGCAAAAGCACCCTGCTCCACTTGATGGGACTGCTCGATAAGCCGACCGTCGGCGAAATTCACATCGAAGGCAGTCGCGTTGACGACTTGCCGGACTCGACGCGCGATGAACTGCGAAACCGCGTCTTCGGTTTCATCTTTCAGTTCTACCACTTGCTGCCCGAACTCAGCGTGCTTGAGAACGTGCTTGCTCCGCTGATGATCCGCGACTCGGCACTGACCTACTGGCGGAAGAAGGGCGAGTACGAAGACCGTGCTCGCGCGATGATCGACACAGTCGGGCTGACTCATCGGCTGAAGCACAAACCTTCCGAGCTTTCCGGCGGTGAAATGCAGCGAGCGGCGATCGCTCGCGCCTTAGTCGCGCAGCCGCAGATCCTGCTAGCCGACGAGCCGACCGGAAATCTCGACGCACAAACCGGTCGCGGCATCATCGACTTGCTGAAGCGACTCAACGCCGAGCAGCAACTGACCGTCGTGATGGTGACGCACGACGAATCGATCGCCGCGCAAGCTCATCGCATCGTGCGCCTCGCGAATGGTCGCCTGCAGCGATTGGAAGACGCAGCGGCCTAGCAGCGCTGCGGACCAACTCCGATGTAGGACGGGCACTCTTGCCCGTGGCGTTATTTCTTCAGCGCACCATGTCGCTGAAATCGTGAGATTTCAGGCTTTTCTGCCGTCCGAAATCTGACGATTTCGGCTACGGAGAATGGAAGGTGCGCTATCGCGTTAGAACCGCACGTCCTGTGTTGCGGACTGCTCGCGCTTGAGATGCAATCACTCGCCGCATCATCAAGACGTTAGGAGCACGCTCATGACTCAATCATCTCGCCGCGAATTCTTATGGCAGTCCGCTCACGGCTTCGGATCACTCGCACTCGCTGCGCTGTTGCAAGCTGAAGGGCTCACTGCCGAGCCACTGACGTCCGGCACGGGCGGGGTGATTAAAAGGTTACATCGCCCGGCAAAGGCGAAGCGCATCGTGCAGCTCTTTATGGCCGGAGCTGCGTCGCCATTGGACTTATGG
>CAZNMS010000673.1:0-4170 GCA_964573505.1 uncultured Planctomycetaceae bacterium | reverse complement strand
TCACGGCCGACGGCGCCGCGCAAAAGAGTCAGCCTCGGAGAGGCTGACCTACGGGGCTGAGGCGGAGCCTCGCTAGATCTGAACTCAGCCGATTTTGGCAATTGTTGGGAAGCTTCACTGAGGTTCCGCGTTATCTCGTCAGCGACGTCTTTCGGTTGTTCGTTTGAGCCAGTTCGAATAACCGCCTTATCGTTCCCTCATGATTACGAGTACCTCTCATGACGACCTCTCGGACGACGACTTATGGCAACGCGTCACTGGCGGAGATCGCGTCGCGTTTGAACGTGTCTATAAGCGATACGGTCACCGAGTCTTGGCCTTCGCAACGTCGATCTGCCGGCCTCCAATTGATCCACATGAGGTTGCTCAAGTTACGTGGTTGAAAGCGTGGCAGCGTCGGCATCTGAAACTCGACGGGCTTGTCATGGGATGGTTGTTGACGATCGCACGCAATGTGGCGATGGATGCAATTCGCCGTGCCATAGTGCGACGAACTTCCCAACTGGATTCCGGTGAGCAACCAGCGCCAATGGAGGACGCAACACGAGCCGAAGAGCTCGCAGCGTTGCGTGAATGCCTTCAGGAACTGGGGGGAGACTTCGTCGCGGTCTTGAAGTTGAAGCTCACAACTGAGGCTAGCCAATCAGATCGCGACATTGCGGCGAGGTTGGGGATCGCAGAAGGCACTGTCGCCTCGCGAGCCAATCGAGGCCGCGTGTTGGTCAAGCACTGCATCGAACAGAAGTTGAAGTCGTCATGAGCTTCACGTCACTCACCATTCCAGATGATCCTGCGCTGTGGGCGAGTTGGCTCGAACAGCAACTGGTCGGCCTGCATCTGGCCGAGTGCGTCGAGGAGTTGCAGGTTCTGCACGGCATCCCTGATTCACCAGAACTGACGCTCAATCAAGTTTGCGGCGAGCAACTGCCGCTCATCTTTCGGTCGGGGTTGAGTCAGCTTCACCCGCAACAGCTTCGACAACTCCTTCGCACTCCGCGTCTGCTGCTCGAACTTCAAGAGCAGGTGCTGGAACACGGCGGCTCATATTGGAGCCAGCTACCTCTCGACACTGAGATGCAGGTAGCCCTTAAGACTTCGTGGGAGAAGATCTCCTCAAGCCTCTCTGTGGATTCCACGGTCGAGTTGCAACAGTCGCGTCGCCGCGTTCTTTTCGTCTGGGGATCGATTGCCGCGAGCATCCTCTTCGCGATGTTGTGGTTTTGGCCGAGATCGAATTCGCAGTGGGGCTTCGATCGTCCAGGAGCTTTCACCGCTCAGTTGAATGCACCGGCTTACTGTCACCATCTCGCTCAGATTGTCGAAGACGATTGGACTCCGAATCGTTTCAGTGACCGTGCAATGCTGAAACGCAGCCTGCAAGAATTCATACATGGCTGCGACACGCTCTTAGCCGCCGAGCACCCTCAGTTCTCCGACTCGGCCGATCGCCAATGGCTGAAGGAACGCTGCCAGAAGTGGCGAGGAAAGCTGAACGCTGCCCTTGCCGACTTGAATGCCGACAAGCGTCCCTTCGCAGACATCCGCGACGAAGCAAACGCGACCGTGCAAACGCTGATCAACGTCTTGCGAAAGCGCGCTGAGGAGTTGTCGTAACCCAGCCTCTCCGAGGCTGGGTCTTCTGCAAATCGCGATCACTCCCAAACCGCCACTCCGAGTCCCAACCAAAGCTCTGCACCAGCCACCGTGACTCACCATCACAACACAACACGCCATCCACCGCCGCAATGAGCCAGTTCCGTCCGGCGATCAGATCAGCAACCGCGCCTCGCAGAAGACGCCAGCCTCGGAGAGGCTGGCCTACGGCTGCACACGTCCCGGAAATCTTTCAGAATCTCGGGAAGGATCGCGCGTCGCGAGCGTTTCCCTATCGCTCATGACGATGAGCGTTCCCATCACTCTTGGAGGAAGCCTGTTATGAAGATGCTTGTCGCCACCTTGGCCATTGGTGCCTCGTGTTCTCTTCCGGTCGCTGCCGCCGACATCCCTGAGGTTGCTCGGCAGGCCAAAGCCGTGCTCGAAAAGCATTGCTATGCGTGTCATGGCCAGAATGGATCGAACGAAGGCAATCTGAACTTCGTCTTGAATCGCAATCGGCTCGTGTCGACGGGCAAAGTCGTCGTTGGTGAGGCCGGGCAGTCATTGTTGTTGAAGAGAATTCGATCCGAAGAGATGCCGCCGGATCGTGATGCCAACGGCAAGAAGATCACCGCTCGGCCCAGTCCTGAAGACCTCGCCACGTTGCGGAAATGGATTGACGCCGGCGCTCCGGAATTCAATGCCAGCGTCGAACCGCGCAAGTTCATCAGCAACACCGACGTCATGGACTTGATCCATCAAGACCAGCTCAAGGCCAACGAGCGTTCTCGGCGCTTCCTCAGATATTTCACGATCACGCATCTCTACAACTCGGGGCTCAGTGAGGACGAATTACAGAGCTATCGCGCGGGCCTCTCCAAGCTGATCAATAGCCTGTCCTGGGGCCGAATGGTGGTTGTGCCGCAGGCGATTGATTCGGCTCAGACGATCTTTCGCATCGACCTGCGTGACTACCGCTGGAAGGAGTCCACTTGGAACCGCATCGTCGAGGTCAACCCGTATGGCGTGACCTATGAATCGCGATCCGCCCGAGCTGCCTATGACATCGCTCGGACGGAGGTCCCCGCCATTCGAGCCGACTGGTTTGTGTTCATCGCCTCGCGTCCGCCGCTGTATCACGACTTGCTCGAACTGCCGACGACAGCGGATGAACTCGAAAAGCTGTTGAAGGTCGATGTCGCGGACAACATCCAGTCCGAGCAAGTGAAACGCGCCGGCTTCAACACGTCGGGAGTCTCGCGCAATAACCGGATGGTCGAGCGACATGAGTCGCCTCACGGTGCCTATTGGAAGAGCTACGACTTCGCGGGCAATGTCGGTCGGCAGAACATCTTTCAGGCACCGTTGGGACCGGGCGAAAGTCAAAAACTCTTCAAGCATGATGGCGGCGAGATCATCTTCAACTTGCCGAACGGCTTGCAGGCGTACTTGCTGGTGGATGCCGTCGGAAAGCGAATCGACAAAGCCCCGACCAACATCGTGAAGGACTCGAAGCAGGGTGACAGTGCGGTCGTGAATGGGATCTCCTGCATGTCGTGCCACAACAAGGGCATGCTGGCCGTCACGGACCAGATCCGAAAGCACGTCGACCAGAACCCGACTGCGTTCTCCCGAGCCGATGCCGAAACCATCCTGGCGCTCTATCCCAGCAAGTCCGAGTTCGACGAGTTGCTCGCCGCCGACTCAGAGCGTTTCCGCCAAGCGGTGCTGGCCAGCGGTGCCGCGTTGAGCACCACCGAACCGGTCTATGCCTTAGCCGGGGCCTTCGAGCGGCAACTCGACCTCAAGCAAACCGCCGCTGAAGTCGGAGTCACTCCGCCAGAGTTCTTGAAGAGCTTGGATCAAGTCCCCGCCTTAGCCCGCGTCTTCGGTCGGCTCCGTGCCGAGGACGGCACGATTCAACGCGAAGTGCTCGTCGAGCATTTCGCGGACTTGGTCCAAGCGATGCTGAAAGAGAGCAAGCATCTCACCCCTACCGGCCTAGCCGCTGACGATCCGGACTACGTACTGGGCCTCGCCAAGTATTCCGGCATGGGAGCGATGATTGACGCTCGCGAAGCCCGGTTGGCCTTCCGTCGTGCCGCCGAACGCGGGCACACATTGGCCATGACGTTTGTCGGAGACGACTACATCAACGGCAGTGGCGTGGCGAAGGACAAAGAAGAAGGCGAGAAGTGGTATCGCAAGGCGATGCCCGAATTGCAGCGCCTCGCCGAACGAGGCGACCCGATCGCTCAAGTCCAATACGGATTCACATTCGACAAAGGCATCAATGTTCCTGAGGACAAGAAAGCCGCTTTCGTCTGGTACGAGAAAGCCGCCAAACAAGGCCATTGGATGGGTCAGACCAATCTGGCCCAAGCTTATGCAGACGGCAAAGGCGTAGCGAAGGACGAAGCAGAAGCCGTCCGTTGGTTCCGCAAAGCCGCGGACCAGAACTACGCGCCGGCTCAGGAATGGCTCGGTGCCATGTATCGCGACGGTCGCGGCGTGGCGAAGGACGAAGCTGAAGCCGTTCGTTGGTTCCGCAAAGCAGCGGACCAGAACTACGCG
>CAZNMS010000672.1:0-4170 GCA_964573505.1 uncultured Planctomycetaceae bacterium | reverse complement strand
CTTCTGATAGTCGCCGTTGATGTCGCTCAAATACCAACCGCCGATGTCGATGCTCGACGTCGTCGGGTTGAAGAGTTCGATCGAGTCCACTTGCGGCAAGTCGGTATGCGTCAGCACTTCGTTGATGACGATGCTCGACAACGTCCCCAATCCCGCCGCGGCCGGAGTGCCTCCGACTTCAACGCTCGCGCGCCAATTGCTGCTCGCGTTGTAGTCGCCCGTCGTCGCGATCACTTCGAGCGTTGCTCCGAGTCCGTCCGCTCGATCGGGCCAACCGGCACCGTCATCGAAGCTGAAGCTCGCGAGCGTGCCGGCATCTCGATCGAGCAACGTCACGAGTTCGCCGTTGTCACTGAGCGTGCCCGTATAAGTTCCGGCGACGAGCGGTCCGTTGCCGTAGCGGGCTCGGAACGCCGCGAGATCACTGACGACGACGACTCGTTGCCCCGGTGTCAGAATTGTGACAGTGCTGTCGGTGAAGTCGAAGAGCACGCCGTCCGTGAACTTCACTCCGGGCAGATCGAGCGTTTGCGTTCCGACGTTTTGCAGTTCGATGAACTCGAACGACTCGCGCGTCCATGCGGAGTTCAGAGCAAGCTCAGCACTCGTCGGCGGCAGCGGATTGAAGTTGAGTTCGGTGATCGCAAGCGTCGTCGAAGTCGGCGCGGCATTGATGAAGAACTGAGCCGCATTGAGCGCCGACCAACTTCCGTCTTGCGCTCGCGTTCGCGACTTCACGAGCGCCGATTGACTGAGCGGCTGCGATGTCCCCGAGAAGACCGAGCCAATCAGATCGGCATCGAAGCTGATGTCGCTGCTGTCGCGCGACACTTGATGAATCTCAACCGCGAGCACGTTGGTTCCGGCAACGAGCAAGCTGCGATCAAGAACGAATTCGTAGAACGTCGTTTCGTCAGCGGGACCGGCCGCGAGCGATTCGAAATTGATGTCTCCATCAAACATGTTCGATCGCGCCACTTCTTGCCCATTGAGGTAGACGACCGCGCCGTCGTCGCGTCTGAGCGTCAGCGCCAACTGCTGAATCGCATTCGGGTCACCGACGTTGAACGACTTGCGGAAGTAAGTCGTCTCGTACTTATCGAGCACGTTGCCGCCGAAGCTGACGGTCGTTGCTTCGTCGTTATCACCGTAGCCGAGTTCTGCGTTGCCGCTCGCCCATGAGGCGTCGTTAAAGGCGGTCTCGCGCCATGCCGTGCCTTGATCGCTGCCGTTGTCGAGATACTTCCATTGAGCACCGCGCGCAATGAACGTCGTCGTTGAAACGCTGCTTGAGAAAGGCTGCGCGGTTGATGAAACCGCTCCGCCGGGCAAGCGCGGGTCGCTGCCGTCGAGTGTGTAATAAATCTGACCGACCGGTGCTGCCATGCGCAGATCGAAGCCGGGTGTCACTTGCCCTCCATGCTGATTGAACTCGGGCGGCAAGAGGCTCGGGTAAAGCGGAGCGGCTCCTTCACCGCCATTGAGTTGAGTGTTCTTGAGCTGCTCGACAATGCGATTGCTGCGTTCGGGCAAGAAGTCGTTGTTGATCCGGTCGATCGCTGCGAACCAATCGTCGCGCGTCAGCGGCGGATCGAACTCGCCGCGTTTCGAATCGCCCCAGCGTGCGGACTCGGCAATGACAGGAAAGCTCAGTTGATTCGCTCGTTCTTGCATGCGAGCCGCCGCGACTTGAGGCGTCAGCGGCCCATCATGGAAGAAAAGTTCCTGCACGCGGTCGGCAAACTTCAGCCGGTACTCGTCAACGAACATCAGTTGCTGATGAATCCACTGCGGGTTGCTTTGCTCGAAGCCTTGTCCGGCGGGGAATGGTCCCGTGCGATCTTCGAAGACGTTGAGCAACGTGTGCTCGGAGTCATGCGCGAAGAACCGGAAGCCGTCGCGCGTCGTGCGGTTGCGGATGCCGTACCAGTTATTCGGCGCATTGTTGCCGAGGAACGCTGAGATCGGGGCATCGAGATTGCCGCCATAGAACGCGATCAGCATGTAGTCGACGAGATTGTCGACATCGAGCAGCACCTCTTGATTCGGATCTTCGCTGCCGTCCGAGTCGCGACCTTGCAACGCCATGTAGCGGGCATAGCGGTCAGACTGAGTCGTCGAGGCAGCGATCTGATTGGACTGCTCCCAAAGCCGCTGCCATGCGTCGAGATTTCCGTCGGTCGCGTTGATCGTGTACGGCCCGGCCTCGACCTTCACGACGTCGTAGTCGTCATCAGTGCCGCCGAAGTACGTCGCAGCGAAGTCGGCCTCCGAACGCTCTTGAGTCTGATAGAGCCCCCAGTATTGGCCGTTGAGATAGACGTGATAGTACCGGCCGCGCGTGTAGGGCTGACCGAGATCTCGTTGCGTGTCGCGGTTAAAAGCATCGCGAGTGAAGGTGTAGTTTCCGTCACCCCCAAAGGACCATGAGTAGTTCTGAGCGGTGCGGAGATCGACTGCATCGAACTCATCGGCTCCCTCATTGCCGAAGAGTGGATACTGCAACTTGCTCTCGCCGTACTGCTCGCGGAAGAAGAGCCGCAACGAGTGCTTTGGGTTGTCGGTCGAGCGACTAAAGCCGCCGCGAATTCGCAATCCGGCATTGATCTGAAAGCCGTCGCTGCCGTCGGGGTTAATGAGTTCGACGGACGACGCGCGCTCCCATGCGGTGCCGCTGCCGTAGGGATTCACGTAGATGCCGGTCGAGGGATCGAACAAGTTCGCAACATCAGTCACGACCGAGATCGACGGCAAGGCACGCAGCGCGTCAATCAACTGCGGCCCGAATGTCGGATCATTCACGATCGCCGGATCCATTCCGTAATCGACGTCTTGCCCATTGATCGGTGACGACGGGAAGCCCGGCGGAGCTTCTTCATTGGGCGATTGCTGAATGACGTCAGCCAGAAACAGATAGGTCTGCGTATCGACGTCCGACGGTTCGAAGCCGGTCTTGAAAGCCATTGCTCGCAGCGTCGTTGTCTGCGAGATCGCAAGCGGTGCTGAGTACGTCGAGCCATTCGTTTCCGAAGGCGTGCTACCGTCGGTCGTGTAGCGAATGGTCGCACCGCTCGTTGCCGTCGTGATCGCAACGTTGATGGGCTCGGTATAGATGCCGCGATCGAAGCTGAACCTCGTGTCCTTCACCTGACCGAAGAACGCATCTTGATTGATCGCACCGGGCGTCGGAGTCGCGAAGTACTGCGGCGGAGCAATCTGCAAACCGGACCCGATCAACTCGGGCGCGATCAGAAACGTCGAGTTCCCCGACGACACATTGAGGCCATGAAACGCGAGCACGTTGTTGCCGGTAACGAGCAAGTTCTTACGCGCGGTCAGATCAATGTCTTCAGCAACGCGGCTGATGACTCCGTTGCGCGTCGCGGTTGCTGCCGAGTTCACCGACAGCGATGACGGAGCATTCCGTCGCGCGATCTCAGTGCCATTGAGATACGCAACGAAGCCGTCGTTGTAGCGCAGGCTCAATCGCAACTGCTCGATGGTTGAGGTGCTCTCGACGTTGAATGGGATCCGCAGCCAACTCGTCGGATTGACGCCCTTCATTTGAGTCGTGACGTCAGTCTTCTGCCCCGAAGTGTCCGCCGTATGCACGCCCCATCCGAGCACTCCGTTGCCGAGCAACTGCCAAACATTGGTGTCGATGAAGTGGTGATCTTGAGTGCCGGAGCGAATCGCGATTTCGAACGAGTCCCCGCCGCCGTGTTCGTAGAACAGCGCATCGAGCGTCGTCGTGATGCCGCCTGCGGGGACTGTAATTTGTCCGACAGTCCAATCATGCCCGCGCGGGTACTCGAACCGGATCTCGTTGTTGCCGATCGCGTCGGTGACGTTGTACTCATTGACGAAGTTCAAACCGCCGAGCTTGAGCGAGCCGCCATCATCACTGCCGAAGCCGATCATCCAATCGCCTGCAGGAATTGTTACAGTCGCGCCAACCTGCATCGCGATGTCATCGAGACGATCATCATCAATGCCATTCGGATAAGGATGATTGACGCCGAAGTTGCCGTAGTTCGGATAGTCGACGAAGTCGGTCGTCGTGCGGATGTCGGTCACGATGTTGTAGTTGCCGGCCGAGTAGTTTCCCGAGAGGACGTTTTCGGCTTCGACGGTCGATTCAATGAAGCCGTCGCCGCCGCCATCAACATC